>CAZLPK010000026.1:0-27341 GCA_964561375.1 uncultured Novosphingobium sp.
CGCTGGTCGCGTCGGCAAAGGTCAGGCCTTCGCGGTCGTCGGGAATCCATTCGCCATCAGGCACGCGCACGCCGGACGTGGTGCCATTCCAGGTGAACAGCACGTCATCAGCGAAGTCGACCTTCGACAGGTCGGGCAGTTGGCCATAGTCGGCGCGGTGAATCTTGGGCTCAAGCTTGAGCTGCTTGACTGCATCCGTGACCCAGCCTTCGCCGAAGCTTTCCCAGGCGAGGCAGCTTACGCCGCGCGCACCCAGCATGGTCCACATCGCCATTTCGAACGCGCCGGTATCCGAACCCGGCACGATGCCGATGCGGTGCGTATCAGGCAGGCCCAGCAGTTCGCGCATCAGATCGATGCAGTACTGCAGACGCGTCTTGCCGATCTTGGCACGGTGCGAACGGCCCAGCGATTCGGTGGCGAGTTTTTCGGGGGAATAGCCCGGCGGCTTGGCGCAGGGACCGGAAGAAAAGAACGGACGAGCGGGCTTTGCCGCTGGCTTCACAGTATCAGTCATATAGACTCTCCTCACAGAGAGCACGCGCGGCGTTGGGACCGCGTGGCCCGCAGTTGCAGTTAGTGCCGCCCGTCCCCGAGTCAAGCGAAACCGGTTCGCGTCGCGCGAATTTATGGTATTTCTACCAGCGCGGTTAGCTTGTCATTAACCAACTGCATGGGATTTTCCAGTCATGCGCCCGATCTTGCCCGCACTGTCTCTGGCCCTGCTGATTGCCGGCTGCGGCGGCCTGCCGCAGGAAAGCCAGCGCGGCAAGGTGCGGCAATCGACCGATGTAATGACTCACCGTCCGGAAATGCGCGCCTGCATGGCCGATCTTGGCGCCAGCAAGGCCGCGTTCTTTCCCGTGCCGGACAAGTATTATGGCGCCGGCTGCTCGACCCTTGGCACCGTGCAGATGTCCAGCGTCAAAAGCGACCAGGCCAAACTGGCGCTAAGCAACCTTGGCCCGGTCACCTGCCCGCTGGCCGAAACCTTTGCCGCCTGGGCCCGGTTTGGGGCAGACCGCGCCGCGCAGCAGATTCTGGGCAGCCCGATCGTCAGGATCGAAACCATGGGCAGCTACAATTGCCGCAATGTCGCCGGCTCAGGCCGGCGCAGTGCCCATGCCACGGCCAGCGCCATCGACGTTTCGGGCTTCATTCTGGCCGACGGGCGGCGCATCACCGTTTCCGGCAACTGGCACGACCAGTCGCCCAAGGTGCGCCAGTTCTTTGCGACGATCCACGCCAGCGCCTGCAAGCGGTTCGGCACAGTCCTTGGCCCGGCCTACAATGCCGCGCACTATGACCATCTGCATCTGGAATTGAGCGGCAGCGCCTTCTGCAAATAGCCTGACAGCCTACGCCGGCCCTGCCGAGTCGCTGCGAAAGAGTTGCATTCTCGTAGCCAGACCCGCCACGGCGGGAATGGATCGGCAGCATTCCGGTCCACGCGCCACACGTGATAAGCGCCGCCCGATCCGCCTTGCCGTAACGGCAGGCTGCGCTCGCCCCGCCCATGCCTCTCCGGACAGGTTGCCCACCCCCTTGCGAAGGGCGGAAAACCGGGCCAAACAGGCTTTTGTAAAACGTCATCGGAGAGTGGCAATGGACCTTGAATTCAGCCCCGAAGAAATCGCCTTCCGCGAGGAAGTGCGGACCTTCATCGCCGAAAACTACCCCCAGGAACTGCGCGGCAAGCAGGACGAAGGGGACGAACTGACCAAGGAGGATTTCCTCTCCTGGCACCGCGTTCTCTACAAGAAGGGCTGGGTCGCCCCGGCCTGGCCCGTGGAATACGGCGGCACCGGCTGGACCGTGACGCAGCGCTTCATCTGGTCGGAAGAAACCGCCCGGGCTGACTGCATCCGCCTGATGCCCTTCGGCCTGACCATGGTCGGCCCGGTGATCTACACCTTCGGCACGCCCGAACAGAAGGCCAAGTTCCTGCCCCGCATCCTGTCGGGCGAGGATTGGTGGTGCCAGGGCTATTCGGAACCCGGCGCCGGGTCCGACCTGGCCAACCTGCGCACCCGCGCGGTGCGCGAAGGCGATCATTACGTCATCAACGGCCAGAAGACCTGGACCACCATGGCCCAGCACGCCGACTGGGGCTTCTTCCTGTGCCGCACCGATCCCGATGCCAAGGCGCAGGAAGGGATCAGCTTCATCCTGGTCGACATGAAGACGCCGGGCATCGAAGTGCGCCCGATCATCACGCTCGGCGGTGAACACGAAGTCAACGAGGTGTTCCTCGACAACGTGCGCGTGCCGGTTGAAAACCGCGTGTTCGAGGAAAACAAGGGCTGGACCTGCGCCAAGTTCCTGCTCGCCCACGAACGCGTCGGCATTGCCGGCGTTGCCGCCAGCAAGCGCGGGATCGAACGCATCCGCGAGATCGCCGCGACCGAACTGGACGGCGAAAAGTCGCTGCTCGCCAACCCGTTCTTCCGCCGCAAGGTGGCCGAACTGGAAATGGACCTTGCCGCGCTTGAATTCACCGAACTGCGCACCCTTTCGGGCATGGCCGCCGGCCACGGTCCGGGACCGGAAAGCTCGGTGCTGAAGATCAAGGGTTCGGAAATCCAGCAGCGCCTGACCGAACTGACGCTGGAAATGGCTGGCCACTATGGCGCGCCCTATTTCCGCAGCTTCGGCGAAGGCGACAACCAGCACGCTGTCGGTCCGGAATGGGCCAACCGCGCCGCGCCGGTCTACTACAACACCCGCAAGACCACGATCTATGGCGGGTCGAACGAGATCCAGCGCAACATCATCGCCAAGATGGTTCTCGGCCTCTGAGGAATTGAACACATGGACCTGAGCTACACTGAAACGCAGGACATGCTGCGTGATACCCTCGCGCGTTTCCTGGCCGACACCTATGACTTTGAAACCCGCAAGAAGATGCTGGCCAGCCCCGAAGGGCGCGATCCCGGCATCTGGCGTGCGCTTTGCAGCGAACTGGGCCTGACCAGCGCTCCCTTTGCCGAGGAATACGGCGGCATGGGTGGCGGTTACCTGGAAAACGCCATCATGATGGAAGAGCTGGGCAAGGTCATCGCGATCGAGCCGTGGCTGCAGACCGTCGTGATCGGCGGCTGCGCGCTTCAGGCCGTTGGCGGCGCGGTTGCGGCTGAGGTGATCCCGCAGATCATCAGCGGCGACTGCATCACCGCCTTCGCCTATGCCGAGCCGCAGGGCCGCTACAACCTGGCCGACATCGGCACCACGGCCAAGGCGGAAGGTTCGGGCTACGTGCTCAATGGCCACAAGGCTGCGGTCTATGCCGCACCGTGGGCCACGCACCTGCTCGTCACCGCCCGCACCGGCGGCAGTCGCCGTGAACGCGCCGGGGTTGAGCTGTTCCTGGTCGACGCCAAGGCAGCCGGCATCACCATGCGCGAATATGCGACGGTCGATGGCTTCCGCGGCGCCGAAGTCTACTTCGAGAACGTCAGCGTTCCGGCTGAAGCCCTGCTTCCGGGCGGGATCGACCTGATCGAGCGCGTGGTTGACGAAGCCACCGTTGCGATCTGCGCCGAAGCCACCGGGATTGGCCGCAAGCTGCTGGAAGGCACCGTGGAATACACCAAGCAGCGCAAGCAGTTTGGCCAGCCCATCGGCAAGTTCCAGGCCCTGCAGCACCGCATGGCCGACATGCTGGTCGACGTTGAGCAGATCGCTTCGATGAACCTCATGGGCACGCTCAAGCTGGGCCTGCCGGCAGAGCAGCGCAAGGCCGCTGTCAGCCAGGTCAAGGCCAAGGTTGCCCGCAGCATCAAGGCTGTTGGGCAAAGCGCGATCCAGACCCATGGCGGCATCGGCATCACTATGGAACTGGCCATCGGCCACTACTTCAAGCGCGCCACCATGATCGAGAACCAGTTCGGCACCGCCGACTGGCACCTTGAGCGCTACGAAGCCCTCACCCTTCCGGCCTAAGGCTTCGGCCCGGTCAAAGGTTTGACCGAAACGGCGTGTCCCTTAACCAAGGGGCGCGCCGTTTCTGTATAAGCGCCCCTTACGCGTTGCGCGCCATCAGCCCGCCGTCGACCGGGATCGTCGCCCCGGTGATATAGCTGGCGGCAGGCAGGCACAGGCTGACCGTCATGTGCGCCACTTCTTCCGGCAGGCCATAGCGGCGCAGCGCGGTGCGGCGGTGGGCAAAGGTTTCCTTGTCCGTGTCCGAGACATTGGCCGTCATGCCAGTGTCGATCGGGCCGGGGCAGATGCAGTTGACCGTGATCCCCTCCTTGCCCAGTTCCACCGCCAGGGCGCGGGTCAGGCCGGTCACGCCCGCCTTGGCCGCGCTGTAGGGGCTATCGCGCGAGGTTGCGCCCAGCGCCTCGGTGCTGGCGATGTTGACGATGCGCGGACTGTCCGAGCGGCGCAGGTGCGGCAGGGCGGCGCGGACCAGCCGCTGGTGCGCAGTCAGCAGCACGGCAAAGGCGCGGTCCCACACCGCGTCGTAATGGTCCTCGTCATCAATCGGGCAAAAGGCGCTGATCCCGGCATTGTTGACCAGCGCGTCCAGCCCGCCAAAGTGCGTGGCGACTTCATCGACCACCCGCCGGATCTCCGCATGGTCCGAAACGTCAAGCGCCCAGGCCGCCGCGCTGAGGCCCTTGCCGCGCAGCTCCTGCGCGATCCCCTCCACCGCCTCGGCCGAAAGGTCGGTCAGCGCGACATTTGCCCCCTCAGCGGCAAATACCTCTGCGGTCGCCCGCCCCATCCCGCTCGCCGCACCTGTTACCAGCACTGTCAGGCCCTTTACCGACCGGCTCAGTTCCACTCCCATCACGTCCTCTCCTCGATACTGTTGTGTTTGCGCCATCCTGCCGATGCCAGCGCCCCTTGTCGAGGTTGACACAGTGGACTCATCGCCCACTTCTTCCAACAGGCGGGGAATGGCGGAAGCGTACAGCTTTGTTTCAATGCTGGATCGAATGCACCCCCTTCCCCTCCCGCCCATAACTCCCCATATCCCAGGCCATGGCCGAACTGATCATCCGCCGTGGGCTGAACGAGCCCGACACCACTGACGCCTTCGTGCCGCACAAGCCTGCGCGCCCCGAAAAGACGGCGGAGCAGCGGCCGTTCAAGATCGTTTCGGAATACCAGCCCGCCGGGGACCAGCCGACCGCGATTGCGGAGCTGGTCGAGGGCGTGAACAATGGCGAGGCGACGCAGGTGCTGCTGGGCGTCACCGGATCGGGCAAGACCTTCACCATGGCCCAGGTGATTCAGGCGACGCAGCGCCCGGCCCTGATCCTTGCGCCGAACAAGATCCTTGCCGCGCAGCTTTATGGCGAGATGAAGAGCTTTTTCCCCGACAACGCGGTGGAATACTTCGTCTCGTACTACGACTATTACCAGCCTGAGGCCTATGTCCCGCGCAGCGATACCTACATCGAGAAGGAAAGCTCGGTGAACGAGGCGATCGACCGGATGCGCCATTCGGCCACCCGCGCGCTGCTGGAACGCGATGACGTGATCATCGTCGCCTCGGTATCATGCCTTTACGGCATCGGCTCGGTCGAAACGTACTCGGCCATGATCTTTGACCTGAAAAAGGGCGCCAGCGAGGACCAGCGCGAGATCATTCGCAAGCTGGTGGCCCTGCAATACAAGCGCAACGATGCGGCGTTCCAGCGCGGCACGTTCCGCGTGCGGGGCGACAATCTGGAAATCTTCCCCAGCCACTATGAGGACATGGCTTGGCGCGTGTCGTTCTTTGGCGACGAGATCGAGGAGATTGCCGAATTCGATCCGCTGACCGGCAAGAAGGGGGCAAGCCTCAATTCGGTGCGGGTCTATGCCAATTCGCACTATGTCACGCCGGGGCCGACGATGAAGCAGGCGGCTGAGGCGATCCGCTTTGAACTGGCCGAGCGGCTGAAGGAACTGAACGCCGAGAGCAAGCTGCTGGAAGCGCAGCGGCTGGAGCAGCGGACCAACTTTGACCTGGAAATGATCGCCGCCACAGGCAGCTGCGCGGGGATCGAGAACTATTCCCGCTTTCTGACCGGGCGCCTGCCGGGCGAGCCGCCGCCGACCCTGTTCGAATACCTGCCCGACAATGCCCTGCTGTTCGTCGATGAAAGCCACCAGACGATCCCGCAGATCGGGGCCATGTCCAAGGGCGACCATCGCCGCAAGATCACGCTGGCCGAATATGGCTTTCGCCTGCCCAGCTGCATCGACAACCGCCCGCTGCGCTTCAACGAATGGGACGCGATGCGCCCGCAGACCGTGGCCGTGTCCGCCACGCCCGGATCATGGGAAATGGAGCAATCGGGCGGCGTGTTTGCCGAACAGGTGATCCGCCCGACCGGCCTGATCGACCCGCCGGTGCTGATCCGCCCGGTGGAAGACCAGGTCCAGGACTGCATCGAGGAATGCCGCAAGACCGCGGCGCAGGGCTACCGCACGCTGGTCACCACGCTGACCAAGCGCATGGCCGAGGACCTGACCGAATTCATGCACGAGGCGGGCCTGCGGGTGCGCTATATGCACTCCGACGTCGAGACGCTGGAGCGCATCGAGCTGATCCGCGACCTACGGCTGGGGGTCTATGACGTGCTGGTAGGGATCAACCTGCTGCGCGAAGGCCTCGACATTCCGGAGTGCGGACTGGTCTGCATTCTGGACGCCGACAAGGAAGGCTTCCTGCGCAGCGAAACGTCCTTGATCCAGACCATCGGCCGCGCCGCGCGCAACGTGGATGGCCGCGTGATCCTCTATGCCGACCGCATCACCGGCTCAATGGAGCGGGCCATGGCGGAAACCGACCGCCGCCGCGAAAAGCAGCGCGCCTATAACGAGCTGCACGGGATCACGCCGGAAACGATCAAGCGCAACATCCACGACATCGTCGCCGATGCGGCCAGCCGCGACGGGGTGGTGGTCGAGATTGACGATGACGAGCGTAACAACCTCGTCGGGCACAACCTGCGCGCCTATATCGAGGAACTGGAAGGCCGGATGCGCGCCGCCGCCGCCGATCTGGAGTTCGAGGAAGCAGGCCGCCTGCGCGACGAGATCCGCCGCCTGGAAGCGACCGAACTGGGCCTGCCCGAAGCCGAGCACAAGGCCCCGCGCGTCGGCCGCAGCAACGAAGGCAAGCCCGGCACGCGCAAAACCCGTTACGGCAAGATCCAGAAGAAGTGGGGCCGCTAGGGGCGGTCTAGATCAGACCTTGCCGAAGCGCGCTTCGAACCCGGCGGTGTCCCCGGCGGCGAGGTACTTTGCCTGCTCCACCCAGTTGTCCTTGGCTGGACGGCCCGCGAAGGCGCCCAGCTTGGTATCGAGTTCGGCCAGGTCCGCCTCGGTCAGCGCGGCGATTTGGGCGAAGGTGGAGAGGCCCAGCTCTGGCAGCAGCTTTTGCAGTTTCGGCCCCAGCCCCTTGATGCGGGACAGGTCATCCCCTTCCGCTGCGGGAGCAGGTGCGGGAGCGGGCGGCGGCGGCGGAGCAGCGGGTTCGGGCTGGGGGGCGGCTTCTTCCACCACGTCCTGCGCGCCGATGGCCACGGCCTCACCCAGCCCGGCCATTGCCGCACCCAGCGGCGGCGGAGTGACCTTGGCCGCAGGGGCCGCGTCGATCAGCGCCTGATTGCGGTGGACCGAGGCCGCGCCCTGATCCAGCACGTCGGGCTTGTACTCACGGCGTGCGGGCTTGCTTCGGGCGCGGGCTAGCAACAGCCAGCCGACCACCAGAATGGCCAGCAGCGCCACGGCAAAGGCGACCCAATTGGCTTCGATCGTCTGCATCATCGCACCATATCCTTCGTTCAGATCAAGCGCCGACATTGCGGCGGAACAGCACGCGGTCTTCCGGGCCAAAGCCCTTTACCCACAGCACCCAGCAATAGGCGGCCAGAATCGCCGGAATGCCAAAGGCCAGTTCGGCCCATTCCGGCAGATAGGCCGTCGCCAACCAGCCCACCACCACGGCGGGAGCCATGGCCCAGACCACCGACCAGCGCCACGGATTGGCCGGATGGCCAAGGAACCTTGCCAGCACATAGGACTTGGCCAGAGAGGCAAAGCCCAGCGCGACCATCAATCCACCGGCAACGGCTGCGGCCCAGTAAAGTTCGCCCAGCCCCAGATGCTTGGCTAGCAGGATCAGGCCCACGGAAGCCAGCACCTGCACCACGACTGTCGCCAGCGAGATCCACAGGTTGGTCATGCGCTTCACATAGATCAGCGCCGCTTCGCTGACTACGGCGGCAGAGGCGATCACTTCCGCCGTCAGCAGCAGGGCCAGCGCGCCCGTGCCGCCGACGAAGGCCGGCCCCGTCAGGCCCATCACGCCCTCGCCCGGAATGCCCAGCGCCAGTGCCACCGCCGTCTGCGCGGCAGTGATCCAGAAGCCGACCTGACAGACCTGCTTGGAAATCGCGAGGTAGTTCTTTTCCTTGAGATTTCGGGTGATGACCGGGCCAAGGACCGGTTCAAAGCTGGTCTTGAACTTCTGCGGCAGCGAAGCGATCTGCTGCGCCACGTAATAGATCCCGACCGCTTTCGGCCCGGCGAAGATGCCCAAAATCGCCAGATCGAGCCGCCGCGTGCCCCATTCCACTGCATCAGCCACGGCCAGCGGCAGGTTGGCCAGCGCCAGACTGCCAAGCTTCCACGGATGCGGCTTCCACGCGCGCGGCAGGCCATAGGTCTTGTAAACCGGCCACAAGGCAGTTGCCGCCGCGGCAAAGACCGAGGCGATATAGGCCAGGATCATGCCGCTATCGGGCACCATGAACCACAGCACCCCGGCAAGGACCGACAGCGTCCACGGCTCTACCACCGCGCGCGCCCGCACGGTCGTTGCCACGTCAAAGCGATAGGCCTGAGCCGACAGGGCAATGTCAGTCAGCACCATCGGCACCATCACCAGCGGGATCAGGCGGTCGATTTCGTTATACTGCCCGCTGGGAAAGACCGGCAGCGGGAACAGGTAAAAGGCAATTGCAACCAGAGCCGCCAGCGCCGCGCTGAGCAGCATCCCGTCTGCCACGACATTGGCTGGATGTGCATCCTCACGCGCCAGTTCCTGCGCCAGACCGCGCTTTTGCCCCAGCGTGCAGACCTGCACCGCCAGTTCGACAATCGCCAGCGCATAGGCAAAACGGCCCAGCGCCTCTGCCCCGTAAAGCCGTCCGGCAATGAACAGAAAGGGGATGCGTCCGGCCAGACGGAGGACGAAGCCGAGGATATTGGTCCGCCCGCCCTTCGCCAGCGCCTGAATATCCTGTTGTTCGCTGCGCGCTTCGCTCACGCTTCCAGCCCTTCGGCGCGCAGCGGGCGCGAAAGGAGTTCGCTGACCACGCTGGTTGCCGGAGCCTGCCCCGCCAGCAGACGGCAGACCGCTTTGACAATCGGCAGGTCCAGCCCATGCTGACGCGCCAGATCGGCGAGGACCGGCGCCGTATGCGCGCCTTCGGCCACGCTGGATTTGCCATGCAGCGCCTCGGCCGCCGATTGCCCCTCGCCCAATGCCTTGCCGAGGGAGAAATTGCGGCTGGAAGTCGATGAACAGGTCAGGACCAGATCGCCCAGCCCGCACAGGCCGGCCAGCGTTTCCGCCCGCCCGCCCAGCGCCAGACCGAACCGGACCATTTCCGCATAGCCGCGCGCGATCAGGGCGGCGCGGGCATTCTGGCCCAGCCCCAGCCCGTCCACCACGCCGCAGGCAATCGCCAGCACGTTCTTCACCGCGCCGCCGATTTCCGCGCCGGTTACATCGTCGGAATAATAGAGCCGCATCATCGGCCGCGACAGGGCCGGAGCCAGCCGCTGCCACTGCGCATCACCGCCGCTGCACGCCAGCGTGACCGCCGTGGGCAGGCCCGCAGCCACTTCATGGGCGAAAGTCGGACCGGACAGCACGGCCAGTTGCGCCTTGGGCGCGGCCTCTGCCGCAACCTGCGCCATCAGGCGACCCGTTCCGGCCTCGATCCCCTTGGAACACAGCACCAGATCGCGCGGCGCATCGGGCAGATCGCCCAGAACGCGGGCCAGATGCTGCGCCGGAGTGACCACCAGAAGCACCGGCAGCGCGGCCAGTTCGGCCAGATCGCCGGTCGCCCGGATCGACGGGGCCAGCGTGGCGCTGGGCAGGAACTGGCTGTTGGTATGGCTGCGGTTGACCTCGTCAACCAGTTCGGCCTCGCGCGCCCAGAGCAGGACTTCGCTGCCATTGCTGGCCATAGCCTGGGACAGCGCCGTGCCCCATGCCCCTGCCCCGATCACGCCGATTGGTCCCTGCTGGACCTGTTCAGAACTCATGCCTTTACCCCTGCCCCGCGTACCGGAGCCGCATCAGGATCGAGCGGCCAGCGCGGTCGCGCAGCGAAATCAAGCGGGTCAGACTGCCCCAGCCGTTCAATCCCGGCCCAGGCAATCATTGCCGCATTGTCAGTACACAGCGCCAGCGGCGGCGCGACGAATGGCAGAGCGAACTCTGCCGCAAGAGCTTCCAACGCACCGCGCACAGCTTGGTTCGCCGCGACCCCGCCTGCCATGACCAGCGCGGTGGGGGTGGAAGCGGATTGCAGCGCCTTGCGGGTGCGGTCGATAACGCAGTCAATCGCGGCCTGCTGGAAGGAAGCGGCGATATCGGCATCGGTATATGGGGCCGAACCGGCTTCGACAGGCTCAGCCTGAGCGGGGTTGTTTACCGGCTGCGAATCCGCTCCGGCCGAGCTGGCCAAAACCCACGCATCCAGCGCCTGTTTTGCCCGCAGCACCGCGCTTTTGAGGCCAGCAAAGGAAAAGTGCGGTTCGCTGCTGCCCAGCAGGGGACGCGGCAGGGGAACCTTGCGGGCATCGCCTTCGCGCGCCATCCGCTCCACCGCCGGACCGCCGGGAAAACCAAAGCCCAGGATCTTCGCCGTCTTGTCGAATGCTTCGCCCAGGGCATCGTCGATGGTCGTACCCAGCCGCCGGTACTGGCCTACACCTTCGACCAGCAGCAACTGGCAATGCCCGCCCGAAACCAGCAGCAGCAGATAGGGAAACTGCAACTGCGCATCGGCCAGACGCGGCGAAAGGGCGTGGCCTTCCAGATGGTTGACCGCGATCAGCGGCTTGCCCGATGCCATGGCCAGCGCCTTGGCACTGACCAGCCCGACCATCACCCCGCCAATCAGGCCGGGGCCAGCCGTGGCGGCAATCGCATCGACATCGTCCAGAGTCATGCCCGCATCAGCCAGAGTCGCGGCGACCAGCGGAGTCACCCGCTCGGCATGGGCGCGGGCGGCGATTTCGGGAACGACGCCGCCATAGGGGCGGTGCGCATCGTCCTGCGAGGCGATACGCTGCGCGATGACGCGCCGTTCGCTGTCCACCAGCGCGGCTGCAGTTTCATCACAGGATGATTCAATTCCGAGGACAATCCCCATGCCCACTTTCCCTTAGAGAGATTGCACAATAGGACAAGCGGCCATGCCTGACCGTCCCCTGAAACTAGGTACCCGCGCCTCACCGCTTGCCATGGCCCAGGCCCATGAGGCCCGCGACCGCCTGTGCGCCGCCCATCCTGAACTGCAAGTGGAGATCATTCCGGTCACTGCAAGTGGTGACAAGGTGCTGGACCGCCCCTTAGCCGAAATCGGCGGCAAGGCGCTGTGGACCAAGGAACTCGACGCCTGGCTGCTGACCGGCGAGATCGATTTTGCCGTCCATTCGCTGAAGGACGTGGAAACGATCCGCCCGATCGAGATTGCAATTGCTGCGATTCTCCCGCGTGAGGACGTGCGCGATGTGCTGGTCGGCGCGGCCAGTCTGGCCGAACTGCCCCCCGGCACCCGCATCGGTACCAGCGCGCCGCGCCGCGCGGCACAGGCGCTCCACGCCCGGCCCGATTGCCGCGTCGTCGGGATTCGCGGCAATGTGCAGACCCGTCTGGCCAAGCTGGAAGCAGGCGAAGCGGACGTGACCCTGCTGGCTCTGGCAGGCCTTAACCGGCTTGGCATGGCCCATTTTGGCACACCGCTCGATCCGGATGTCTGGCTACCCGCCCCGGGACAGGGCGCCATTGCGATCGAGGCGCGCGCTGCCGACGATCGCACCCGCGCCCTGCTCGCCGCCATCGACGACGCGCCCAGCCACCGCGCCGTGATTGCCGAGCGCGCCCTGCTTGCTGCGCTGGGCGGAAATTGCCACAGCCCGATTGCCGTGCTGACCCGCGAACAGGGCGGCGAGTTGACGATCCGGGCAGCCCTGCTGTCCCCTGATGGCGCGGAAAGAGTCGAAGGAACCACCACTTTCGCCTTTGCCGACCTTGACGGACCGGCCCGTCTTGCAGGAGAACTACTTAGCAAGGCTGGCCCCGCCATCCGTGAACACTTCCACCCTCCGGCAAGGTAGCTTCATGGCTGTACCCTTGATCATCATCCGCCCCGAACCCGGCTGCAGCGCCAGCGTGGACAAGGCCCGGAAGATGCGCGGGTTTGAGGTTCTGGGCTTTCCATTGTTCGAAGTCGTGGCGCGCAGCTGGGAAGCCGTGCCATCCGGCCATTACGATGCCCTGCTGATCGGCAGCGCCATGGTGCTGCGCCATGGCGGGCCGGGCCTGTTGGCGCTGAAATCGCTGCCCGTCTATGCCGTGGGCGAAACCACGGCCGATGCAGCGCGCGAGGTCGGTTTTACCGTAGTCGCCACTGGCAACAGCAACCTCCAGACCCTGCTGGGTGAACTTGCGTCGGATCACCGCCGCCTGCTCCGTCTGGCCGGAGAGGAACGCGTCACCGTAACTCTGCCCAAAGGCGTCACCGTGGACGAACGCGTGGTCTATGCCAGCCTGCCCCGCGAAATGCCGGCAGAACTGATCGCGGCGTTGCAGCAACCGGCGATTGTTACCCTCCATTCAGCCGAAGCGGCGCGGCATCTGGCGGCGCAATGCGTGAAGCACGGGATTCGCCGCGCCACCTTGCGTCTTGCCGCCCTGTCGCCGCGCATTGCCTCGGCTGCGGGCGATGGCTGGGGCGAAGTTGCCTCTGTCCCCTACCCGGACGATACCGCCTTGCTGGCATTGGCGCGCCAGATGTGCCAAGACCCCCTGCCCGGGGCGCGCTGAGCACAATTATTCAAGGGACCGAATGTCCGCAGATCCTTATTCTTCGCTGGAAAATCCCCCGCGCCGTTCGGGCGGACTTCTGCGCGTCATGCTCGGCGGGTTCTTCCTTGCCCTGCTTGGCACCGCCGCGCTGATTGGCTGGCTGGCCTGGGAGGGACGGATCGGTCTGCGGTTTGACCGGACAGCCACCGAAATCTTCCGCACTGATGATCGCGCCCCGCAGGCCGAAGCCGAAGCCGTCAATGCCAATGCGCAGCTACCGCAGGTCAATATCGTGCTGGAACGGCAGGTTGCCGAACTGGAGCGCCGCCTTGCCCGGATCGACCTGCAAGCCGCCGCTGCCGAAGGCAATACTGCGCGGGCCGAAGCCCTGCTGGTCGCACTCGCCACCCGCCGCGCGGTGGAACGCGGCGCGCCGCTGGGTTATCTGGAACAGCAATTGCGCCAGCGCTTTGGCACAGCGCGCCCTGCGGCCGTCGATACGGTGATTGGCGCTGCCCAGCAGCCGGTTACGCTGGTCCAGCTGAGCGCCGAACTGGCGCAGCTGCGCCCCGCGCTGACCGGTGAAGACCCGCAGCAGGGCGCATGGACGCGCTTCCGCCGCCAGATGTCTGAACTGTTCGTGGTCCACCGTGATGCGCCGGGCACAGGCCATCCCAAAAACCGCGTCGCCCAGGCCGAACTGCTGCTGCGCACCGGTCAGGCCGACGAAGCCGCCGCCGTGATTACCAGCCTGCCATCACGCGCCGCCGCGACGGACTGGATCGCTAGGGCCAAGAGCTATGCCGCCGCGATGCAGGCGCTGGACCAGATCGAGGAGGCCGCGCTGGCCGAACCGGAAAAGCTGAAGACCGGCACCGGCGATGCGGTTCGCCAGCCGGGACCGGCAGTCAGCCCCGCAGCGGAACCCTCTGCAGAAGCCTCACCCGTTCTTTAGGCCCGGAGCAATTGCGGCAAGTCACCCGACATGCCGCGCGCCTCGTCCATGAAGAAGTGCTTGAGCCAGCCCGAGCGCTGGACCCCTGCCATGCCGATCCGGCGGATCAGGCTGGGCAAGCGCCCCGGCACCCCGAACAGGCGCACAATCGCGTCGGTTGCGGCCATGACGGTGGTGTTGTCCAGGCTGCGCCAGCGTTCATAGCGGGCCAGCACCTGCGCATCGCCCGGGTTCAGCCCCAGCCGCATCCCTTCGGCCAGACATTCCACCAGCACGCCCACATCGCGCAGGCCCAGGTTCAAGCCCTGCCCGGCAATCGGGTGCATCCCGTGCGCCGCATCGCCAACCAGCGCGAGCCGCTGCTCGACAATGCGCGGGGCGTGATGGAAGTTGAGCGGATAGCTCATCCGCGGGGCGGACAGTTCGATCCGGCCAAAGATCCCCTCCAGCCGCTTGGCCATTTCGCCGATGAACACGGCATCACTCAGCGCCGCAATGCCTGCCGCATCCTTTTCCTCAAAGGTCCAGACCACGGCGCTGCGATGGCGGCCATCGGGCAGGTCCAGCAAGGGCAACAGAGCCAGCGGCCCCGCCGGATAGAAGATTTCCCACGCTACCCCGCCATGCGGCTTTTCATGGGTGATCCCGGTCACGAAAGCGCGGTGGCTGTAATCCCAGCGCGCCGAATTGAGGCCCGCTTCCTTGCGCGTCGGGCTCTGCCGCCCTTCGGCGCCGATCAGCAGGCTGCCCTCGACCGTGCGCCCGTCGCTGAGCAGCACGGAAACGCCATGCTCGCCGCGGAAACGTTCAACCGGCTCAACCCCGCTGGACCAGGCAATCGCCGGTTCGTTGCGCGCTGCATCGAACAGGGCAAGGCGAATGTCGCGGTTGGCATACATCCGGCCCAAGGTGCCATCGCCGGGTTCCGGCTTGAAGTCGATCCGCCCCGGCTTCATCCCGTCGGTCACGGCAATCGCCTCGATCGGGCAGCCCAGCGGGGCCAGACGGTCTTCCAGGCCGATATTGCAGAACAGGTTCCAGCTAGCCGTGGAAATGGCCGAAGCGCGGCCATCGACGCCTTCTGCGGTCAGTTCCTCGGGCAGGGCCTTGTCGATCACGTGGCTGGTAATGCCCTGCCGCGCAGCGGCGAGGGCAAGGGTCATGCCCACCAGCCCGCCCCCCAGGATCACGAGATCGCGTTTATCGGTCATGTCGAGCCTCTGGCCTGCAAAGTGAAACCGTCATTGCGCGCGATGGAGACGCGCAGCAATCCATGCTCGCTTACACCGCACTGGATTGCTTCGCTACGCTCGCAATGACGAATTATGGCGATTTTTTGCCAGACTTCACCTTTGGGCAAACAGGCTTCGACAAGCTCAGCCTGAGCGGTGCGGTAGAATCTGCTCAAGCCTTGCCAACATATCGTCATTACGAGCGGCACCGCCGCGAAGCAATCCAGAGCGGTTTACGCGGCACTGGATTGCTGCGCTGCGCTCGCAATGACGAAGTGGGGGAGTTTGGCCCCTACTTCGTGCAGGTATCCCCGGCCCCGCCATCGAGGTCGAGGCAGCGCCCGTCGAAAGTGCCGTCCGCCACCTTCAGCCCCAGCACTGCGGCCAGAGTCGGCGCGATGTCGACGGTTTCAACAGGCTGCGGCTGTTCAAACGGACGCAGGCCCTTGCGCCAGAACAGGATCGGCACGCGGCGGTCATAGTCATAGGCGCTGCCGTGGGTGGCAACATAGGCGCCCGGCACCGCTTCCGGAATCGGCGTGACTGCGCGGTTCAGGATCAGCAGCACATCACCCGAACGTCCGGGGTGATAGGACAGGCGCGCCCGCTTGCGCAGGTTCCATTCCTGCGGCGTGCCGGAGGGCAGCGGCATGCCGGCCAGTTCTTCGGCAGTTACCGCGTCGGACACCTGCGGATGGGCCTTCAGCGTTTCAACCAGCGCTGCCATCACCTTGGTCCGCTGATCCGGGGTCAGCTTGCGGCTGACATAGAGGTCGCCGGCCGGGGCATCGCCAAATACCAGCGGGCCTTCCACCGTGATCCCGGTCTTGGCAGCAACGGTCTTTGACAGGTTTTCCGGAGTCAGCGCGACATCGGCGCGTTCTGCGGCGGGGAATGCCTGCTGGTCCATGCGTTCCGGCATATCCAGCCCGCCATGATCGGCGCTGAGCACCACCAAATAGTCGACGCCCTGCCCGTCAAGATACTTGAACAGGCGGCCCAGATCCTGATCGAGCTGGTTTTGCAGGATGCACATTTCCGCACCCGCCACGCCGGTGGCATGGCCGACATAGTCCGTGGCCGACAACGAGACGGACAGCAGATCGGTCGCCGCGCCCTTGCCCAGCTTCATTTCACCCGCCAGGGCAATGGCCAGATCGACCGTGGCCGCGTCCATGCGCGGCGAAATGCGGAACTGGTTTTCCTTGCCCGCTCCCAGCGCAAAACGCCCTGTGCCAGCCGTGCTGTTACCCACGGCCACGGCGCGGTCAGCGGCCTGACACCAGGTGGGGATTGGCATGGCCTTGGCCCCGGCCTTGATCGTGGCCGCGGCCTTGGCATTCACCGCCTGCACGGCGGCGGTCGGCGCGCGGTCCTTGAAGCTGACGAAGGAACCGCCCTTCCACCACCAGCCGGCATCGATCTTCTTGCCCCCCATCATCACCACGGCGCGGTCCTTGGCCGAAACGGCTACATTGCGCGAGGCCGGGTTCACGCCCTTCATCATCTCGCCCAGGGTGGGCACTTTAAGATTGCGGGCGGAAACCACCGGATTGCGGGTCGAACTGGCCGGATCGGTCTGATCCTCGGCGCAATAGATCGGCTTGTCGCCGCGCGGGCCATCGGGTTCGTACCAGCTATTGGCAATGATGCCGTTGCGTTCCGGGCGCACCCCGGTCAGCAAGGTCGAGTGGCCAGGGCAAGTCTCGGTCGCGGCGTGCGACTGATAGCCCGAGGGGAAGACCACGCCGTTGGTCAGGCGGACAAAGCCGCCGCTGTAATGCTGGCGGTACTGGGCAAAGGTATCGGCGCTGAACTGGTCGATCGACACGGCCACGATCAGGCGCGGCGGATTGGCCGGAGCCGGAGTTTCAGCGGCAGACGGAGCCGGAGCCTGCGCCGTTTCAGCCGCAGCGGGAGCGCCCGCAGCAAGGGCCAGGGCAAGTGAAATGGCAAGTGACGAAGCGATACGGCGCATGGAACTTCCCTAAAATCGGTACGGGTTGCGAATAACAGTCTGTTGCTCCGGCCCCGGCCACAGTGCAAGAGGCGCAGCAAAGGAGTTGTCCAGAAGTGGCCCGCAGCTATCGCCGCCTTGTTACAGTCCTGTTGCAGCTTTGCGCTCTGGTGCTGGCTCTTCCAGCCCTGGCGTCAACCACGCATATCAAGCCGGAACTGGTGGTCGAAGGATCAGCCGCGCCGGGCGGCACGGTGCAGCTTGCCTTTCTGATGAAGCCGGACAAGGGCTGGCATGGCTATTGGTACAACCCGGGCGATGCGGGCCTTGGCCTGTCCCCCACCTGGACCCTGCCTGCCGGAACCAAGGCGGGCGATCTGGCCTATCCGGTGCCGCAAACGCTGATCGTCTCGGGTCTGATGAACCATGTTTACGAGCATGAATATGCCGTCCTGACCACGCTGACCCTGCCCGCCAATGCCGCGCCGGGCAGCCGCCTGCCGATCCGTGTCCGGCTCGACTGGCTGGCCTGCACTGATCAGGTCTGCGTGCCCGAACAGGCGAACCTTGCCGCCGAAGTAACCGTTGGCGCGGTAGGTGCGCCCGATCCCCGCTTTGACAAGTGGCGCGCGGCCCTTCCCGCTCCGCTGGGGGCAAAGGCCGTGTTCGCCATCGAAGGGGACAAGGTGCGGATCGCAATTCCGCTGCCCGCAGCCGTGCCGCTGGACCGCCCGCACCTGTTCCTGGGCGAACACCGCGTGGTCGATTATGCCGCGCCGCAAGCCTTCTTTCGCGATGGCGACCGGCTGGTGGTGGAACTGCCCCGCGCCAAGTTTGAACCGCTCACCCCGCAGCGCCTTGGCGCCGTGCTGCGCTTTGACGCGGCGGGCAATGGCGTAACGCTGGAGGCTGAACCCGGCGCGGTCCCGGCAGGCGGAACCCCGCTGGCCACGGGCGGCGCTGCCGCGCCGGCGCTGTGGGTGCTGCTACTTTCGGCACTGGCGGGCGGCTTGCTGCTCAACGTCATGCCCTGCGTTTTCCCGATCCTCTCGCTGAAGGCACTCAGCCTTGCCCGCGCTGGCGAAAGCGAGCGTCAGGCGCGTTCCGAAGGGCTGGCCTATACGGCGGGCGTGGTGCTGGCCTGTCTTGCGCTGGGCGTGCTGCTGCTGGCCCTGCGCGCTGCTGGGCAGGAGGTGGGCTGGGCCTTCCAGTTGCAGGAGCCGTTGGTTGTCGCCGGCCTACTGCTGTTGGCCGTGGCGATTACGGCCAACCTGCTGGGCCTGTTCGAATTTGCCGTGCCGGGCTTTGCCAGCGAAGGTTCGCGGCAGGGGGCCTTTGCCACCGGGCTGCTCGCCGCCTTTGCCGCGACACCCTGCACCGGGCCGTTCATGGCTGCCGCGATGGGCGCGGCGCTGCTCCTGCCAGTAGCAGAGGCGCTGGCGCTGTTTGCCATGCTCGGCCTCGGCCTTGCCCTGCCCTTCCTCGCAATCGCCTATGTCCCGCGCCTGCGCGCCCTGCTGCCGCGGCCCGGCGCGTGGATGGTACGCTTCCGCAAGACCATGGCCGTGCCGATGGGGCTGACTGCGCTGGCCCTGCTGTGGCTGTCGAACCGCCTCGCCGGGGGCGGCTTTGCCCTTGCCGCGGGCCTGATCGTCGTGATCGTGATTGCCCTGCTGGTCCTGCTCGGCCGCCGCCAGCGCCATGGCCTTGCCGCCGGGGGCCGTTGGTGGGCGATGCTTGGTGCGGTCCTGCTGTTTGGCGCAGCGGGTCTGCCCGGCATGGTCCGCGAAGGGGCTGCGGCCGTCAGTTCGGTCCTGCCCAGCGAACCGTTCAGCGAACAAGCACTCGCCAAGGCGCGGGCCAGCGGAAAGCCGGTCTTCGTCTATATGACCGCCGACTGGTGCCTGACCTGCAAGGTGAATGAAAGCGCCGCGATCGAGCGCGAGGAAACCGCCGCCGCCTTTGCCAAGTCCGGGGTCGTGGTCCTGCGCGGTGACTGGACCCGGCGCGATCCGGCGATCACCCGCTACCTCACCGCCCAAGGCGCTGCGGGGGTGCCGCTGTATATGTGGTATCCGGCGGGCGGCGGCGCAGCGCAGCAATTGCCGCAGGTGCTAAGCGTGGGGACGCTGACCGGGCTGGTGGGGAAGTAACCACCGCCCCGCTCAGGCTGAGCTTGTCGAAGCCTCACGCCGGCCAAAAACACCCTTCGACAGGCTCAGGGTGAGCGGGGATAAGCCGGAGAGTGCCAAGCCCGGATTGCTTCGCTTCACACGCAATGACGAAACTGGATTCATCATTGCGAGGAGCGGAGCGACGAAGCAATCCAGAGCGGCTCAACACCGCCCGGATCGCCTCAATCAATCAAACAAACCGGAACCGGTTGACCTCGCCCTCACCCGGCTCAACATGGATCTTGCGGCCACCCACCTTGCCGCTGCGCAGCTCGGCACAGATGGCCGGATCGTGGCTGTTGGCCAGCACGCGGGCATTGCCGACGCGGGCGACGATGGTTGCCGTCTCGCCATCCTTCATCGGCTGGATGGTAAAGCTTTCGGCCACGGCCTCGCCATCATGGCTATCCAGCACGTCGAACTTGGGCTTGACCTTGTCCAGGCTCTGCCAGCGGCTCTGGCTCCAGTCGGCCGCTTCGGTCGAATAGACCCCGGCGGCATATTTGCTCATGATCCCGCCATTGGCCCCGACCAGGGCAAAGCTGCCCGGCGCAGCGCGGCAGCGCTGCACCGCTTCAGCAATGCCATGGGCGGAATAGTTGTTTCCGGCCCCGCCAAAGAACGGCAGGCCGCCCGTCAGGGTCCAGCCGCGCGGGTCGTCGCGGTCCAGTCCATAGGCGTCGAGCAAGTTGAAAACCGGGATTGCAAAGCACGAGTAAAGGTCCACCGCGCTTATGTTTTCCCAGCTCTTTCCAGCAACCTCAAGTGCGGTTGAGATTGCTGCAACAGCAGCCGGGCTCTTCTCCAGGTTCTCGCGGCTCATCATCGATGGCTCGGCGCAATCGGCCACGCCGTGGATGTGGACCCAGCGGCTTTCCGGCACGCCCAGACGGCGCGCTTCGGCGACGCTGGCAATGACGATGGCCCCGCCCTGGTTGACCTGATCGCGCGCCACGACCAGTCGGCCATAAGGTTCCGCGACAAGGCGATTACGCTCGGTCAGAGTCGCCAGTTCCTCGGCACTGCGCGCAGTCGGCGCGGCGCTGTGCGGATTGGCGGCGGCGACCTTGGTGAACGGCGCGAAGAGCTTGCCGATCTCCAGCCGGTAATCGTCCAGCGACAGGTCCAGCCGTTCGCGCCGCACGTTCTCGGCAATGGCATAACCCGCAATCGGCGCGCCAACGCCGTGCTTGATCGACGTGCGATCGACCACGCCGTCATAGCCCGGACCGCGATCTTCAAGGCTGCCTTCGTGCTGTTCTGACCAGTCACGCTTTTCCCCGCGCGACATCAGCGCGCGCATGGTCGAAATCGCTTCCGAGCCGACCACGGCTGCCATCTTGGACCGGCCAGCGGCAATCTCTGCCGCCAGTTCACCGACCAGCCGCTGCGGCCCCTGCCCTCCGACCACTTCCAGAATGGCCCGCGCCGGATTGGCACCGGCCCGGCTGGCAATCGCGCGCGGGGTATTGTTGGCGTGGCCAAACGGCGCGGAATAGCGCGTTGCCGAAATTTCGAACTGGCGGATCGCAGCCAGCGTATCCAGCGCCGGGCCAAGATCCTGCGCCGCCTGGGCATCGGCAAAGGCGGCCTTCAGCGCCGCGCCGCCCAGATCCATGTGGCTCATTTCGGCATAGCCGGGTTCGCCGACGCGTTCGGAATATTGCCCGACGCCAATGATTACCGGGGTATTATCGTCCATCACAGCACCTGCCCATCATCTACGGTCAGCGTCGCACCGGTGACATGGCGCGAAGCATCGGAACAAAGGAAAACCAGCGGCGCGTCCAGTGCCTCGATCGGGCACATCCGGCGGCGGTGGAAATTGGCGATCTGGCGCTGCCCGCCTTCGGTCTGGAACCAGTCTCCGGCAATCTCGGTCTGGATATAGCCGGGCTGAATCGTGTTGACGTTGACGCCCTGACGCACCCATTCGCGCGCAAACTGGCGGCCCAGATGCGCCACCCCGGCCTTGCTCGCGGCATAGGCGGCATCGCCCTGCGCGGTCAGCTCTGCCGTAATCGAACCGATCAGGACGATCCGCCCGCGCTCGCTGTCCTTGAAGCCGGCGGCAATCATCCGCTTCGCCCCTTCGCGGGCGGTGATATAGGCACCGGTAAAGTTCGTCGCGACCAGCCCCGCCACATCGGCGGCGGTCACGTCGGTCGAGCGGCCCTCAGCCGAAATCCCGGCATTGGCGACGACCGTATCGACCACGCCAAAGCGTGCCTCTGCCGCATCATAGGCGGCAATGATCGAGGCTTCGTCGGTCACGTCCATCGGCACGGCAAGGGCGGCATCGCCCAGTTCCTCGGCCAGAGCGGCGATGCGGTCCACCCGGCGCGCGCCGATCACCACCCGCGCCCCTTCACGCACGAACAGCCGCGCAAAATGCGCCCCGAAACCCGACGATGCGCCCGTTATCAGCGCAATCCGTCCGGACAGCGATAGGTCCATGGCATTCTCTCCTTCCCGTTCCGTTTAACCGAGCGGTTAAGGGACGCAAGTGCATCTTCGTAATGCCGCGCCATGAGATTTTTTACGATGTTTGATCATGGTCAAGGCGAATGCCGTCTGGAACGGCCATTCCACCTTTACTAATTCTCCCCAACTGGAGCGGCCCTACCTCGTGAAGGCCGCTCTTTTTTTGTACCTGTTGGGGGCAAAGAAAAAGGGCACCCGGAACAGGCGCCCTTTTCGGAAGGAATTAGCCCTCGATCAAACCGCAGAACTGAAGCGGCGCACCGAATCCTGGCGGTAGGGGTCAAAGATCGCCGCAATCGTGCGGGCATAGGGCACACCGCCGGGTTCGATGGTCAGGCGCTGCCCTTCCAGACGGGCCAGGCCGCGCTCGGTAAAGGGGGCCAGCCGCGATGCCGCTTCGGTGGCTAGTTCGGCATCGAGGCTGGCTTTTCCGTGACACAGCAAGGCTTCGATCACCGCGCCGCGGCTTTGATCGTCGGCACTGCGGCGAATGCCGTGGGCGACGGGCAGCCGGTCCTGCGAAAGGAGCATGCGATAGCGCCCGGCGTTCTTCTCGTTCTGGACCAGCAGGTCGGGGAAGCAGCCGATGGCCGAAGCGCCAAGGCCCAGCAGGGTCTGCGCCTGATCGTCGGTAAAACCCTGAAAATTGCGCCGCAGCGTGCCCTGCTCCACCGCCTTGGCCATGGGATCGCCGGGCTTGGCAAAATGGTCGAAGCCGACCGGGACATAGCCCGCTGCAGTCAGCAGGCGATAGCCGAATTCAGCCATGGCAAAGCGCTCCGCCTGCCCCGGCAGGTCGGTCGCGTCGATCCGGCGCTGGCGCGGGATCAGGTGCGGGACATGGGCATAGCCGAACAGGGCAATACGATCCGCGCCCAGTTCGATGGTGCGGTGAAGCGTATGCTCCAGCATTTCCAGCGTCTGCCCAGGCAGGCCGTACATCAGGTCGAAATTGAGCGAGCTGATCCCGTTTGCCCGCAGCAGATCCACCGCTCGGGCAATCTCGACATCGGGCTGAACCCGGCCAATCACGGCCTGCAAGGCGGGATCGAAAGTCTGCACGCCAAGGCTGGCATAGGTTACGCCGACCACGCCCATCACCTGACACCATTCAGCCGTCAGCGTGCGCGGGTCCAGTTCGATGGACCACGACGGATCATCCAGCGGCATGTGCAGGGTCAGCGCGTCGATCAGGCGGACGAAATCGGTCGGACTGATTGCATTGGGGCTGCCCCCGCCAAAGGCGATGCGGCGCACGCGGACATCGCGGCTCAGTCGCACCCCGGTGATCGAGATTTCGCGGTGCAGCGCGTCAAGATAGCTGGCCAGCCGCTGGGTCTTGTTCGCCGCACCCGTGTTGCAGCCGCAGTACCAGCAGATCTGTTCACAGAACGGCACGTGCAGATAGAGCGAAATATCGCCCCGCGTGGCGTGGAGCGCGGCGTCCACATCGTCCGCTCCGATGCCGGGGCCGAATTCGGCGGCAGTCGGAAAGCTGGTGTAACGCGGTACCGGCGTTTCAAGCAGTTCGGGATAATAGGTCCACATTGGCAACTGTCTGCCAGCCATCCCGCCGGCAAACATTGAGCAGGCTCAATTATCAGCGATCAGGCGTTTTCGTCCGCCTCCGGTATGGCACCCCTTGGCGCAGCACAGGCCCTTGGTCCCGCCTTCACCGCCCTGGCCACCAACCGGAACCTGCACGGTATGAACCTGACCGTCGCCAGTGCAGATTTGCACGGAAATGGTTTCCCCGCCGCTCACGATAGTAAGGTTCAGCATCGCCGGGATCAGCGCGATAATGCCGAATTTTGCCCCGATCATCCGTGCGGTCCCTCTTCTTCGTCGTCGTAGAGAATGCGGTTTGCCGCCCCGTCGAGGTCTTCGAACTGGCCGCGCTTAAGCGCCCAGAAAAAGGCAACCAGGCCCAGCAGGCCCAGCCCGAGGGCAATCGGCAAGAGAAATGCTAGTCCGTTCATTTCGCAGCCCTCACCAGCCGGAGCGAATTGGCGACGACGATCAGCGAGCTGCCCGACATGGCAGCGGCCGCGATCATCGGATTGACATAGCCCATGATCGCCAGCGGCACGGCAAAGACGTTGTAGCCGATGGCCAGGGCAAAGTTCTGCTTTACCACGCGCATGGTCCGCCGTGCGGCCAGCACCGCGCGCGGCAGGGCATTGAGCGAGTCGCCCAGGAACACCAGGTCGGCTGCCTGCCGCCCGACATCGCTGGCCGAACCCGGCGCGATCGAGGCATCGGCAGCCGCCAGCGCCGGACCGTCGTTCAGCCCGTCTCCCACCATCAGCACCTTGTGGCCCGTGGCTTGCAGAGCGGCGATGGCTTCGCGCTTTTCCGCCGGATCGGCAGCGGCCTGCGCCTCCAGCCCGACTTCGGCAGCGACTTCGGCCACGGCCTTCTGGTTGTCACCCGACAGCAGCGAGACTTTCAGCCCCAGCGCCTTGAGCCGGGCCAGAGCGGCATGGGCATCCGGGCGCAGCTTGTCGGTAAAGGGGATCAGCACTTCGTCGCGGCCTTCGATCCGCAGCGTGGTGGATACCACGTCGGCAGCATCGTTGCGGCCTAGCGAGACCTTTCGGTCATTCCAAGTGCCGGACAGACCAATGCCCGCCGTTTCAGCTACACCTTCGACCCGAACCGCACGGTGGCCACGGGCGAGCAGCGCGGCTTCGAGCGCGCGCGAATGCGGGTGGCGGCTGTGCGAGGCGAGGCCCAGCGCGACGGCGGCAGCCTCATTATCGAGGGAGTCGACCACAGCGGCATCCGGCTCCGGCTTGCCCAGCGTGAGCGATCCGGTCTTGTCGAGCAGCACGCGGTCAACCAGGGCCATGCGCTCAATCGCGCTGCCGTCCTTGACCATGATCCCTTCGCGCATCAGTGCGCCGCTGGCCACGACCTGCGCCACCGGCACGGCCAGACCCAGCGCGCAGGGGCAGGTGATGATCAGCACGGCAATGGCGATCACGGTGGACTGGTAGATCCCGGCCCCGGCGATCATCCACCCGGCAAAGCTGAGTGCGGCCAGCGTGTGAACGGCAGGCGCGTAGAGGCGGCTGGCGCGGTCGGCAATGCGGACATAGACCGAGCGCGGCTGCTCTGCCGCGTCCATCAGGCGGGCAATTTCGGCCAGCGAGGTATCGGCGCCCGCAGCCGTCACCCGGACATCGACCGGCGCATCCAGATTGAGCGTGCCGGCGTGAACCGTGGTGCCGACATGGGCGGCAACCGGCGCGCTTTCGCCGGTCAGCAGCGACTGGTCAAAGGCGCTGCTCCCGCTAACGATTTCGCCATCGGCGGCCAGGCGTTCACCGGCGGCAATGCGCATGACCATGCCCGGCTGCAATTCGCTGGCCGTGATCCACTGCAGCGAACCATCGGGCGAAACCACGCTGGCGCCCGGTGCAGCCTGGATGAGCAAGGCATCGACCCCGGCGCGCGCGCGGTCACGCATCATCGCATCCAGCGTGCGGCCCGCCAGCAGGAACATGATCAGCATCAGGACGCCGTCGAAATAGGCGTCATGTCCACCCGTCAGCGTTTCGTAAAAGCTGAGGCCGGTGGCCAGCGCGATGCCAATGGAAATCGGCACGTCCATATTGGTCCGGGCCCGCTTCAGCACGGCATAGGCCGATTTGAAGAACGGTGTGCCGGAATAGGCGATGGCCGGAATGCCGATCAGCGCCGAAATCCAGTGGAACAGGCTGCGGGTCGAACCCTCTGCCCCGGACCAGACCGAGATCGAGAGCAGCATCACGTTCATGCTGGCAAAGGCAGCAACGGCCAGTGGCGCCAGCAGCGGCTTTACCGCCGAGGGAGCCTTGGTCATCTCCTCGGTGCGTGGCTGGCTGGCAAAGCCAACCGCTTCCAGCGCGGCGATCAGCTGTGCCGTTTCCACCCCATGGGTGTGTTCGGCGCGAACCTGCTTGGCAGTCAGGTTCACGCGCGCGGCGCTGACCCCAGGCACGGCGGACAGCGCCCGCTCGACCTTGGCCATGCACCCGGCGCAATGCATGCCGGGCACGACCAGGATTGTCGTTTCATCAGCCGCCAACAGCGGCTCATGGGAAGCTGCGTTCACCGCACGTCCTGTTCAGTGCGCCAGCGCTGCGCGCCAGCCGTTGCTTCAAACCGCACCCGCCAGCGGCCCGCCGGCAGAACATCGCGTGAGAGGAACGAACCGTCGGCCTGACGGGTGAATTCCAGCGTCTTGTCCCGGTCATGGCCCAGCGGATGGCGCGCAAGCGCGATCAACTGCACCTGGCTGGCCGGAGCGCCGTTCAGCACAACCGCAACGCGGCCAGCCGCGTCACGCTTGGCCGTGGCAGTCCAGCCAAGGGCCTTTTCCTTTTCCGCTTCGTCCAGCCACTTGTTGAAGTGCTGGCTGGCGACATAGGAGTTTTCGACCACGACACCGCCAAAGGTGGCGCTGGCCTGACTGGCCATGAACACGTTCACGCCGATCACCACGGCAAAGAAGGCCACGATGATCACGGTGAAGTGCTTGCCGGTGAACGGACCGGTGGTGAAAGCCTTCATTGATTGCCTTCCTCTTCCTCGACCGGAGAATCGAAGCGGACTTCGGTGGAGTCGTCCTCGCCTTCGCCATCAAGCGCCTTGAGACGGAACTTGAACGACTGGGCCTTGGTGCCATCCGGAGCAACGACATAGATGCGCAGCGGCTCAACCCGGTCAGCCGGGACGTTCAGGGTCAGCTCGCGCGCCGCCTTGTCGCGGGGCGTGTCGCTGGTCCAGAACTTGCCGCCTTCCAGTCCATCCAGGCTGACCTGCATCGGACGCGGACGGGCCTGCATGTTCAGCACCTTGACCGTATAGTCGTTGCGGACCTCGCCGCTCGACTGGACGGTATAGGGCGGATTGCGGTCCTTCTGCACCTTGATGTCGATGCGGTCGCGGGTGCCAAGGGCGAACAGCAGGGCAAAGCCGATGCCTGCCCAGATTCCGGTGTAGATCAGGGTCCGGGTGTGGAACAGAGCCTTGGTGATTGGCCGGGGCGGTTCACCGCGACGTTCCGCTTCGCAATCGTCCAGCGTGGCATAGTCGATCAGGCCGCGCGGGCGACCGATCGCAGTCATCACCTTGTCGCACTCGTCAATGCACAGCGCGCAGGTGATGCAGCGGATGTCCGGCCCGTTGCGGATGTCGTAACCGGTCGGGCAGACGTTGACGCAGCCGTTGCAATCGATGCAGTCCCCGATTTCCGGGTCCTTCAGCGCCTGCTTGACCGAGCCGCGCTTTTCCCCGCGCCAGTCCTTGTAAGTAACGATCAGGCTCTTTTCATCGAGCATCGCGGTCTGGATACGCGGCCACGGGCACATGTAGACGCAGACCTGTTCGCGCATGAAGCCGCCGAGGACGAAAGTCGTGGCAGTCAGCACGGCAACCGTCGCATATGCGACCGGTGCGGCCTGTCCGGTCCAGAAATCCACGGTGAGCGTCG
>CAZLPK010000027.1:0-27060 GCA_964561375.1 uncultured Novosphingobium sp.
AGCACGGGCTTCACGCACCCAGCAGCGAATTTCCAGACATCAAGTTACACCACCCGGGCCTGACCGCCCTGTTCAACGCGCCGGGCGCCGCCACCTATATCGCCAACAACAAGCCGACCAGCGCCACCCAGGCTGACTGGGACCCAGAAGCTGCCCGCTCGGCAGACATTGGCACCGGCCTTGGCCTGTCTGGTCCGCTGCAGGAAGACAACGACTTCCTTGGCCTGAAGCTGCGGATCGATCAGGAACTGGGCGAAACGATGAAGCTGGTCTCGCTGACCAGCTACAACAAGTTTGACCGCGATGCCCTGTCCGACTGGAGCGGCGTTCCCTATGAAATCCTGATCCAGAATGCGGTCGGCTCGATCAAGAGCTTTGGCCAGGAACTGCATCTCGAAGGGGAAACCGGCCCGGCCAACTGGCTGGTCGGCGGCTACTATGCGCACGATCAGATCTACGATTCCAACCGCACCATGCTGGGCCAGAACGCCAATGTCGGGCTGGTTCGTTTTGTCGGCGCGGGCCTACTGGCGACGCCGTTCAACTCTGGCGGCTACACCCTCACCGAAATGTCGCAGGCTTTCCGTACCTATGAAGACTATGGCGACATGGACACGGAAACCTGGAGCATTTTCGCCAATGCCGACTGGCGCCTGGCCGACACGCTGAAGCTGACGACCGGCATTCGCTATACCGAGGACAAGCAGGACTATGTCGGCTGCTCACGCGACGTGAATGGCAACATGCTGCCCAACGTCAACGTGGCCAACCGCTATCTGTTCACCACCGCTTATGGCGCAACGCCCAACCCGATCACCAAGGGGCAGTGCAACACCTATAACCCGACGACCTCGACCTTCGGTGCAGTGGTCAGCACCCTGTCGGAGAACAATATCGCCTGGCGTGCAGCACTGGATTGGAAGCCCAATACCGATACCCTGCTCTATGCTTCGGTCTCGCGCGGGTACAAGTCGGGCACGACGCCGATCAACGCGGCCTCGATCGCGCGCCAGAACGCACCGGTGAAGCAGGAAAAGCTGACGGCCTATGAAGTGGGGGCCAAGCTGTCGCTGGCCGACCGCAAGGTTCAGGCCAACGTCGCTGCCTTCTATTACGATTACCGCGACAAGCAGATCAGCACCTACTTTGCCGATCCGATCTACACCGCCCTGGCCCGCCTGGACAACGTGCCCAAGTCCAAGGCCTATGGTGTGGAAGGCGAACTGGTCGTCCGTCCGGTTACCGGCCTGTCGATCATCGGCAATGCCCTGTGGCTCAAGACCCGCGTCGATAACTACGATGGCACCAATGCCGCCGGCAAGCCGCAGAACTTTGACGGGGCAGAGTTCATCTACAGCCCGCGTTTCCAGGGCAGCGTCACCGTGGCCTATGACACCCCGGTTGCAGATCGGCTCAGCCTGAACGGCGCGGTCAGCCTGCGTTATCAGTCGCGTTCGAACACGATCTTCGAAGACATCGACCTCTACAAGATCGACGCCTATGCCGTGGTCAACGGCTCGATCGGGCTGAAGAGCGAAGACGGCTGGTCAGTCTCGATCTGGGGCAAGAACCTGTTTGATCGCTATTACTGGTCGGCCGTGGCCAGCAATGCCAACACCGTGGTCCGTTTTCCGAACCAACCCCGGACCTTCGGCGCCACGCTCGGCTTTGATTTCTAAGCCGGGATAACCCACCTTACCTGCCGTGTTCCGGACCTGCGGGAATCCGGGACACGGCGGCCTTGTTTGGGCCATAACGCAATTTCCTTGCCTTTTTCCGCAATGCAGCATATATGGTGCCTCACACCGATTGGCCGAGGATGTTTTCTCCCGGCAATCCGGCGCAGCGTGAGGGCCATGGGACAAATCCATCAGGCCCGCCCCGGATGCTCGATCGGTACCGCTTGACGCTTCCTTCCTCACGCAGGGTCGCTTCGTAGACGAACCCTGTGCCAGCCGCGCGAAACGTGCGGCCCGCACGCCCGTTCGTCCGCGCGATCCCAGGGGCCATCTGCGCCCTTGCCTCGCCCGGCACGGATGGAACCCGAGAGAGATTTTTCATGTCCTATTTTTCCGACCTTGGCCTGGCCGAGCCGCTGATCCGCGCGCTTGACACCAAGGGCTATTCCGAACCCACCCCGATCCAGCGCCAGTCAATCCCGGCCCTGCTGGAAGGACGCGACCTGCTGGGCATCGCCCAGACCGGCACCGGCAAGACCGCGGCTTTCTCGCTGCCTTCGCTGCACCGCCTGGCCGCCAATCCCAAGGCGCGCAGCAATGCTTCGTGCCGGATGCTGGTGCTGTCGCCCACCCGCGAACTGGCCGCCCAGATTGCCGAAAACATGCGCGGTTATGCCAAGTACCTGAACCTGTCGGTCCAGTGCGTGTTCGGCGGCATTCCCGTGGGCAAGCAGGCCCGCGCCCTTGTCCCGGGCTGCGACATCCTCGTCGCCACGCCGGGCCGCCTGCTCGACCTGATCGACCAGCGCGCCCTGACCCTGCGCAATGTCGAAATCTTCGTGCTGGACGAAGCCGACCAGATGATGGACCTGGGCTTCATCGTGCCGCTGAAGCGGATTGCCGCGCTGCTGCCCAAGGAACGCCAGAGCCTGTTCTTCTCGGCCACCATGCCCAAGGCGATTGCCGATCTGGGCAAGCAGTTCATCCACAACCCGGTCCGGGTCGAAGTGACGCCGCAGGCCACCACGGCAGAACGCGTGGAACAGTACGCGATCTTCCTCAACCAGGCTGAAAAGCAGGCCCTGCTCAGCATCAGCCTGAAAAAGGGTCTGGCCTCGAACGAGATCGACCGTGCGCTGGTCTTTACCCGGACCAAGCATGGCGCGGACCGCGTCGTACGCCACCTGAACGCTGCCGGGGTCAACTCCGCCGCGATCCACGGCAACAAGAGCCAGGCCCAGCGCACCGCTGCCCTGCTCGCCTTCCGCAAGGGCAGCACTCCGGTGCTGGTGGCAACCGACATTGCCGCACGCGGGATCGACGTTTCGGGCGTCAGCCACGTGTTCAACTATGAACTGCCCAACGTGCCGGAACAGTACGTCCACCGCATCGGCCGCACCGCACGCGCCGGGGCCGATGGCGTGGCGCTGAGCATGGTTGCGCCGGACGAGAAGGCCTATCTGCGCGATATCGAGCGCCTGACCGGCGTGACGCTGGCCCGCGCACCGCTGCCGGACAACTTCAAGGAAGAAGCAGCCCGCCTGCCCGCTCCGGCCCGTCGCACTCCGGCAGAAATGGAGCAGGACGCCCGCCGCGAGGAGCGCGATGCGCGCGGCCTTGGCGGCGCACGCGGTGGCCCGCGCGGCCGCACTCCGCGTCCCAACAACAACCGCAGCAATGGCGGGCAGAGTCGCGATGGCCAGTCGCGCGATCAGTACATCCGCAACGAACGCATGGCCGACAATCGCCGCGCCACTGCCCCGCGCGGACCGCAGTTCGATCCGCTCGCTTCGGAAGATCGTGAAGCCCGCGCTGCCGCTCCGGCTCCGCGCCGGGATGACCGTCCGGCGCGTCAGGGCCGCCCGGAACAGCGCGGCGAATTCCGCCGTGACCGCCGCGATGATCGCCCCCGCGAACGCAGCGACCGCCACGAACGGACCGAGCGTAGCGAACGTCCGGTAAAGGTTCACCGCGACGCCGTCCGTCCGGTGGGCACTGCCCCGCGCGGTGACAAGCCGCAGGGCAGTCAGCACGGTGGCCAGCAAGGTGGGCAGCAACGCCGCAAGCCAGCAGGCAAGAAGCCGAACGGCACCCAGCGCCGCTGGGGCTAAACACCTCTCCACAAACTAACAGAAAGGCCGCGTGATGAACCCATCACGCGGCCTTTTGTTTTGCCCGGAACACAGCCCGTTACAGGTCAGTGCGTGAAAATTCGCGTCAGGGTGTAGAAGATTGCACCCACGGCCGCACTCATCGGGATGGTGATGAACCAGGCGGTCACCACGCGGCCAGCAACGCCCCAGCGCACCGCACTCGCCTTGCGGGCTGCGCCAGTGCCGATCACGGCGCCGGTAATCGCGTGGGTCGTTGAAACCGGGATACCCAGATAGCTGGCGCTGAACACAACGACCGAACCCGCCGTGCTGGCGCTGAAGCCGGTGTGATGGTTCAGCTTGGTAAGCTTGGTTCCCATCGTCTTGATGATCTTCCACCCGCCGGACAGCGTGCCGAGCGAGATCGCCAGATAGCAGGAGATCACGACCCAGGTCGGAATGTGGAATTCACCCTGCATGTAACCGGTTGAATAGAGCAGGACGGCGATAATCCCCATGGTCTTCTGGGCATCGTTGCCGCCGTGGCTGATCGAATAGGCCGCACTGGAAAACAGGTGCAGGGTCTTGAACACGCCCTCGGCCCGGCGGGGCTGAAAGCCCTTGAACAGCCACGAGGTGATCAGGACCATCAGCATGGCCAGGGCGAAACCGATCATCGGCGACAGGAAGATCGCAGCGATCGTTTCGAGCGTCTTCTTGCTTTCAACCGCGCCCATTCCGGCATGGGCAATCCCTGCGCCAAGCAGGCCGCCAAGCAAGGCATGGCTGGAACTGGATGGAATACCCTTGAGCCAGGTCACCACGTTCCAGAACATCGCCCCGATCAGCGCGCCAAAGACCACGCCGGGCGTGACCATGTCCTTGTTGATGATGCCCTTGCCGATCGTGTCGGCAACATGAAGCGGAACCAGCCAATAGGCCGCGAAATTGCCCGCAGCAGCAAACAGTACCGCCCATACCGGTGACAGCAGCCGCGTGGAAACGACCGTGGCAATCGAATTGGCGGCATCGTGAAGACCGTTGAGGAAGTCAAAGGCCAGAGCGATGATGATCAGGCCGACCAGCAACGGAAAGGCAAGCTCATGCATTGCCGTTCTCCTTAATTCGTGTCTGCCTCAGCCGTGGTCGATGACCAGGCTGTCGATTTCGTTGGCGACGTCTTCAAAGGCGTCGGCAATCCGCTCAAGATGCTTGTAGACCTCGCGCTTGACTATGAAAGCCAGCGGGTCCGGATCTTCCTTCTGCGCCTGGAACGCGTTCTTCATGCCGGTGTCGTGCAGGATGTCGACTTCGCCTTCCAGCTTGACCAGCTTCGCCGTCAGTTCATGCAGACGGTGGCCATTGCGCTCCACATCGCGCAGCAGCGGCATGGCTTCGGCGATCAGGCGGCAGGCATCCTGAACCAGTACACCGATCTGGCGCATCTGCGGGTCAAAGGTCGCAACCTCCAGCAGTTCGATGACGTTGGCCGAGCGGTTCATCTCGTCAATCGTGTCGTCCATCGTCCCGATGAGCGAGGTGATTGCACCGCGATCAAAGGGAGTCAGGAAGGTCTGGCGAACCTCATGCAGGGTCTGGCGGATCACTTCGTCCGCATCGTGCTCACGGTCGCGGATCGTGCGCAGGTGCGCCTCGCGGTCCCCCTGACCGGAAGTGAGCTGAGCCAAGGCATCGGCGGCCGCAGTCATGGCGGCAGAGTGCCTTTCGAACAGAACGTAGAAATCGCCGGAATGCGGCAGCAGCCGCTGGAACCAACCGAACATTGCAAACCCCTCTTTGCGCTAATGTGACAGCGCAATGACATTGGAATGACAGATTCGCTACAGCACTCTTATCCTGTCCACCAATAAAGGGGGATGCCTAAAGCCAGCCGATCCGGCGGAAACGCAGCCACAGGCCGCCGCAAATCGCTGCAATCGCGGCAAGAACGGCGGGATAACCCCAGCGGCTGTGCAGCTCGGGCATGTAGTCAAAATTCATGCCATAGATGCCGGCAATCGCGGTCGGCACGGCCAGAATTGCTGCCCATGATGCCAGTTGCCGGGTCATGTCGCCCTGGCGGTGCTGCTCCAGCAGGCTTGCCGTCTCGACAATGCTGGCCAGGGTATCGCGCAGTCCGATCATGCGGGTGAGCGAGCGGCGCACATGGTCCAGCACATCGCGGAACCATATCCGCGCCGAGGGATCGATCACCGGCAGTTCGGTATGGGTCAGCCGTTCGCAGACTTCCTCCATCGGGCCGATAATGCGCATGAAGCGGCGGAACTGGCGGCGCAGGCGAAAGATGCGGCGGATCGTGGAAGGTTCGGGAAAGCGCTCGATCGCGTCTTCCTCCATCGTCTGGACCGAATCCTCGAACTTTTCGAGAATCGGCTGAAACCCGTCGACAATGAAATCCAGCACGGCATGGGCCACGTAGTCCGGCCCTTCGGCCAACCGCTCGGCATCGATTTCCAGCCGATCCCGCAGGGCGGAGTGGGCGCGGGTCGAACCCAGTCGGACCGTGATGATGAAATCGTGGCCCAGGAAGATCGAGGTCTGACCAAAGGCGATATTCTCACCCTCCTGCACCGCAGCCGTGCGGGCAACGATGAACAGATGCTGCCCGTAAACCTCGATCTTGGGCATCTGGACCGCTTTCAGCGCATCCTCGATCGCGAGGGGATGCAGACCGAACTGGGCACGGACCAGCTCCATCTCCTCCGCCGTGGGGTCGGCCAGACCGATCCAGTCAAAGCAGCCCTTGTCCAGCATGGGGCGGCTCTGCCCGTTTACCGGCAGCGAATTTTCGGATGGCTTTCCGCCACTATAACGGCGCGCGGCAATGATCGGCATTGCCACGGTCTGCCAAACAGGCATGATGCTGGCAATCCCGCACCAATGCGGCTATTACTGACAAAAATGTAAATTGAATTGGGAGATGCAGGAGCGATGAACGCCCAAACGCCGATCGAGCAATGCCTCGACATGATCATTGTCGGCGCCGGAATTTCCGGCATCGGCATGGCCGTCCACATGAAGCGCGAATGCCCGGACAAAAACTTTGTCATGCTTGACCGGCGCGAACGGCTGGGGGGAACCTGGGACCTGTTCCGCTATCCCGGCATCCGTTCGGACAGCGACATGCACACGCTGGGTTTTTCGTTCGAACCGTGGACCCATGAAAAGTCCATCGCTGATGGCCCGTCGATCCTCGAATACCTCGACCGGATCACCGACAAGTACGAGTTGAACGAAACCATGCGCCTCGGCCAGAAGGTTATCAGCGCCGACTGGGACAGCAAAAGCGCCACCTGGACCGTCGTGACCGAAAGCCCGGACGGCCAGCACAGCCGCTACAAGGGCCGCTTCCTGTTCCTGGGGGCGGGCTATTACGATTATGACGATCCTTATGACGCCGGCTTCAAGGGCCGCGACACGTTCAAGGGACAGATAATCCACCCGCAGTTCTGGCCGTCTGACCTGAACTATCAGGGCAAAAAGGTGGTGGTCATCGGCTCGGGTGCGACGGCTGTAACCATCGTTCCAGCCATGGCTCACGGCGGTGCGGCCCACGTCACCATGTTGCAGCGCACGCCAACGTGGATGGTCAGCCGCCCGGCCCGCGATGGCTTCAACAAGCTGCTGCGCCGCTTCCTGCCGGAAAAGACCGCCTATGCCCTGACCCGCGCCAAGAACATCTTCATGCAGGACCTGATGTTCAAGCGCGCACGCGGCGCTCCGGAACGGGTCAAGGAATACCTGACCACCCAGCTGAAGGGCCATCTGGGCGAAAACTATTCGCCCGCCGATTTCACCCCGCCCTACGATCCGTGGGACCAGCGCCTGTGTCTGGTGCCGGATGCGGATTTCTTCACCGCGATCAACGAAGGCAAGGCCAGCGTCGTGACCGACCAGATCGACAGCTTTGACGCCACCGGGATCAAGCTGAAATCGGGCAAGCACATCGATGCCGACATCATCGTCACCGCCACCGGCCTGCGCATGACCTTTGCCGGCAAGATCAACGTGGCTGTCGATGGGAAGCCGGTCGATTTCGGCCAGACCTATTTCTACCGCAACTGCATGTTCTCCAACGTGCCGAACATGGCGGGGGTATTCGGCTACCTCAACGCCAGTTGGACCCTGCGCGTCGATATCATCGCCGAATACCTGACCCGCCTGTTCAAGCAGATGGACGCGATTGGTGCGGTTGCGGCGACCCCGGCCATGGCGCCGGGTGAGGAACCGGAAGTCGATGACATCTTCGATTTCTCCTCCGGCTATATCCAGCGCGGCAAGCACCTGATGCCCCGCAATGCCCACGCCCTGCCGTGGCGGCTCAATCAGGAATACCGCAAGGACCGCGTCGATATGCGCCAGGCACCCATCGACGATGGCGTGCTGCAATTCACGCGGGCCAGGGAACTGGTCGACGCATAAATCGGACATGACCAGAGCGGACTGGGATTTTTGAACCAATCCGCTCTGGCCACGCTTGTCGAAGCGGCCTCACTTACCTAACACTCGCAGCATGACCGATCCTAACCGCATCTGGAAAGCCGCGCTGCTCGTCATTGGCGACGAGATTCTCTCTGGCCGCACACAGGACAAGAATGTTGCCCAGGTCGCGACCTGGCTCAACGTTCAAGGGATCCGCCTGTCTGAAGTGCGCGTGGTGGCAGATGATACGGCAGCCATTGTCGAGGCGGTGAACACGCTGCGGGTGCGCAACGATTACCTCTTCACCACCGGCGGGATTGGCCCGACCCATGACGACATCACCGTGGACGCCGTGGCCGAAGCCTTTGGTGTTGGCGTGGAGATCCACCCTGAAGCACGGGCGATTCTGGAACGCTATTACGAACCACGCGGCGGCCTGAATGAAGCGCGCCTGCGCATGGCCCGCGTGCCGGAAGGGGCGGAACTGATCCCCAACCGCATGTCGGGCGCACCCGGCATCCAGATTGGCAATGTCTACCTGATGGCTGGCGTCCCCTCGATCACGGCGGGCATGCTCGACGCGCTGACCGGAACGCTGGAAGGCGGCCAGCCGGTCCTGTCGCAGACCATCGGTTCGTGGGTGCAGGAAAGCGAGATTGCCGACCTGCTGCGCCAGACCGAACAGGATCACGAAGGCTGCGCGATTGGCAGCTATCCCTTCTTCCGCGAAGGGCGCGTCGGCGCGAACTTCGTGGTGCGCTCTACCGATGCCACCGTGCTGGATGCCTGCTGCGCCGCACTGAGCGCGGGCCTGACCGCCATGGGCCGCGAGGCTGTGCCCGGCGGTGTCTGACCCGATTGTGGCACTGGCGCTTCTCGGCGCAGCTGCTTCCTCGGCCACGATTGACGAATTCGAACGCACGCTGGCCGCACAGGACAGCGCGACAGCGGCGCTGGGCGAATGGTGCGAACGGCACAAGATTGCCGATGCCGCCACGATCCGCGCCCGCGTAGTCAACCGCAGCGGCGAGGCAGGGCCAGAAACGCGCGCGGCGCTGAACCTCGCCCCCACCGATCCGATCGGCTATCGCCACGTCCAGCTGTCCTGCGGCGATACGGTCTTGTCCGAGGCTTACAACTGGTTCGCGCCCGGCCGCCTGACTGCGGAAATGAACGAGGCACTGAACCAGAGCGACAAGCCCTTTGGCAAGGTTGCGGCACCGCTCGGCTTTCGCCGGGTGCGCTTGCTGGAAGAACGCGGCAAAGCGGATTTCTGTCCGCCCGACACGATCCTGATCCACCGCGCGCTGCTGCGCCTGCCCGATGGCCAGCCGCTGGCCTATGTGGTGGAATGTTACACCGCTGCCAATCTCAAGTCGGCGCGCTGAACCCGCACGAAGGATCTGTTCGGTAAAGCGAACACCCGAATGGATAGAAAAAGGGCCGGGAAGCGTGTGCTCCCCGGCCCTTTTTTCTGTCTCTTACGAGAGCGGGGCTTAGGCGCCCTGCACTTCCGTCAGGTCGATCTTCAGGCCCGGGCCCATCGACGAGGACAGGCCGACCTTGCGGACGTACTTGCCCTTGGCGCCCGACGGCTTCGACTTGACCACGGCGTCGACGAACGCTTCGAAGTTGGCCTTCAGCGCTTCGTTCGAGAACGACAGCTTGCCGATGCCGCCATGGATGATGCCGGCCTTTTCGACGCGGAATTCGATCTGACCGCCCTTGGCAGCCTTGACCGCTTCAGCGACGTTCGGGGTAACGGTGCCCAGCTTCGGGTTCGGCATCAGGCCCTTCGGACCCAGCACCTTACCAAGGCGACCAACCAGACCCATCATGTCCGGTGTGGCGATCACGCGGCCATAGTCCAGGTTGCCGTTCTGCATGTCTTCCAGCAGGTCTTCGGCACCAACCTTGTCAGCGCCAGCGGCGAGAGCGGCTTCAGCCTTGTCGCCACGAGCGAAGACTGCAACCTTCACGTCCTTGCCGGTGCCCGAAGGCAGCACGACCATGCCGCGAACCATCTGGTCGGCATGACGCGGGTCAACGCCCAGGTTCAGCGAGACTTCGAGACTCTCGTCGAACTTGGTGGTCTTGAGGTCCTTGAGCAGCTGGATAGCGGCTTCGACGCCGTAGTGCTGCTGGTTGTCGCCCAGCTTTTCGGCCAGCGACTTCTGCTTCTTGGTCAGCTTTGCCATGATCTTAGCCCTCCACAACCTGAAGGCCCATCGAACGGGCGGAACCTTCGATGATCTTGGTGGCCTGTTCGATATCGTTCGCGTTCAGGTCCTTGAACTTGGCCTGAGCGATTTCAACCAGCTTCGAGCGAGCGATCGTTCCGGCCGAAACCTTGCCCGGCTCCTTCGAGCCCGACTTCAGGTTGGCAGCCTTCTTGAGGAGGAACGACGCCGGCGGAGTCTTGGTGACGAAAGTGAAGCTGCGATCCGCATAGACCGTGATGATGGTCGGGATCGGCATCGCCTTTTCCATTTCCTGCGTGGCGGCATTGAACGCCTTGCAGAATTCCATGATGTTCACGCCGCGCTGACCCAGCGCTGGGCCGATCGGCGGAGACGGCGTTGCAGAGCCGGCGGGCACCTGCAGCTTGATATAGCCTTCAATCTTCTTGGCCACGATGGGCCTCCTTTCTTCCTGTTGGCCTGGAAAACCGGGCCGCAGAGTTAGCGGTCAAACGAAGCGCCGAAGCCCTTCTCCCGCACGGAATCGCCCCGGCAAAGCCAGAGCGAGTGCGCGCGCCTAGGCGAAGGCGCGCACAAATGCAAGCTTTCGCTTGGCTTACTTGACCAGTTCGACCTGATCGAAGTCGAGTTCGACCGGCGTCGCGCGGCCAAAGATCGAGACCGAAACCTTGACGCGGTTCTTGTCAAAGTCGAGTTCCTCGACCACGCCGGTGAAGGTGCTGAACGGACCGTCGAGAACCTTGACCGAATCCCCGATCTCGTAATCGACTGAAACGTGCTTCTTGGGCTCGGCAGCAGCGGCATCGCGGGCGCCGAAATAGCGCGCGGCCTCGCGGTCGGAAATCGGCTGCGGCTTGCCGTTCGGGCCTAGGAAGCCAGTGACCTTGGCAGTGTTCTTGACGAGGTGGTAAACGTCGTCGTTCATGGTCAGTTTGGCCAGAACGTAGCCCGGCATGGTCTTGCGCTCGACCTGAACCTTCTTGCCACGCTTCACTTCGGTGACGGTTTCGTGCGGCACTTCGACCGCTTCAACCAGGGCTTCAAGCCCCTTGCGCTCGGCTTCGGAAAGGATAGCTTCCTTCACCTTGTTCTCGAAACCGGAATAGGCGTGGATGATGTACCAGCGGGCCATGGAAAATCTCTATTCTGCGTGCCGGCCGATCAGGCCAGCGACAAAAGGAACTGAACGATCTTGCCGAAGACCGAATCGACGCCAAGGAAAAACAGGGCAAGGATCACCATCATGATGCCCACGAAGATCGCGGTCGTCACGGTTTCCTGACGGCTGGGCCAAACCACCTTGCGGGCTTCGGCTTGTACCTGGCGCATGAATTCGCCGGGGTTGAACTTGGCCATCTTTCGCTCACTCGCCTTGCTGAAATTCCTCGTGCCTTCCGCCTAGGGGACATCGCCGCCCCGGTCTAGGTGACCGGGAGGGGCAACGATAATCTCCGATGTCGGATGACAGAGGGGCATTTAGCCATCCGGGCAGGCTTTTGCAAGTGACGCCTGACTGCACCGGCCAAGCGCGACAACTATTCGCGCGGCAGGGCTGGCGTGATGCGACGCGCCAGGAACCAGGTCCGCCCGCTGCGTTCCACGACATAGCCTTCCGGAATTTTCACCGGCATGGTCTGGCCGACGTACCACAGGTAATCCGTGTACTGGGCCGGGCTGTAGTCCGAAATGTCGATCTTGCGCCCGGTGCGGTGGTTAAGCCGGTGGAACGGATCGCGGAAGAACGGGCCGCCGCCGTTGATCGTCATCATGTGGATGCCGGGCAGGGCAAAGTTGCAATTGGTGAAGGCGTCGAGCCGGACCACGGCATAGCCGCAGATATGCTCCTTGCCGTTGAAGCCCCATTCGCGCCGCTCGGTTACGACATAACTGGCAACCTTGGCCCCGCGCGGCAGGCCTTCCAGCGCGGTCAGTGCCTGAGCGGTCTCGCGCGAATCGCGCTCCCAGTCGATCGTGGTGTAGCCAAGGCGGAACAGGAACACCGCCGGGATCAGCAGCACAACCCAGCGCGGCGCGCGCCATGACAGGCACAGACAGCCGACCATCAGGCCTGCCGAGATCATTCGCGCGTCGACCAGATCGCCGCCAAAGATATGGCGCGGCAGGACCAGCGAAGAGACCAGCATCATGATCGTGGCCCAGCCCAGCTTGCCATCCCACTTCTTGAAGAACAGGGAGACCACCAGCAGCGCGCCCACGGCAATGGTCATCGCATAGTCGACCCACTGGAACGTGCCGCGCATGGCCTGTTTCCAGATCGCCCACTTGTAGAGCTGCGGCGCCGGGCCATAGCTGGGCGGCTTGCCCGGATTGTCGCCCAGAACCAGTGAAAGGAACGGGAAGAACAGCGGCCACGGGGCCAGAAACGCCCGCCACGACTTGTCCTTCGACCATTCATAGCCGAACACCAGAATGCCAAGGATACCCCAGCCCGACACGTGGCCGAGCCAGACGAAAATCCCGATCGGGATGAACAGCGGCGCACGCCACGGCTTTCCATCCAGCATGACCCACAGGGCAAAGGCGAACAACGCCGCAGCCTGCGCCAGGCCAAAGTTGAGGAAGCCGAGAATCGCCGACGGCGACCAGACAAAGGCGAAGGCCAGCATCGAGGCCATCCCGATTCGCCGCCGCACGGCCCATTCCGCCGCCAGGATCGACATGGCGGTAAGCGGCGGGATCACGCCCGCCATGATCCGCCCCGCCGTTTCCAGACTGAAGAACCAGGTCAGCGGCCAGACCAGGATGTCTGCCCCCAGATTGCCCATCCAGCGCCACGAAAAGCCGTAATATTCCTGCAAGAACGAGCTGCCATCACGGGTGAGCATGATGTGCATCCGCGCCAGATGGGCCGGATAGTCGACCATCTGCGGGTAGGTGGCGACAATCACCGGCAATGCGGAAAGCAGCGCCAGGAACAAGCCGAGCCAGAGGAATTCGGTGGGGCCGGGTTCCGCCCGCAGCCACCCGCGCGGCGTTACGCGATGCTGGCTGGACGGCACTGAAGAGGCGTCATCGGGCATCGCGGCATTCAGGCTGGGTGAAAAAGGTGCTTGGCAGGAGTGGCAGGATTCGAACCCGCGGCCCTCGGTTTTGGAGACCGATGCTCTACCAACTGAGCTACACTCCTGCAGGCGGATCGCGCTCTAGTCGCAAGACTGCCGGATGACAAGCGTGTCAGATGCGTCCATACAAAGATTCACTGTGCACACCCCCGCCAATCCTCCGCCGATCGACCCCGAAATGCTGCTTCTGGCATATCGCGCCGGCGTGTTCCCGATGGCGGATTCCCGCGACGATACCGAGATTTTCTGGGTCGAACCGCGCCGCCGCGCGATCCTGCCTCTGGATGGTTTCCATTGCTCGCGCTCGCTGGCAAAAGTCTTGCGCAAAGGCACTTTCGAAGTGACCTGCAATGCCGCATTCCATGCCGTGATCCGCGAATGTGCCGGGCCAAGGCGCGATGGCGGCGGCACCTGGATCAGTGACCGAATCGAACGGACCTATCTTGCCCTGCACCAACAAGGCGCCGCCCATTCGATCGAATGCTGGCGCGATGGCGCTCTGGTTGGCGGCCTTTATGGCGTCGGGTTTGACCGGGTCTTCTGCGGCGAATCGATGTTCAGCCGGGTGCCGGACGCATCAAAGGTGGCGCTGGCCTGGCTGGTCGCAGCCTTGAACCGGGCGGGAGCACGCCTGCTCGACTGCCAGTTCATGACCGAACACCTCGCCACCATGGGCGCGGTCGAGATCAGCCAGGCGCAATATCTGGAACGGCTCAGCGCGGCTCAGAGATCGACGGATGGCGACGCTGCCGGAGCCGCCTTGGGCGATGCCTTGGGAGCCGGAGACGGAGTCGGATCAGCTTCGGGAGCAGCACTTTCGCTGCCAGAGGGCTTTGCTGCGCTGCTGGGCGATGCGGCAGCAGCCGGGCTGTCTTCCTCGCCGGGGAACTTCATCGCGCAGTCCTTGACCCAGACGTCATAGACCGGGTGCTCGACCACATTCAGGCCGGGCGAATTCTTGAACAGCCAGCCAGAGAAAATCTTGCGCCAAGCCAGCGGTTGCTCGGCCGAGGCGCGCTCCTCGACAAAGACCTGAACAAAGGCCCCGGTTTCGGGCGGACGTTCCCACGGCAGGCTGCGCTCGCAAGTGGCCAGCTTGATCGTGACATTGCCGATCCGCTTTGCCTCGCCGGTTTTCAGGACCACGTCCTGCGAGAAATTGTTGCGCTTGTTAAGCAGACCCAGCGTGGCCACCCGGTCCTTTACCGGAGTGCCATATTCGTTTTCGACAACCTGACTGGCAGCAGCCTGCCCGGCCGCTTCGCTAGGAATGTCGGTCGCTTCGGGATCAGTCCCATCCCCGCCGCCGCAAGCGGCCAGCGCCAGAGACGCGACCAGCGGAATCAGTTTGGGCAGGATGCTGCGGGAGCGCATCACGCCTCCGGCGACCAGGCCTCGTATGCCGTGTCCTGACGGTCGCGGTGCGGACGGTGCGCCTTGGGCGTGCCGGTGGCGTTGGGGGAAAACTCCGCTTCCCAAATGCGCGGCGGCGGCAGATTCGATTCCGGCACGCCATCGAACGAGCCGTGCAGCCAGCCATGCCATTCGGCCGGGACGCGGCTGGCGTCGTTTGCGCCGTTGTAGATCACCCAGCGGCGTTCCTTGCCGGCGAAAGGATGGCCCTTGGGGTAGGGCTTCTTCGCGCGGTAATAGGTATTGCCCTGCGCGTCCGTACCGACCTTTTCACCGGTCAGTGCGGAGTTGAGCGAAGTGGTGACGGTCGCGCCGTTCCACCAGGTGAAGAGCTTGCCGAAGAATCCCATGCGCGCCCGTTAGCCTTTCTTGCCCCCCGCGCGCAAGGCGCAGCTTACCATTCGACGCGATCGCCCGGCTTGATCCCCAGTTCAGCGGCGCGGCCACCGTTCAGTTCCAGCACGGCCTTGGCCTCGCCAGCCGAATAGAGCGGGGTTTCGTCATAGGGCACCGCATTGGCGGCGATATTGCTGATCCGTCCATCCGGCGCGACGAAGATCAGGTCGAGCGAGATCACCGTGTTGCGCATCCAGAAGCTGGCCCCGCGCGGCGGATCGAAGGGGAAAATCATCCCCTCGTCCGGCCCCATGGTGGTGCGGAACATCAGTCCCTTGGCCTGTTCCTGCGGCGTGCGGGCCAGTTCGACCCGGAAATTGTGGACCTTGCTGCCGCTGGTCACTTTCAGCGGAATGACCCGCAGGCCGGAAACGGGATGGACCGCAGGCGCGGCCTGGCTCGATTGCGGGGCGGCATCACCCGCACCGGGAGAGCAGGCGACCAGGGCCACGGCAATTGCGCCCAGCAGGTATCCACGCATCATTCGTCCTCATCGACCTGGCTGGCCCATTCCAGCGCTGCTTCCTGACTGGCGGCATTGACCAATTCACGGGCGCTGTCCAGCCGGTGTCCGGCGCGCAGCATCGAGGCAATCTGCTTTTCCCGCACGGCCCGGTCCGGCTCGCTGCGACCGAAGGGACCGAACCCGCGCTTTTGCGCCATGGCCAGAGCGGCACGGCGCAGCGGTGCTTCTCCGGCCCGCACCTCGTCGCGCACTTCCTCGCCAATCCCGGCGGCATGGAGCGCCTGCCCGACCCGCCGTTCGCCATAGCCCCGGCGCAGCAGGCTGGAGCTTTTCATTCGGGCAAAGGCGAGGTCATCCACGTAACCATTGCGCACGAACCGCTCGACCAGGGTGGGAATTGGCACAGTGCCCTCCCCCTCCCAGCCGCGTTCGCGCAATTTGCGGGCCAGATAGCCCTCCAGCTTGGCCGCGCTGGTGGCAAAGCGGGCGACATAGGCCAGGGCCAATTCTTCCAGCCGCGCGCTATCCAGCGGTCTCGGAGGACGCTTTTCGCCACGCTTGTTCATCTTGCCGCCAGCCATTGGCCATATTCGTGCCACACTGTGACGCAATTGGAAATTCTTGTGAAAGCGGGCTACAGGGACCCGCACTTTTGGCTATTTGCGCGTTAACGCCGAATTACCGGTGTAATGCACTGTAAAAGAACAGGTTTTTCGCATGACCGATGCTTCCGTGCTGGAGCCGAACGCTGGCGTCACGCTGGTCCCCACGCCGAACGAAGACGATCTGCCGCGCCGTTTTTCCGATTTCGCCACGTTTAACGAGGCGCTGGACTATGCCGCGCAGGGCAAGCGGGGGATGAATTTTCACGATCCGCGCGGCACGCTGAAGCGGGTCTATCCGTTCAGCGAACTGCGTCAGGATGCGCTGGCCATGGCCCGCCGCCTGATCGCCCACGGCATTGGCAAGGGGGACCGTGTTGCCCTGATCGCCGAAACCGGGCCGGAATTCGCCGCCCTGTTCTGCGGCTGCGTCTATGCCGGGGCCTGGCCGGTGCCGCTGCCCCTGCCGACCAGCTTTGGCGGCAAGGAAGCCTACATCGACCAGCTCGCCGTGCAATTGGCCAGCAGCGATCCGAAGATCCTGTTCTACCCGGCTGAAATCGCCGAGATGACCAAGGCTGCGGCCGAGCGTCAGGGCTGTGAAGGCATGACCTGGGAAGACTTCGCGCTTCAGGCCGAAGCGACCGGCGACCTGCCCGAAGCCCAGCCCGACGATATCTGCTATCTACAGTATTCCAGCGGCTCGACCCGCTTCCCGCATGGCGTTGCGGTGACGCATGCCTCGCTGCTCAACAACCTGGCCGGGCATAGCGAAGGGATGAAGATCCAGCAGTCCGACCGCTGCATCTCGTGGTTGCCGTGGTATCACGACATGGGTCTGGTCGGCTGCTTCCTCTCGCTGATCGCCAACCAGATCTCGGTCGACTACCTCAAGACCGAAGACTTTGCCCGGCGCCCGCTGGCCTGGCTGGACCTGATCAGCCGCAATCCCGGCACCTCGTGCTCCTACTCGCCCACCTTTGGCTATGACATCTGCGCCCGCCGCATTTCCAGCCAGAGCAACGTGGCGGAACGGTTTGACCTGTCGCGCTGGCGCATTGCCGGCAATGGCGCGGATATGATCCGTCCCGATGTGATGCAGGGCTTCGTCAATGCCTTTGCCCCCGCCGGGTTCAAGGCCAGCGCCTTCCTGCCGTCCTATGGTCTGGCCGAAGCCACTCTGGCCGTGACCCTGATGCCCCCGGGCGAAGGGATCCGCGTCGAACTGGTCGAGGAAGAACGCCTGTCGGGCACGCCGCGCGACCTGTCGCGTCCGGCCCGCTACCGTGCCATCGTCAACTGCGGCAAGGCCGTGAAGGACATGGCGATCGAGATTCGCGGCGAACGCGGCGAAGTGCTGGGCGATCACCAGATCGGCAAGGTCTGGTGCAAGGGCCCGTCGGTCATGGTCGGCTATTTCCGCGATCCCGAAGCGACCGAGGCCTGCCTGGTCGATGGCTGGCTGGACACCGGCGACATGGGCTACATGGTCGATGGCTACCTGTTCATCGTCGGCCGCGCCAAGGACATGATCATCATCAACGGCAAGAACCACTGGCCGCAGGATATCGAGTGGGCGGTGGAACAGCTCCCCGGCTTCAACCACGGCGACATCGCGGCCTTCTCGGTCGAGACCGAAACCGGTGAGGAATCGGTTGCCGTGCTGGTGCACTGCCGCGTGTCCGATCCGGTCGAGCGCCAGAAGCTGCACGATACGATCCGCGACAAGGTCCGCTCGATCCTAGGCCATTCGGCCATTGTCGAACTGGTCCCGCCGCGCACCCTGCCGCGCACCAGTTCCGGCAAGCTGAGCCGCGCCAAGGCCAAGAAGCAGTACCTTTCGGGCGAGATCGAGCCGATCAAGCTGGCGGCTTAAGCGTCCCGCTGAATTCACCAAGCCCCGGCGTGGTCCTATTGGCCCGCGCCGGGGTTTTTGCATCTGCGTGTCCTATTAATGCAATACAGCTTGCATCACAGGGACGCTCGCCCCACATTGGCAGGATCGTTTTTTCCAAGGATACGGAACGACTGCCATGGCCACCACGCCGACCGGAACCGAAGCCCCTGCCCTGACGCTGACCCCGCCCGAACCCGTGCCGGTGGTTCCGGCTGAGCGTGCGGCGGGCCTTGTCCCGGTATCGCCGGAACACAAGTCGAAGCTGGAGGAAAAGGTCGACGCCTTTGTCGCCGATCTGGTTTCGGCAGATGCCAATTCGCCCGAATTCGGCAAGAAGGTGGACCAGATCACCAATATGGGCCGCAAGGAAATCATGGCGGCGGCGGGCATGTCCAACCGCTTCCTCGATCGCCCGGTCCGCGCGATGGACAAGGATTCCGGCGTCGGCGCCAATCTGGCCGAACTGCGCAAGACCGTCGAAACGCTCGATCCCGGCAAGCAGGGCAAGCTGTCCACGGGACGCAAGTTCCTGGGCATCATCCCGTTCGGCAATTCGATGAAGCGCTATTTCCAGTCCTACGAAAGCGCGCAGGGCCACATTCAGGCGATCCTCAACCATCTGAGTTCCGGCAAGGACGAGCTGCTGATGGACAATGCCGCCATCGATGTTGAGCGGCAGAAGCTGTGGGAAGCCATGGGCAACCTTGAGCAGATGATCCACATCTCCAAGACGCTCGATGCCCGGCTCGAGGAAAAGGCGGCAGACCTTGACGCGACTGACCCGGCCAAGGCCAAGGCGATCCGCGAAAGCGCGCTGTTCTATGTCCGCCAGCGCACGCAGGACCTGCTGACGCAAATGGCCGTGACTGTGCAGGGCTATCTTGCGCTCGATCTGGTCAAGAAGAACAACGTCGAACTGGTCAAGGGCGTGGACCGCGCCAGCACTACCACGGTCGCAGCGCTGCGCACTGCCGTTACCGTGTCGCAGGCCATGGCCAACCAGCGGCTGGTGCTGGAACAGGTGACCGCGCTGAATTCCACCACGGCGGGCCTGATCGATTCCACCGGCACCCTGCTGCGCGAACAGACCGGCAAGATTCACGAGATGGCAGCGTCCAGCACGATCCCGCTGGAAACGCTGCAACGCGCGTTCCAGAACATCTACGACACGATGGACAATATCGACACGTTCAAGGTCAAGGCGCTGGACAGCATGAAGCAGACGGTGACCACGCTGTCTGCCGAGGTCGAAAAGTCCAAGGGTTATATCGCCCGCGCCGAAGGGGCCAATCAGGCCCAGATCGCCAGCGATGCCCCCGGCCTGCTGAGCCTGGAGGGCTGACTTGGCCGGAGAGTCACACCGTTCCGACCAGATCCTGTCCGCTGCGCGCCGCTCGCTTAACGATCAGCGCGCGGGCGGTCGACGCAATTCGATCGGGCGGCGCTCTGCCGCGCTAAAGCGCGAACACGCGCTGCGGCAGGCCAAGCGTGCGGCGCTGAGCGTGGTCGGCATTGTCTTTGCGGCCATGGCGGTCGGCGTGGTGATCGACGGGATCGGCTGGGGCGGGATCATCCTTACCATGCTGGCGATCTTTGCCGCTGTCACCGCCTTTGCCGTGGTTCCCAAGGTGAAAGTGCCAACGCGGGATTCGCTGACCAAGGGCGACGTCAAATCGCTGGTCGGGCGGACGGAACTATGGCTGGAAAGCCAGCGCGCAGCCCTGCCCGCGCCTGCCGTGCAACTGGTCGATCACATCGGCCTGCAACTGGATGCGCTGGGGCAGCAACTGGACGGGCTTGACCCGAATGCTCCCGCCGCGCGCGACGTGCGGCAGCTGATCGGCGAAACGCTGCCCGGTTTGGTCTCAACTTATACCAGCATCCCGCGCCACCTGCGCGCCGAGGCCAATGCCGGGGGCAGCCCGGATCAGCAATTGACCGAAAGCCTGGGCAAGATCAGCGCCGAGATTGATGGCGTCACCCGCCAGCTGGCCGCAGGTGCAATCGACAATCTGGCGATCACCACCCGTTACCTTGACTACAAATATGGCGGCGCCATCGATGCGCCAAAGGAGAACAATTGATGCGCGTGCCGATCCCCCACCAACTCGGCAAGGAAGAGGCCAAACGCCGCCTGAAGGCCCGCAGCCACGAAGCCGCTGGCCTGATCCCGGGCGGTGCAGATGTCGCGGTGGACTGGCCCGCAGAGGACCGCATGACCATGGCGATCAACGCCATGGGGCAAAGCATCAATACCGTGATCGACGTGGAGGAAGATGCGGTGGTCTTTCAACTCGACCTGCCGCCCGCCCTGTCTTTCGTGGAGCCAATGATCCGCGGCGTAATTGCTGAAAAGGGGCAGAAGCTGCTGAAGTAGCGCCTGCGCCAACGTGCTTCGACAGGCTCAGCACGAGCGGTTTTAAGGCAAACAAACCTGCAACACCGCTCACCCTGAGCCTGTCGAAGGGTGTTTCATCCCCTTCGCGCGCTCACAATTCCAGATACATGCGCGGAATCCGCAGCTGCTGCGCAGAAACCTGAATCTCGCTGAGAAACAGGACCAGCGCCCACATCAGCAGCCCGACCGCCAGCAGGAAGGTGGCGGCGGCCAGCCGCTGCAGGTTGAGGTGGACTAGCTCTTCCAGAAACAGCACGGCCACAGTCACACCAATCGACAGGCCGCCGATCACCATCAGGCGGATGGCGCGGGTGATCAGGAAAATGCGCCGGTCGATCATGCGGATTTCCGCGACCAGTTCATCCCGGTCCGGCCCTTCGGTGCGGGTAAAGCGGTCCTGCAACTGGCGCGAACGGTCGACCACGCGGCCCAGCCGCCCCGACAGCAGGTTCAGAATGTTGCCGATGGCGACAAGGACGAATACCGGCGCTAGGGCCAACTGGATGGTCTGGGCGATCATAGGGCCAAGGCTAGCCGCAGGCGTGGCTGGTGAAAAGAGCACCGCAATCCTATGTTCATCAAAATGATGAGAAAGCCACGCGCATGAACCGCAAGCTGTTTGTTCCCGCCCTCCTCCTCGGCGCGCTCGCCCTGTCCGGCTGCGCCACGGTCTTTTCCAAGCACCCGGTCGGCAACCGCGCCGTGCCGCAGCCGGCCAAGCCGGTCGAAATCAGCCGCTATCTGGGGCGCTGGTACGAAGTCGCGCGGTATGAGCAGGGTTTTCAGAAGGATTGCGAAGGCGTCTCAGCCGATTACGCCTGGCGCGACGACGGCAAGATTTCCGTCCTCAACCGCTGCCGCAAGCCCGATGGCAAGATCAAGGATGCCACAGGCCGCGCCAAGATCGTCGACACCGCCACCAATTCCAAGCTGAAGGTCAGCTTCTTCGGCCCGTTCTATGGCGATTACTGGGTGCTGGACCATGCCGATGACTATTCATGGTCGATCGTCGGGGAACCCTCTGGCCGCTACCTCTGGCTGCTCAGCCGCGATGCCGTGCCGGGCAAGGAACGGCTCGACGCGCTGATCGCCCGCACCCGCGACCTGGGCTACGACACCTCCATGCTGCGGATCACCCAGCAGCCCTAGAAAAAGAACTTCTGCTGCCAGTAGAAGGTGGAAGTCACCGGCTCGCCCGCGGCATTGGTCGCGGGCGTGAAGCGCAGGCGTTCTATGGCCAGCTTGCAGGCGACGGCATCCGTGTCCGGAAAGCCGCTGGAGCGATAGACCCGGCAGGCCGTAGCCCGGCCACTGGGCGCAATGGTCAGGGCCAGGATCACCGACTTGCCAATCCGCGCCTCGCGCCCGCCGGGCGGCACCGGAAAGTCGCGGGCATTGCTGATCTGGCCAGAGACGTGGACCGCCTTGCTTGCGCCACCGCTGCCCTGCCCGCTACCCGATCCGCCCGAGCCAGTGCCTTCCCCGCTGCCGCCAGCGCCCGTGCCGGAACCTTGATTGGTCGCGCCGGAAGTGACTGCGGAGCCGGTCGAGCTGGCCTTCGGCGCAGGGTTCTTGGCAATTGGCACCCTTGGCACAGGGGCTTTGGCAGCGCTCGGCAAAGCCTGTTTCCCCGCCTCACCTTGCGCCCCGGCTGCCCTGGATTCCGGCGCAGGCGGTGGGGGAGGCGGCGGCGGCGCGGTGATCGTGACGGTAAAGGTCGACAGCACCCGGTCCACCGCCTGCTGGGTAAAGTCCGGGGCGAAAGCCCGGATCAGGCCAAGCACCGCTGCAACGTGCAGCAGGGCAACCAGCAACATTACTCCAAGTCGGGTCCGGTTCGGCGCAGCCATCAAGTGCCGCAATAGGTGACGTGCGGCGGAGTTCCCTCGGGCGCGCCAGATTCATAGCGTTCAAGCCCATCGCGGCGCAGATAGGGCTGGGTCACTACCTCCAGCAGATCCCTGAACGGCTGCATATCCCCGCCTTCCGCCGCCTTCAGCGCGGCATCGGTACGGTGGTTGCGCGGAATATAGAGCGGATTGACCGCATCCATCCGGGCGCGGCGCTCTGCCGCCGAAAGCGGCTCACGCGTCAGCCGCGCCTGCCACTGGTCCCACCAGCCTTGCAAGGCCGCCGGATCGGTGCATTCCGCTGCGACCGCGCTGTAACCCTGCTCCAGCGAAGCGCCCAGCGCGCGGAACAGGCGGGTGAAGTCCGCCCCCTGCCCTTCCAGCGCGTCGAACAGCGCCTTGCCCAGAGCAAGGTCCGCCTCCTCGGCCACAGTCAGGCCCAGCTTGGCGCGCAGGCCCGCAATCCAGTGCCGCTCGTACCGCGCACCCCATTGCTCCAGCATGACGCGGGCGGCCTCATTATCCGCCTCGTCCACCGCGACAATCGCCTCGATCAGGGCCGAGGCCAGGCTGTAGAGGTTCCAGCGGCAGACCACCGGCTGGTTGGCAAAGGCATAGCGCCCGTGCTGGTCAATCGAACTGAACACCTGCGCAGCGGAATAGGCATCTAGGAAGGCGCAGGGGCCATAGTCGATCGTCTCACCGCTGATCGTCACGTTGTCGGTGTTCATCACCCCGTGGACGAAGCCCAGATTCATCCACCTGGCGACCAGCACGGCCTGTGCCTCGCACACCGCATCCAGCAGCGCGAGCGGGCGGTTGCGTTCGTCCATCCGTTCAGGGAAGTGGCGCTGCAAGGCATAGTCGGTGAGCTTCTCAACCGCCTCGCGCCCCTTGTGCGCGGCGGCCCATTCGAACGTGCCGACGCGCAGGTGGCTGGCGGCAATGCGAGTCAGGACCGCGCCGGGCTGCGGCGTTTCGCGCCACACGCCCTCGCCGGTCAGGACCACGGCCAGACTGCGCGTGGTCGGTACGCCCAGCGCCGCCATGGCTTCGGAAATCAGGTATTCGCGCAAGGCCGGACCCAGCCCGCACTTGCCATCGCCCTGCCGCGAAAACGGCGTCGCGCCCGAACCCTTGAACTGCAGGTCCAGCCGCGCGCCATCGGCTGTCAGCACTTCGCCCAGCAAAAGCGCGCGGCCATCGCCCAGCTGCGGGTTGAAATTGCCGAACTGGTGCCCGGCATAGGCCAGCGCCATGGGCTGCGATCCGGGCAGTTCCTCCGCGCCGGAAAACCAGCGCGCCATTTGCTCCTCCGCCGCAGCGGGCAAGCCAATCGCCTCGGCCAGATCAGCATTCCACACAACCATGCGCGGCGCGGGTGGCTGGGCTGCTTGCCAGGGGACGTAGAACCCCTCCAACTCACGCGCCAGGCTATGGTCAAAGTTCAACGTCACGCGGAGATCTTTTCCAGCGACAGGGCATTGATGCAGTACCGCAGGCCAGTTGGCGGCGGACCATCGGGGAAGACGTGGCCCAGATGCGCGTCGCAGACGTTGCAGGTCACTTCGACCCGGACCATGCCATGGCTCTGGTCAAGGTGATAGCCGACCACGCCATCCGTCACCGGCGCGCCAAAGCTGGGCCAGCCGGTGCCGCTTTCAAACTTGGTCGTGCTGTCAAACAGTTCGGTGTCGCAGCAGGCGCAGGCATAGAGGCCCGGCTGGAACAGGCTGCACATCTGGCTCGAGAAAGGCCGCTCGGTTCCGGCCAGACGCGTGACCTGAAACTGGTCCGGGCTCAGCTGTTCGCGCCATTCGGCCTCGCTCTTTTCCACGCGGCGCGGCGGCGGATTTTCCGCGCCCTTGGCCAGCTGAACCACCTTTTCCCAATCCATGCCTGCTTCTCCTTGCGCGGCTATCTCTGCACCAAGGCGCGGTGCGGCGCCATAGGCTTGCTGACTTGGGCATTGCCCGCGCTCCTTTCAACGCGTCATGTGGGACAGGACAGGCCGCAATGGATACTGACGCGCCGCGCCAATCGGGCTAAGAGCGAACAGAATTCACGCAGGACGACCATCTGCCCATGCTGCGCCGCGCTCCGCATCCCGCCTTTCTTGTCGTGGCGGTCACATTCCTCGCCCTGCTGTTCTCGGCCGGGCTGCGTTCTGCGCCGGGCGTGATGATGCAGCCGCTGGAGCTGTATTTCGGCTGGGACCGCTCGACCATCTCGTTCGGCGCGGCAGTCGGCATCCTGCTTTACGGTCTGGTCGGCCCTTTCGCGGCCGCGCTGATGATGACGGTCGGCATCCGCCGCACCATGATGGGCGGTCTCGCACTGATGGCCGCCGCCACCTTTGCCAGCCAGTGGATGACCGTGCCGTGGCACTTCTTCCTCAGCTGGGGGGTATTGTCGGGCATCGGTTCGGGCGCAGTCGCCTCGGTACTGGGCGCAGCCGTGGTCAACCGCTGGTTCGCGACGCGGCAAGGGCTGGTCATGGGCTTCCTCAGCGCCAGCACGGCCACTGGCGCGCTGATTTTTCTGCCGTTCATGGCCTGGCTTTCGCAGGGGATCGACTGGCGCCCCGTCGCGCTAGCGGTCAGCCTGTCCTGCGCGGCGCTGATCCCGCTGGTCGCGCTATTGGTGCCGGAACGACCCGAGGCCAAAGGGCACCGGCGCTTTGGTGAAAGCGCAGATGCCCCGCCGCCCGAACTGCGGCAGGCCGCTTCGCCGTGGTTGGCAATTGATGCTCTCAAGCGCGCGGCCACCAAGCCGGTCTTCTGGGTGCTCGCCGGAACCTTTTTCGTCTGCGGCCTTACTACCAATGGTCTGGTCGGCACTCACCTGATCGCCTTTTGCGGTGACCATGGCATTGCCCCGGTAGCGGCGGCGGGCCTGCTTTCACTGATGGGCTTTTTCGACCTGATCGGCACGACCGCTTCGGGCTGGCTGACCGACCGCTATGATCCGCGCCGCCTGCTGGCGATCTACTATGGCTTTCGCGGCCTCTCGCTGATCGCCCTGCCCTTTATCGAATTCGACACGGTCAGCCTGACGATCTTTGCGATCTTCTATGGGCTGGACTGGATCGCCACGGTACCGCCGACGGTGCGGCTGGCAAACGAATCCTTTGGCCCGGTCGATGGCACCATCGTGTTTGGCTGGGTGCTGGTCGCGCATCAGATCGGCGCCGCCGTTGCCGCCTATGGTGCAGGCGTGATCCGCGAACAGGCGGGCACCTATATGCCCGCCTTCGTGATTGCCGGGGCCTTTGGCATTGCTGCGTCGATGGTATTTGTCGCCGGGCAAGGCAGGCCGCGCCTGACGGCCCAGCCCGGTTAGGCCCAGCCGCTCACCCCTTGGCAAGCGCATCCAGCAGGGGGCCGAGGAACTTCTCGTAATTGCGCCAGCGCCCGACGGAAGACCCATAGACCGGTTGGCGCACTTGCACGACGCTGGCCGTGCGCACCGCGCGGCGAGTCTGGTGCGGAGACAGGCAGGCATCGTTCCATTGCAGCCCGACCCAGTCGATCAGACGGCGCGCCTGTCCTTCCATGTCGGCAACGATGTCCTCGTACCGCACTTCCAGAAAGGCATCGGACGGCAGGACGCTGCGCCAATGGTCCATCAGGCCGGCATAGCTGGCATAGTGGCGGCCCAGTTCGGCAAGGTCGTAGGTCGCCTCCTGCTTGCGGTTGAACAGGCGGGTGAAGCACGAAAGACAGGTATCGACCGGATCGCGCTGCACATGGATGATCCGCGCCTGCGGCAGGATCAGGGGGATCAGCCCCAGCGCCAGATAGTTCCCCGGCATCTTGTCGGTGATCCGGCGCGCGTCAGGCGCGCGGCGTAGTCAGTCCCCCATGCAGTGACGACCTCGGGTGAGAGATCGGCCAGACTTTCAGGGAAAGCGGCCCCGTGTCTCGTTCCTGCAAAGGGCTGCTGCACAATGTCGAGCAAGTCAGACAGTTCGCCCGCGCCGAACACCTCCGGATGGCTGGCCAGAATCTGCTCGGTCAGGGTCGTGCCGGAACGCGGCATGCCAAGAACGAATACCGGCACGTCCGAAGGATCGCCCGCCCCTCGCAGCCGCTCGATTAGGTCGCGGTCCACTGCGGCGGCGATGCGCTGCATGATTGCGGCATCGGCTGCGGCATCGTGGTGCAGCTGCATACGCTTGAGCCGCGCACCTTCAAGAAAGTGCGGGAAGGCGCGGTCCCATTCCTGCAGGTCGTCATAGGCCTTGCCCAGTGCATAGTGCAGCGACACCCGCTGGTCGGCGCTCAATTGGTCCTGACGCTCTGCCATTTTCTCCAGCGCGGCAAGGTTGGCATCCCCGGTCCGCACCTTGCGCGCCTGGGTCAGGTGAAAGCGGGCAGAGAGGCTGTCCGGGGCAATTTCCAGCGCCGTTTCCAGCAGGGCGTAAACCTGATCGACGTCACCCTGTTCCAGCCGCAGGTTGCCCAAACCGACGCGGGCCTCGACCTAGTGGATTGATTCCAACGTTTGGTGCCCACGCCCGACGGCTGCAATGATCTG
>CAZLPK010000028.1:0-26706 GCA_964561375.1 uncultured Novosphingobium sp.
GGATGAACAGGATCAGCGGCACGGTCATGATCGCGGGCAGGCGCGCGGCCTTTTCCTCGGCGCGCATCATGCGCTCGTTGCGGAATTCGGCAGACAGCACGCGCAGGGCCGAGGCCAGCGGCGTACCATAGCGCTCGGTCTGGATCATTGTGGTGGTCACGCCTTTGACCGCTTCCAGATTGACGCGGTAGGCCAGGTTTTCAAACGCCTGTCGGCGTTCGCCCAGGAACGACAGTTCGATCGCCGTTAGGGCAAATTCGTCGCCCAGTTCGGGATAGGCGCGGCCCAGTTCGCGCGCGACGCGGTTGAAGGCGGCGTCGACGGTCAGACCGGCTTCGGCACAGATCACCAGCAGGTCCAGCGCGTCGGGCAGGCCCTTGCGGATCGCGTCGGTACGCTTGGTCGCGATGTTCTTGATGTAGATTTCCGGCCCCTTGTAGCCCAGGCCGACCATCGCGCTAAAGCCCATCAGGCGCTTGAGCGGGCTCCAGTCCGGAAAGTAGTTGATGCCATAGATCAACAGCGCCGCCACGCCGCCCAGCACGATGGGCAGGACCATGCGGGCAAAGATCACCGCAACGGCCAGTTCCTTGTTGCGGATCCCGGCATGAGCCAGTTTTTGCTGGATCGCTTCGACCTGGCTTTGCTGCAGGACCTTCAGCTTGTTCAGCGTATCCCGCATCTTGTCGGTCGTCTCGTTCTTGCGGACGAGGCTGGTGCGCTTCTTCGCGTTCTGGGTTACGATCCCTGCCTTGAGCTGCTCACGCCGCTCGTTCAGGGCCTTGACCCGCTTTTGCATCGGATCGCGGATGGTGATGGCGGTATAGACTGCAAACAGCACGGCAACCGAGGCCATACCGGCCAGGATCGAGCCGACCCACAGCACGTCGAAGCCAAGCAGAGTAGGTCCGGGAGGGGTGTTAAACATCGCTTGCTCTTTCCCTCGCTCAGATTTCGAAGCTGACCATCTTGGCCATGATGAAAACGCCGATGCCCATCCAGGTCAGGCCGCCCAGGCCCGTTACGATCAGGCGGTCATCGGTGAAGAACCCGCCAAGATACTCGGGATTGATCGTGTAGATCATGATGAAGACGATGAAGGGCAGGGCGCCGACGATATAGGCCGAGGCTTTCGATTCAGAGCTCATCGCCTTGATCTTCAGCTTCATCTGCGCGCGCTTGCGCAGCACGTCGGCCAGGTTCGACAGGGTTTCTGCCAGGTTGCCCCCGGTTTCGCGCTGGATTGCCAGCGTGATGCAGAAAAAGTTGAATTCCGGGGTATCCAGCCGGTCAGCCGTATCCTGCAACGCCTCGTCCATGGTCTTGCCGATCCTGATCCGGTCGGTGACCAGTTTGAATTCTTCGCCGACCGGGCCGGGAATTTCGCTGGAAACGATGCCCAGCGTTTCGGTGACCGGCAGGCCGGAGCGCAAGCCGCGGACCAGCAGTTCGATCGCATCGGGGAACTTTGCAGTGAACTGGTTGCTGCGGCGCTTGATGAAATAGCCGACGACCAGATGTGGCAGTCCGGCCCCGATCAGCAGGCCCAGGCCCAGCGCAAAGGGCGCGCTGCGGGTCTTGAGCAAGACGAGCAATGCGACTGCCAAGCCAAGGCCGACCGACGCATAGAGGTACTGCGGCAGGGTCCACGACTTGCCCGTGCGGTGGAGCCGCAGCGCGAGTGCAGCAAGGCGGGATTCCGATCCGGCAATACGATGCATCGCGGGTTTGCGCGCCGCAACTGCCTTTTTCAGCTGGGCTTCGACCCTGTCGCTGGTGTTTTCCGAATGACGGAAGCGCACGGACTGAAGCCGCCGTGCGCTTTCCTTGGCGGGCGAGGGGCCGGCCAGGACCAGGTAACCCAGCACCATGAAGCTCAGCAGCCCCAGGGTGATCAGCGAGAGCTGGATCATGTTCATCGCCGCTTGCACCTTCCTTCAGATCCAGTGCCGCCCTTCAGCTGCGCACCAGATCGCTCATCGTCACGCCGGTTTGGCTGCCACGGCCTTGCCGGCCTGCGGTTTCTTTGAAAGCATCGCCTTGAGGTCGAACTTGCCGAGCAGCGACTTCTTGTTCGTCGCGGTGTCCTCGATCATGTCGCCTTCGCCGATGCCGATTATTGCCTTGGCAACATCGCGCATGACGGTGCCGGCCTTGGACGTGCGGTTGGCATCGGCAAAGGTCTGGCCCAGCTTGGCCGCATTGGTCGCCGCCTTGGCGTCATAGGGAATGGTAAAGGCCAGCTTGCGTTCGATCGAGGCTTCGAAATCAGCCTTGCTGATCTCGCCAATACCGGACTGGACCTTGTTGGCCACCACGATCGGCTGGACATGGGGCACATTGGCCTTCAGCCAGCCGAGGATGCGGATCGTGTCGCGGGCCGAGGCCAGGGTCATTTCCGCCACCAGCACGGCCACGTTTACATCGGCCAGCACGTGGGGGAAATTGATCAGCATGTTGCGCGGCAGATCGACCACGGTCATCTCGAAAGCCTGCCGGAATTCTTCTTCCAGTTGCACGAAAGCCGCGCCGTCGGTCATCAGCGGGGAATTCATCGGCGCTTCGGCGGAAAGGATCGCCAGATTGTCGTTGGCCCGGATCATCGCGCGTTCGATGAACAGGCCGTCAATGCGGGCCGGGTTCTCGATCGCATCGGTCAGGCCGCGGCCCGGTTCCAGATCGAGCGCCAGCGCGCCCGTGCCGAAATGGATGTCCAGATCGAGCAGGGCCGTGGGCATCTTTTCATCGGCGCTGAACAGCCAGGCCAGCGAAGTGGCCAGCGTCGAGGCGCCAACCCCGCCGCGCGTGCCGATCACTGCGGTCGAGACGTGCCGCTTGGCGACCATGCCGTCGAGGTTCTTCGGCGCGGAAAACACCGCCTGGGCATTGATCAGCGCGTCGCGCACCTGATCGGGCGACAGCGGTTTCAGCAGGTAATCGTGAATGCCGCTGGCCAGCAGGTCACGGTAAAGCCGGACATCGTTGACCTGCCCGATGGCAATCACCACGGTGCCGGGTTCGCACACTTCGGCCAGGGCGTTGATATCACCCAGCGGGTCGCCGCTTTCCGACAGGTCGACCATCAGAATGTTCGGGCTGGCCGTGATCGACAGCGACTGGATCGCGTTGCGCAGGCCGCCCTTGTGGCACTTTTCCGGCTGCCAGCCCATTTCGATGGCGACCGGACGGATCACGTCGAGCGCGCCTTCGTCACAGATGAAGGCGTTGAAGGCATCGCGGTTTCCGGAGGTGGCCGGTTTCCAGGGAGCGTTCATGGGCTTACTTTCCGCCAGTCTGGGTGGAGTTCTTGGACAGGCCCTGTTCGCCGGTCGGCGGGGCCTCGCGATAGGAATCGATCGCCTTGGTCGAGCTCATCACCGTGGTGACGCCCTTGCTCGATGCACCCTTCAGCAGGTGTTCGGGATCGGCGATCATAGCTGCCATGTTGGCATTGGTGGCGCAGCCGTAATTGGTGCTGGTGGCATTGTGCAGGGTGCCGTCGCTTTTGGCCGACCAGTCCGGGCAGCCGGGAACCGAAGCGGTCGAGCGGGTCACCACTACGCGCACTGTGCCCGGCGTGATCGCACCCGGCGTGACCGGCGCCTGATCGCCCAGCAGGACGCCATAGCGCCCGGCGACAGCTTCGATTGCGGCACGCGCGGCGTTGTCGTTCAGCGGATCGTCCAGCGTAATGCGGTCACCATAGCGCAGGTCCAGCGCTTCGAACCATCCGGCCAGACGGCGCTGCTCCGGGATCGAAATGCCCGCCGGACCGGCCGTGATGTCGAGCGCATAATTGGTCCGGCTGACCACCGGCTGGTGGACGCTGTCCAGGCTGGGGTTGGTCATGGCCATGCCGCCACAGCCGCCCAAGATCATGACCAGCGAGGCAGAGAGGGCCGAGGCCAGGGCCTTTTTCGAAACGGGGTTACGCATGATTGCTCCTCTCTCGCTTACAGGTCAAAGCCGGGGGCGGCTTCGGCGGTCTTGGCGCGCCGCTGGTTCTTGCTGCTGCCGGCGTTCTTGTCGCCAGAGCCGGGACGCGGGTTCTGGATCGGGGCGGGCACATCAAGGTCGCCAATACGCGGGGCCGGATTGCCGCCGTCCTGATCCGGGGCAGAGCTTGGCATCGGGCGCGATGCGCCAGACTTTCCGGCGCTTTCCATATTGCCAAAGATCTGCTGGGCAATGTTCGGGTTCTGATAGCCGTCGGTCGGCAGCTTGATCTCGTTGGCGTTGACCGGCTGGACCAGATAGGGCGTGACCACGATCACCAGCTCGGTTTCACCTTTGCGGAAACTGGTGGAGCGGAACAGCGCGCCGACAATCGGTAGGTCGCCAGCACCGGGCAGCTTCTTCAGCGTGTTCTGCGCGCCATTGCTCATCAGGCCGGCGATCATCATCGACTGGCCCGAACCAAGTTCTACCGTGGTTTCGGTGCGGCGCACGGTCAGGGCGGGAACCTGAAAGCCATTGACGGTGATCGCGCCCTGGCTGGACAGTTCCGACACTTCCGGGCGGACGCGCATCGAAATGCGGCCATTGGCCAGCACGGTCGGAGTATAGCTGAGGCTGACGCCGAACCGCTTGTATTCGATCGAAGTCGTGCCAAGGCCCTGGCTGATCGGGATCGGATATTCGCCGCCGGCCAGGAAGTCTGCCGTTTCACCCGAAAGGGCGGTCAGGTTCGGTTCCGACAGGGTGGTGACCATGCCGGCCTGTTCACCCAGATCGAGCGCGCCCAGCACGTCCATGCCGAACAGCTTGCCCGCACCGGCCAGTGTGGTGCCAGCGGCAACCGTGCTGACCGAAGTGGCGTTCACTTCGATCATCTTGCTCGGATTGCTGGGGTCTGGAATCTGAATCTTGGGCTGGTTGCCAACCCCGGTTACCGAGCCGGGACGGAAAGTGTTGGCGAACGACCGGCCTTGCCCCAGACCAAACTGGAACCCGCTGGTGCCATCGCCAGTCGTCCAGTTCATGCCGATGTCGCGCACCAGCGTGCGGCTGACTTCGGCAAATTTGACGTGCAGGTTCACTTGCAGCGGAGTGGCCATCTTCAGCCGGGTAACGACATTGGCTTCCTTGCCGACAAAGGCGGAAACCAGCCGCTGCGCTTCTGCCGCGTCTTCCGGGGCGGCAACCGTGCCGGTCAGCAGGAAGGTGTTGCTGCCCACGGTCGAAACGGTGACCTTGGCATCGGGCATGGCGACGCGCAGCATCTGATCGACGCTGTCGATGTTCGAACCGACGCGGATATTGGCCGACCAGATCACCTTGCCCGCGCTGTCGCTGGCATAGACCGTGGTTTCGCCGCCGGCCTTGCCGAAGACATACAGCTGGCGGTTCGACTTGACCTGCACATCGGCAATCTTGTCGTCCGCGACGAAGACATCGGCCATTACGCCGCCGACACTGACCAGCTGGCCGCGGCCGATGGACAGGAGGATGTCATTGGCCGGGCGGCTGACCGATTGGGCATCGGCCTGCTGGGCCGGGACCAGTGCGAAGGGTGCCACCGCACAGGCGGCGCTAAGCAGGGTAATGGCAAGGCGGTTCATCGGTTTGCCTTTCTTCGCAACCGTGCAGGCATTGGGCGTGGTCAGGGTCATGGCTTACTTTCCTGCCACTTCTTCGGTGGTGGTCTTGCCGCGGGTGACGCGGACCACCGGGGCCGTGCGATAGGGGCGGGCCGGGCTGCCGACCTGCTGCGGTGCCGAAGTGGCAGCCATGGCCGCGTTGGGCGCCTTGACGAGGTCAGGATTGGGCGCAGTACGGCGCTGGAAGCGCGATACGTCGCCGCCGGTGACAAAGGTGCTGCCGCCGTCGATCGGGCGGTTCATCGCCTCGCTCAGCAGCTTTTCTTCCTGTTCGCGGGTTGCGCCAGCCGGAACCTTGATCGTGCCGCCGGCAATCGCCTGATCCAGCTCGCTCTGGTTGTCGGCCAGGCTGCGCAGCGACAGGCTGAGCGTGCCGATGGTCTGGGCAACAGCGATCTTTTCGGCAATCTTGGGCGTTACTTCCAGCGTGACGGTGCGGAAGTCGCGGACCACGGTCTTGCCTTCCTCGACCGTGGTTTCGGTCGACTGGTCGGTGGCCAGCACGCGGACATTGCGCAGGATCGTTTCGGTTGCCTTCAGCGGATTGCCTTCGTCCTTGGGCTGGACGGTCTGGGTCAGCATCAGGTCAACGTGGTCGCCCGGGAAGACGAAGCCGCCAACGCCGGTCTTGGCCGAAACCGGGATCGTCACGGCGCGCATGCCGGGGCCAAGCGCTGCGGCAAGGAAGCCGCGGTCGCCCGGCGCAACCAGCGCGCCCTGGGTAACAGGCTGGCCTGCCGTGATCGGATAGCGGACCACGGTGCCAAGCAGCTTGTTCATGTCGGCTGCGCCGTCGATGAAGTAGGCGTCCTGCACCATTTCCTTGGGCCACATCTGGAACGAGACCGAATCGGCGGTGATGATCGTCCCCACCGGCAGGCCGCGCTGGGCGACCAGCACCTTCGGCCCCTTGGGCGCTTCCTGCGCCGCCTGGGCCTGCGGCGATGCCGCTCCGGAAAACAGGCTGCGGGCCGCAAGGGCGGTTCCCACCGCCACGATCAGCGCGCCAACCAGCAGCAACAGCTTTTTCTTATCCATGGCTAAGACAGCCCCCTAGAGATCCCGAACTTGTCAGTGGTTTTTCGGATAAATTGGTTAAAATCCGGTCAACCCAGATTTGATGCGGTCAGGAAAGCTCCGGATTCCGCCATAAACTGGGTTAAAAGAACGAATAGCCCGCCAGTAGAAATCGCCACGCCATAGGGAATCGGCAGGCGCTTTTTCTGATTGCGGGACACGATCACGGCCCCTGCGCCAGTAATCACCAGTGCGATTATCAGGGCTGCACTTACCACGGAGGCCGGAACGACCTGGCCAAGGTTCAGCGGCGCGCCGCCGTTCATTACCCAGGCGATATAGGCCGAGCCCGCCACCCACAGCGCGGTCGCGCTATAGGCCAGGGCGCGCTTCACCCGCGCGCGCTTGCTCAGGCTGAGGTTGCGTGCGCCGGATACCATCGACATGGCCCCGCCAACCAGCGAGGTCAGGAAGATCACGCCGAACAGCACCATCGGCGGCAGCCACAGCGCCAGCGCGGCGAGCAGTTTCACATCGCCGCCGCCCATGCCGCCACGGGCAAAGACCAGGGCAAAGCCGAACAGCATCACCAGCATCATGCCGATCTGGATTGCCACGCCGGGCCACAGCGACAGGCCCGATGCCCACCAATAGAGCGGTGCAGCCAGGGCAATGGCCGCGTTCAGCCAATTGTCGATCTGGCGCCGCCGTAAATCGGTGATGGCCGCCGTCACCAGCGCAATTGCCAAGCCTGCGAGCAAAAGATAACGGAAATCCGTGTCTGGCATTGATGGCCCCCTGTTCGGGAGCCTGTGTAAAAGTCATCACTTACTAAAAAGTAACTACCCTCAGGAGGGCGACATTAGCCAAGAGCGAGAAGCCTGCGACCGCCGCGCCATTCCACAATCGGCGCGTGAATCCCGCTGGTTGGCCGGTGATGGCCATGCCATTCGCCGGATCGACTGGACCGCCGATGCTGCTCCGAAAGGCTCGATCCTGTTCCTGCCCGGGCGGGGGGATTTCTACGAAAAGTACCTCGAAACGCTGGACCAGTGGAATCGGCAGGGCTGGAATGTCACGGCTTCCGATTGGCGCGGACAGGCCGGGTCGGGCCGCCTCGGCTTTGACGCGGTGACCGGCCATATCGACGATTTCGCCACCTGGGTCGAAGATCTGGGCACCCTGTGGAAGCATTGGAAGGCGGAAACGCCGGGGCCGCATATCCTTGCCGGACATTCGATGGGCGGCCACATCGTCCTGCGCGCTCTGGCCGAACAGCAGGTCGATCCCGATGGCCTGCTGCTCAGCGCGCCGATGCTGGGCTTTGTCGCCAGCGTGCTGCCCGACGTGCTGATGCATCAGGCGGCCAAGGTTATGAAGGCGCTGGGCGATCCGCGCCGCCCGGCGTGGAAATGGAGCGAAAAGCCGGGCCAGCCGCCGGAAGACCGCATCCACCTGCTCACCCACGATGCCGAACGCTATAACGACGAGATTTTCTGGCGGCAGGCCCGCCCGGAACTGACCATGGGGCCGGGATCGTGGGGCTGGGTCGAGCGGGCCTATGCCTCGATGCGGCTGCTGGCCTCGTCGGGGCTGCTGGAAGCGATCCAGACCCCGGTGCTGATCCTGGCCACGGACAACGATCAGCTGGTCGGGTTCAAGGCGATTGCCCGCGCGGCAGAGCGGCTGCGCGATTGCGAGATGGTCCATTTCGGCAAGGAAGCGCGCCACGAAATCCTGCGCGAGGCAGACCATGTCCGCGACCGGGCCTTGCGGGCGTGCGACGCTTTCCTGAACCGTATTGTCGGAGCGCGGGCCGGATCGTGAGCGAGCGTTTCGACTTCGCGATTATCGGCGCCGGCATGGCCGGAGCCTCGCTTGCCGCGGGGCTTGCGCCGCATGGGCGGGTGGCGCTGATCGAGGCGGAGGATCGCCCAGGTTATCACGCGACGGGCCGCTCTGCCGCGTTCTGGACCGAAAGCTATGGCGGGCCGATGGTCCAGCCGCTGACCACGGCATCGCGCCCCTTTCTGGACCAGCACGGCGTCCTGACCGAACGCGGCGCGCTGACCATTGCGCGGGCCGATGAGGCGGCAGGGCTGGAAGCGTTCATTGCCGAGTTTTCGGCCCTGGGCGTGCGGGTTGAAGCATGGGACCGCGCGCAACTGGAACAGCGCCTGCCCGGTCTGAAAGACGAATGGCGGTCAGGCGCTTTTGAGCCTGATTGCTGCGACATCGATGTCGCTGGCCTGCATCAGCTGTGGCTGGCGCAGGGGCAGCGGCTTGGCGTTGAACTGCTGTGCCGCGCGCGGCTGGTTGCAGCCAAACATGGGGCGGACGGCTGGCGCGTGACCCTTGCCGACGGGCGTGAGCTTGCGGCGCGGGTGCTGATCAATGCGGCTGGGGCCTGGGCCGATCCGGTGGCGCAGGCCGCAGGCGTGGCACCGCTGGGCATGACCCCGCTGCGCCGCACCGTGGCGCAACTGCGCATGGACCGGCCTGTTCCATCCACTCTGCCGCTGACGCTGGGCTTTGACGGCTCGTTCTATTTCAAGCCCGAGGCGGGCAAGCTGTGGCTCAGCCCGCATGATGAAACACCCAGCGTGCCCTGCGATGCGGCTCCGGACGAACTGGACGTTGCCTTGGCCATCGACCGGTTCCAGACCGTGCTCGACTGGCAGATCGACAAGCTGGAGCACCGCTGGGCGGGCCTGCGGACCTTCGCGCCGGACCGGCTGCCGGTCTATGGCTTTGACCCTTCGGCGCGCGATTTCTTCTGGTTTGCCGGGCAGGGGGGCTTTGGCATCCAGACTTCGCCTGCGGCAGCGGACCTGGCGCTGGCCCTGTTGCTGGATCAGCCGCAGGGCACGGTCGATCCCGCGCCCTATGCTCCGGCGCGGTTTCGCTGAGGCACAACTTGCGCGAGAACCTCTGGGCCCCGGCCTGCGCCGGGGTGACGGGGTGGGCATCCCGGCGCCTTCCGCTGCCTTCCGCTCTGTCATCCCGGCGCAGGCCGGGACCCAGTCAGCAGTACAGATATTGAGCAAACCGCACTGGCCCCGGATCAAGTCCGGGGACCAGTGCGGCAAAAAAACTAAGCTGCAGCCACCGCCGCGTCGCTGGCCAGCTTGTCGGCGCGTTCGTTTTCGGGATGGCCGTCGTGGCCTTTTACCCAGATCCATTCGATCTTGTGGCGGCGCGTTGCGGCAAGCAATTCCTGCCACAGGTCGGCATTCAGCACCGGCTTTTTCGCCGCAGTTTTCCAGCCATTCTTTTGCCAGCCGAAGATCCAGCCGGTGATTCCGTCGATCACATAGCGGCTGTCGGTATGCAGGTGGACGATGCACGGTTCCTTCAGCGCTTCCAGCGCGCGGATCACGGCGGTCAGTTCCATGCGGTTGTTGGTGGTTTCCCCTTCGCCGCCGGACAGTTCCTTCTCATGGTGGCCCATGCGCAGGATCGCGCCCCAGCCGCCCGGGCCGGGATTACCCTTGCAGGCCCCATCGGTGTAGATCTGGACCGTCTTCACGAGGCGGCGAAGACCCCGGCATTGGCCGCATCGGCATAGAATTCCAGCCGCCGGGCAAAAGCCATCGGGCTTTTGCGCACGACCAGCGCATCGGCGGGGGTGTTCAGCCAGTCAAAGGCGCGGCTCATGGTAAAGCGCAGCGCGGCGACGCGGGCCAGCACGGGCAGGGCGGCGCGCTCCGCATCGCTCAGCGGGCGCAGGCTTTCATAGCCTTCCAGCAAGGCAGCGGAGATTGCCGGATTGAAATTGCGCCCCTCGCTGTCAAAGCACCATGCCGCGTGGGTGACGGCCATGTCATAGGCGGTCAGATCGGTGCAGGCGAAGTAGAAGTCGATCAGGCCGGTGACTTCATCGCCCAGCATCAGGACATTGTCCGGAAACAGGTCGGCATGGATGACCGAGCGTGGCAGATCGGTGGGCCAGGCCTGTTCCAGCAGCGGCAGTTCGCGCTCGACCAGAGCGGCGAGGGCCGGATCAATCTCGGCCATGCCAGCCGCGCCGCAGGCATCGGCCAGACGGCGCGATTCGGCCAGGCCCATGGCGTTGTCACGCGACTGGGCAAAGTCCGCGCTGGCGAGGTGCAACTGGGCCAGCGCGCGGCCAACCGAGCGGGCCTGCCCCACTGTGGGGTGGCTGACCGAAACGCCCGGCAGGAACTCGATCAGGGCCACCGCCTTGTCACCCACCATGCGGTAAAGCGCGCCGGAGCGGTCGTGGATCGTGCGCGGCACCGGGCAGGCCTTGGCCGCCAGGTGATCCAGCAGCGAGAGGAAGAAGGGCAGATCCTCAACCTCGATGCGGAATTCGTACATGGTCAGGATGAAGCGCGCGCCCGCGCCGTCCTTGCCAGTGGTTTCGACCAGCCAGTTGGAATTGGACACGCCCTCGGCAATGCCCTTGGCGCTGGTCAGTTCGCCAACGTCGAATTCCGCGATCAGCGCGGCGAGGTCTTCGGCCCCGAGATTGGTATAGACGGCCATGTCAGTCCACCAGTTGCCGGGGCAGCTTGAACACCATCTTTTCCTCGGCGGTGACGACCTGTTCGACCGTCACTTCGCGCCAGGCGGAAATCTGCGTGATCACTTCCTGAATCAGTTCTTCCGGGGCAGAGGCTCCGGCAGTCAGGCCCAGAACTTCGACGCCATCCAGCCATTCGGGCTGCATTTCGCTGGCCCGCTGGATCAGCATGCCGCGCGCCCCGCAGCGCTGGGCCACTTCGACCAGCCGCAGTGAATTGGAGCTGTTCGGCGCGCCGATCACCAGCACCAGCTGACAGTCCGGGGCAATGGTCTTTACCGCGGCCTGCCGGTTCGACGTGGCATAGCAGATGTCCTCTGCCTTGGGGCCGACGATCTGCGGGAAACGGGCGCGGAGCGCAGCAACCACTTCGGCGGTGTCGTCAACAGAAAGGGTGGTCTGGGTCAGGAAGGCCAGCGGCGCGCCTTCCGGATAGTTCAGCGCGGCCACATCCTCGACCGTTTCGATCAGGGTAATCGTGCCTTCGGGCACCTGGCCCAGCGTGCCGATCACTTCGGGATGGCCCTTGTGCCCGATGAACAGGATGTGCCGTCCGGCCTCGATCTGGCGTTCGGCCTGACGGTGAACCTTGGAAACCAGCGGGCAGGTGGCATCGAGCCAGTCCAGCCCGCGCTCGGTCGCCTTGGCGGGGATCGCCTTGGGCACGCCGTGGGCGCTGAACACCACCGGTACGCCATCTGGCACTTCGTCCAGTTCCTCGACGAAAATGGCACCCTTGGCCTTCAGGCTGTCGACCACGTAGCGGTTATGAACGATCTCGTGCCGGACATAGACCGGCGCGCCATAGCGTTGCAGGGCCAGGTCGACGATGTCGATTGCCCGGTCCACTCCGGCACAGAATCCACGAGGGGCCGCCAGCAGCAGCCGCAGGGGCTTTTTCGAGCTTGGAAATTGCGCGTTCATCTTGGTCCCCCTAGCGCTTTGCTCCGCGCGCCGCTAGGGCATGCACACGAAGACCACAGTCTGAGCTAAGGACGCCCTGATGACCGCTCGTTTCCGCCTGATTTCCGCCCTTGCCGTGGCTACCGTTCTGGCCGGGTGCCGTTCCTCGGGCGACATCGTGGTCGATCAGGGCGTGGGCATCCAGGCGTTTCGCAGCGCCTGCCCGGCAGTCGGCATCCCCGATTACACTGGCGATATCACCCTGTTCCGCACGCCCGGTGACACAACGGCAGCCAATGTTGATGTCGTGGCGAGCATGACCAACGTGCGCAGCCAGTGCAACGAAACCGGTGACAAGGTCTTGACCAATGTCACTTTCGACGTTCTGGCCCGCCGCACCGATACGGCTGGCGCGCGGCAGGTGACTGTGCCCTATTTCGTCACTGTCCTGCGCGGTGGCCGCGCCGTCGTGACCAAGCGGGTCGGCCAGGTCACGATCAACTTTGCCGATGGACAGGAACGCGCCCAGGCCACCGGGCAGGGTTCGTCCTATGTCGACAAGGCCGAAGCGACCCTGCCGTCTGAAATCCGGGAGCGGATCACCCGCAAGCGCCGCGCTGGCGAGGCTGACGCCGCAATCGATCCGCTGTCACAGCCGGACGTAAAGGCCGCAGTTGCCCGCGCCACTTTCGAAGTCATGGTGGGCTTCCAGCTCAGCCAGGACCAGCTGACTTTCAACGCCACGCGATGAACCGGCACGCTGCGCGCGTGCCCTCATCGCTTGCCGCGTCCCTGCCTAAACGGTAGGGGCGCTTTTGTTGCGTGGCCTTCGCGGCCCAAGCCAAGAGCATTTTCGATGACTGAAGCAAAGACCCTCTACGCTGCCTTTTCCGGCCATATCGCCGCCGCGCTGGATGCGCTGGAAGCGGCGGGCAGCCTGCCAGCCGGCCTGAACCGCGCCGCGATCACGGTAGAGCCGCCGCGCGATCCGTCGCATGGCGATCTGGCGACCAATGCCGCGATGGTGCTGGCCAAGCCCGCTGGCACCAATCCGCGCGCTCTGGCCGAAGCGCTGGTGGCCGAACTGAGCAAGGTTCCGGCCGTGGTTTCTGCGGAAATCGCCGGCCCCGGCTTTATCAACCTGCGCGTCGATCCGGCGGCCTGGACTGCCGAACTTCAGGCCATTGGCCAGCTGGCCGGTGATTATGGCCGCTCGGCCATGGGCGGCGGCTCGGTGGTCAACGTCGAATATGTCTCGGCCAATCCGACCGGCCCGATGCACATGGGCCATTGCCGCGGCGCGGTGGTGGGCGATGCGCTGGCCAGCCTGCTGGAATGGGCCGGACACAAGGTTATTCGCGAATATTACGTCAACGATGCGGGCGGTCAGGTCGATGTCCTCGCCCGTTCGGCCCACATCCGTTACCGCGAAGCACTGGGCGAAACGGTCGGCGAAATTCCGGAAGGGCTCTATCCGGGCGACTATCTGGTTCCGGTCGGGCAGGCGCTGGCCGCCGAATTTGGCGACAAATATGCCGTCGCGCCGGAAAGCGAATGGCTCGTCCTGTTCCGCACCCGCGCGGTTGCGGCCATGCTCGATCAGATCAAGGCCGACCTGGCCCTGCTGGGCATCGCCCATGACCTGTTCTCCTCCGAAGCGGAACTGCAGGCTGCGGGCAAGCCCGCCGAGGCTGAAAAGTGGCTGCGCGCGCACGATCTGGTCTATGATGGCCAGCTCGAAGCGCCGAAGGGCAAGCAGCTGGAAGACTGGGAGCCGGTTGAGCTGCCGCTGTTCCGCTCGACCCGTTTTGGCGACGATCAGGACCGCCCGATCCGCAAGAGCGACGGAAGCTGGACCTATTTCGGCGCGGACATGGCCTATCACTTCCAGAAGGCGCAGACCGCTGACGCGCTGGTTGACATCTGGGGCGCGGACCATGCCGGCACGGTCAAGCGGATCAAGGCCGCCGTTGCCGCGCTGACCCAGGGCGAGGGCAAGGAAAAGCCGTTCGAGGTCAAGCTGGTCCAGATGGTTCAGCTGCTCAAGGGCGGACAGCCGTTCAAGATGTCGAAGCGGTCGGGCAATTTCGTTACCCTGGCCGATGTGGTGGAAATGGTCGGCAAGGACGTGGTCCGCTTTACCATGCTGACCCGCAAGCCCGAAGCGCAGATGGACTTTGACTTCGACAAGGTGGTCGAAGCGTCGAAGGACAACCCGGTCTTCTACGTCCAGTACGCCCATGCCCGGATCCGCTCGACCCTGCGCAAGGCAGCGGCAGAAGGTTTTGCTCCGGCGGACAGCGATCTTGGCCTGCTTGGCCCGGAAGAGCTGGACCTGATCAAGGTCGCGGCGCAGTTTCCGCGTCTGGTCGAGGCGGCGGCAGCAGCGCGCGAGCCGCACCGCATCGCGTTTTACCTCTATGATCTGGCCGGGGCGTTCCATTCCTACTGGAATCTGGGCAACGATCGCCCCGAAAAGCGCTTTATCGTGGCACAAGATCCTAAGATGACCGGGGCGAGGCTTTATCTCGCTGCGCAAATCGGGCAGCTTGTGAAGAACGGCCTCGCCATTCTGGGCGTCGAAGCGGTTGAGGAGATGTGACCATGTCGGGAACCGAAGGGGCGAACGGTAGCGACAATTGGGATAACCGGTTGGACGACCTGCTGGGCAACGAGCAACTGGCCCTGGCCGGACAGGACGAGCGCCTGCCGTGGCTGGATAGCCCGGATGACGAAGATTTCGCCTTTGATCGCCACGACAATCGCGGCCTGATCACGCTGGTTCTGGTCGGCCTGGTCGTGCTGGGCGCGCTGGTCGGCGGGATCTGGTGGGCGACGCGCAGCGTCACGCAGGAAGCTGTCGTGGCGGACGGCAGTGTAGTTCCGGCGGAACCCGGTCCCTACAAGGTGGCCCCCAGTGATCCGGGCGGCAAGCAGTTCGCCGGAACGGGCGATCAGACCTATGTGGTGCTCGACGGGCAGACCCGCGCCCCGCAACTTGCCGCTGGCGAGGCTGCTCCGGCGCCTGCTCCGGCTGCAACGCCCACTCCGCAGCCCAAGGCTTCGCCCAGCGCTGCAGCCAGCGCCGAACCCGCCGCGCGCGGGGTCGGGGTGCAGGTTGGGGCCTATTCGTCCAAGGCTGCGGCAGAGGCGGGCTGGACCAAGCTGGTCGCGCAGTCCAACGGCGCGCTTTCGGGCGTTTCGCACCGGGTGGTGACGGGCACTGCGGATATCGGCACGGTCTACCGGCTTCAGGCCGTGGCGGGCGACAGGGCTGGCGCGACGGCGCTGTGCGGACGGCTCAAGTCATCCGGCATTGCCTGTCAGGTCAAATAGCGCCGGTATCCACACGGATTGCTGCGCCAGCGCTTGCCACATCCCTGCCTAGCTGCGAATTTCGGTCCGTTATGACCCCTGCGATTTTCGGCCTTTCCGGTCTGGTGCTAAGCGCTGATGAGCGCGCCTTTTTTCGTGAGGCCGATCCGGCGGGCTACATCATCTTTGGCCGCAACGTGGAAAACCGCGAGCAGCTGCGCGCGCTGACCGATGCCCTGCGTGAAATCCACGGGCGCGACCGGCTGCTGATCACTATCGATCAGGAAGGCGGGCGGGTGCAGCGGATGAAGCCGCCGGTGTGGCAGGCCTATCCTCCCGGCGCAGTATTTGACCGGCTGTACGATCTGGCTCCGGCCAGCGCGATCGAAGCCGCCCGCGCCAATGCCGAGGCGCTGGCGATGGACCTTGCCGAAGTGGGCATCACCTGCACTCATGCCCCCGTGCTGGATGTACGGGTAGAAGGCGCGCATGACGTGATCGGCGACCGTGCGCTAGGGCATGAACCGCTGCGCGTTGCCGCCCTGGGCCGCGCCGTGCTGGACGGCCTGGCCCGCGCCGGCGTGGCGGGAACGGTCAAGCATATGCCGGGCCATGGCCGCTCGGCCTGCGATACGCACAAGGAACTGCCGACCGTTACCGAAAGCGCCGAGGAACTGGAAACGGACATTGCCCCGTTCCGCGCGCTCAACAATGCGCCCTCGGCCATGACCGGGCATTTGAAGTTTACGGCGTGGGACAGCGAAAATCCCGCGACCCAGTCCCCCACCATCATTCGCGACATCATTCGGGGCAAGATCGGCTTTGACGGCCTGCTGATGACCGATGATCTCGACATGGAGGCGCTGTCCGGCTCGGTGCCGGAACGTGCGGCCAAGGCCTTGGCGGCGGGCTGCGACATTGCGCTCAACTGCTGGGCCAAGATGGAAGACATGGTCGGCATCTGCGAAAGCGTCCCAGCCATGAGCGAAAAGACTGCCGCGCGGCTGGAACGCGCGCTGTCCTTCACCCGGCTGGATGGCGCGAGCGGCGATCAGGCGGCGCTGCTTGCGAAGCGGGATGCCCTGCTGGCCCTGACGGGGGAAGCTGAGTGAACGAAGAGCCCGAGGTCGACAGTCCGGCAATTACCCTGCCGGATGACGACTGGCAGGGCGTTGGCGCAGCGGCCAGCGCGGACGAGGCGCTTTATCTGGAGCTTGACGGGTGGGAGGGGCCGCTGGACCTGCTGCTAGATCTCGCCCGGCGGCAAAAGGTCGATCTGCGGCGCATTTCGATCCTCGAACTGGTCGACCAGTACCTGACCTATATCGAAGAGGCCGAGGCGCTGCGGCTGGAACTGGCGGCGGATTACCTCGTCATGGCGGCGTGGCTGGCCTACCTCAAATCGGCGCTGCTGCTGCCGCGCGAGGAGCAGCCCGATCCATCACCGGAAGAACTCGCGCTGCGGCTGCAATTGCGGCTGCAACGGCTGGCCGCGATGCGCGATGCAGCGGCGCGGCTGATCGGGCGCGACCGGCTGGGCCGCGACGTGTTCCTGCGCGGCGCGCCGGAAGGGCTGCGGGTCGATCGCCGGGCCAAATGGCAGTGCGACTGGTTCGCGCTGGTGCAGGCCTATGGTCAGGTCAAGGCGCGCACCGCGCCGGTGGTCCACATGGTCCGCGACCGCATGGTGATGACGCTGGACAGCGCGCTGTCGCGGGTGTCGTCCATGCTGGGCGTCAATATCGACTGGATGGAACTGCGCGATTTCCTGCCGCCCCATGCCGATCCGCAATTGCGCCGCTCGGCCCTGGCGTCCAGCTTTGTTGCCGCGCTGGAACTGGCGCGGCTGGGCAAGGCGGAACTCAGCCAGGAAGAAGTGTTCGGGCCACTGATGCTGCGGGGGATCAAGGCGTGAGCAGTACCATTCGTCATTGCGAGGAGCGAAGCGACGAAGCAATCCAGTGCCGTGAAATCCGCTCTGGATTGCTGCGCTCCGCTCGCAATGACGATGCCGGGAGGGCATTTGCATGACCCGTCCTGACGATCTGGTCCGCGCGGTCGAGGCGACCCTGTTTGCCGCCGAACAGCCGATGACGGCAGAGGCCATTTCCACACATCTGGGCGGGGCCAATGTCCGCGATGCGCTGGCGCAGTTGCAGGCCACCTATGCCGAGCGGGGGATCAATCTGGTCGAGCGCGGCAAGCAGTGGCATTTCCAGACCGCGCCCGATCTGGCCCACCTGCTGCGGCGTGAGCGCGAGGAAGTGCGCCGCCTGTCCCGCGCCGCGACCGAGGTGTTGGCGATTGTCGCTTATCACGAACCGGTCAGCCGCGCTGAAATCGAATCGATCCGCGGCGTGCAGACGGCAAAGGGTACGCTCGACGTGCTGATGGAGGCGGGCTGGGTGCGCATTGCCGGGCGGCGCGAAGTGCCGGGGCGTCCGGTGATCTATGCGACCACGCCGGAATTCCTGACCCACTTTGGCCTTGAAAGCCGCCGCGATTTGCCGGGGATCGACGAGTTGCGCGCCGCAGGGCTGCTCGATCCGGTCGAGGATGCTTTTGCGGCGGCAATGGAAGTTCCCGGTCAGGGTGAGGGCAGCGAAGAAGCAGACGAGGATGCGACCGACTGACTCGCATATTGCCAGTAAATACCCTACATGAGCGTTTGAGGGGCAGTGGCTCCGGCGGCAGGTTCCGCCTTGTTTCAGGAGTGAAAACGATGGGTTTCGGGTCTTTGTGGCACTGGCTGATCGTGCTGGTGATCGTACTGGTGCTGTTTGGCCGCGGCCGCGTATCGGAAATCATGGGCGATTTCGGCAAGGGTATCAACAGCTTCAAGAAGGGCATGTCCGAAGGCGAGGATGTGAAGGCCCAGCCCCCCGCAGGCCAGATCGCGCCTCCGGCTGAGGCCAAGCAGGCCACGCTGAACGGCGAAACGGTTGTCGAAAGCGGCGACAAGCCGGCCTGACGCGCCGGATTTAGGAATCAGCCATGTTTGATGTCGGCGCTTCCGAGCTGCTGCTGATCGTGGTCATCGCGATCGTGGTAATCGGGCCCAAGGACCTGCCGATGGCGCTGCGCACGGCGGGGCGCTGGATCGGCAAGGTCCGGCGTATCTCCGGCCATTTCCGTGCGGGCGTGGAAACCATGATCCGCGAGGCAGAGCTGGCGGAAATGGAAAAGAAGTGGCGCGAACAGAACGCCGCGATCATGGCGGCCCATCCCCCGGCAACGGCAGAGCAGGCGCTGGTCGGCCCCGATCCGGGGACTACGCCCAGCGATCCGGCTGCCACCGCCGAGGGGGCGAAAGCCGCTGACGCGCCGGTTCAGCCGGACACCGGAAAGCAAACCTGATGGTCTTCAAGGTCGAGGATATCGACGATACCCAGGCCCCGCTGCTTGATCACCTGATCGAACTGCGTACCCGCCTGCTGCGCTGTGTCTATGCGCTGGGCGCGGCCTTCGTCGTCAGCTTTTACTTTGCGGACGATATTTTCGCCCTGCTGGTTCGCCCGCTGACCGAGGCGTTCCCGCCGGGGCAGGGCAAGCTGATCTATACCAAGCTGTACGAGGCGTTCTTTGTGGAACTGAAGGTCGCGCTGTTTGCGGCTTTCATGATCTCGTTCCCGGTTATCGCCAACCAGCTGTGGGCCTTCGTTGCGCCGGGGCTTTACGCCAAGGAGAAGAAGGCGTTCCTGCCATTCCTGTTTGCGACCCCGGTGCTGTTCAGTGCGGGCGCGGCGCTGGCCTATTTCGTGGTCATGCCCACAGCCTTCCGGTTCTTCCTGGGCTTTGAAGGCGATAAGGGCGGGATGCAGCTGGAAGCACTGCCTGGAACCGGCGATTACCTGAGCCTGGTGATGCAGTTCATTCTGGCTTTCGGGATCAGTTTCCTGCTCCCGGTCCTGCTGCTGCTGCTGAACCGCGCAGGCATCGTCAGCCGTGCGCAACTGGTCGCGGCGCGGCGCTATGTGATCGTCGGCATGGCGATCCTGGCGGCCATCGTGACGCCGCCGGACGTTGTGTCGCAGCTGCTGCTGCTGGTCCCGCTGATGCTGCTGTTCGAAAGCGCGCTGGTGGTCATGTGGTTCAGCGAACGCAAGGCCGCGCGGGAAGAAGCGGCGGCTGAATCAGTCTAGCTCACCGTCATCCCCGCGAAGGCGGGGATCGCTGGCATTCAAGTTGTGCGTGGCCGAGAGCGGTCCCCGGTCAGGCCGGGGACGACAAGGGTGGCAACCGCCTACTTCGCCTGCCAGACCTTGCGCCCGCCCAGCCACACTTCGTTGACCTTGGTCTGGCGCAGTTCTGACGGTGCGGCGAGGAACGGGTCGCGGTCGATCAGGACAAAGTCGGCGCGCTCTCCGGCCACCAGTCGGCCAAAGCGGCCTTCGGCAAATCCGGCATAGGCCCCGCTGGCGGTATAGGCGGCGAAAGCCTGTTCGCGGCTGACCCGTTCCTGTGGCTGCCAGCCGCCGAGGGGCTGGCCATCCGGACCGGTGCGGCTGATTGCAGCAGCCCAGCCATCGAACGGATCGGCCGCTTCGACTGGAACGTCAGAGCCGAACGCTATCCGCGCGCCGCTCGCTTCGATGGATTTCCACGCATAGGCACCGGCCAGACGGGCCGGGCCAAGGCGCTTTTCCGCCATTTCGCGGTCGCTGGTCTGGTGAACCGGCTGCATCGAGGCGACGATGCCGTGCTTGCCGAAGCGCGCGATGTCGGCGGGATCGACTACCTGCGCATGCTCGATCCGCCAGCGCCGGTCGCCGCTGTAGGTCTGGCTCATGTCCTCGATGGCTGAAAGCACGGCCATGTTCGCCTCGTCGCCAATGGCGTGGACGGCAACCTGAAACTTGTCGAGCGCGGCGCGGCTCATCAGGTTCTTCAGCTGGGTATCGCCGGTGATGCGCAGGCCCTTGGTGCCGGGCGCATCGGCATAGGGCGCCTTGAGGCTGGCCCCGCGCGAGCCGAGCGCGCCATCGACATAAAGTTTCACCCCGTTGAGGCGCAGCTTGTCGTCATAGAGCCACGGGGTTGGCCCGGGGCCGCCGATCAGGCTCATGGCATCGGTCCCGGCGGCATAGGCCATGATCCGCAGGCGCAGCGAGCCATTGTCGCCAGCGCGGCGATAGGCCTGCCAGTCCTCGATCGTGGTGCCCATGTCGGCAATCGCGGTCACGCCCCTGGCCAGCAGGATCTCCTGCGCCTTGGCCAGCGCCAGATCGCGGTCCTCGGGGCGGGGCGGGGGAACCTTGGCATCGACCAGTTCAGTCGCCGTATCGATCAGCACCCCGGCGGGCTTTCCGGCAGGGGTAACGCGTTCGATCTTGCCGCCCGCCGGATCGCGGATTGCGGCGGTAATGCCAGCAGCGGCCAGCGCTTTGGAATTGGCCCAGCCGGCATGGCCATCCACGCGGGTCAGCCAGACCGGACGGTCCGGTACGACCGCATCGAGTTCAGCCGCCGTGGGAAAGCGCTTTTCCGGCCAGAGTTCCTGATTCCATCCGCGCCCCAGAATCCACGGGCGATCAGGATGCGCCTGGGCATAGGCCGCGATCTTGGCCAAGGCTTCGCTAAGCGAGCGCGCGCCCGACAGGTCCAGCGTCAGCGCGCCAAAGCCCAGGCCCATGACATGGCCATGGCTGTCGATCAGGCCGGGGATCAGGAACTGGCCCTTGCCATCCAGCTTGTAATCGGGCCGTTCGGGCCGCTTGTCGCCGCGGTGGAGGACCTGCTTGATCCGGCCATCGTCGCCAACGACCAGACCGGTGAAGCGGTCGATCCCGCCTTTCGCATCAATGGTTACGCCATCGACATTGTCGACCAGCGTATCAGCGAGGGCCGGGGCGGCAAGCGAGAGCGCGCAGACCGCGCCCAGCAGCAGAGCCTTCACGCCTTGCCCTTGCGCGGCAGGCGGCGGACGAGGGCAGAAGTATCCTGCCGCCCGCCGCCCAGTGCCTGCACTTCGGCATAGAACTGGTCGATCATTGCCGCGACCGGCAGGGAGACGCCAAGCGAGCGGCCTTCTTCCAGCGCAAGGCCCATGTCCTTGCGCATCCAGTCAATCGCAAAGCCAAAGTCGAATTCATCGCGGCACATGGTGTGCCAGCGGTTGTCCATCTGCCAGCTTTGCGCCGCGCCGCCGGAAATCGCCTCGTACACCTTGTCGAGATCAAGGTGCGCGGCTTCGGCAAAACGCATGGCTTCGGACAGGGTGGCGATGATCCCGGAAAAGGTGATCTGGTTGACCATCTTGGTGGTCTGCCCCGCGCCCGCCTTGCCAACATGGACGATCCGCTTAGTATAGGCTTCCATCACCGGACGGGCAGCCTCGATCGCGTCGGCGCGGCCACCGCACATCACGGTCAGCTGGCCGTTTTCCGCTCCGGCCTGACCGCCAGTGACGGGCGCATCGACGCAGTGCACTTCAAGATCGCGGGCTTCTACCGCAATCTGCCGCGCGATGCGGGCCGAAACCGTGGTGTGGTCGATAAAGGTCGCACCGGGCCGGATGGCCGAGAACACGCCAGTCGGGCCAAGCACCACATCGGCTAGGTCATCATCATTGCCGACGCAGGTCAGCACCACGTCTGCCCCTTCGGCCGCTTCAGCCGGGCTGGTCGCCACGCGGGCGGCAAGGCCGGGATTGGCTTCCTGCCAGCGCGTCGCGCGTTCCGGGCTGCGGTTGTAGATCGTCAGGCGGTGTCCGGCATTGCCGATGTGGCGGGCAATCGCGCCGCCCATTACGCCCAGGCCGAGGAAGGATACATTGATCGGAGTGGTCATGGCTGGGTGTGTAGCGCCTTTTTGGGCAAAGCAAAGCTGGCAAAGCCGACGCAATTGTGTGTTTCTTCGCCTGCCGCTTTGCGTTACGGCGCTTGGCATATGACCGGAACCGTTGAAACCGTCGCTGAACAGCTGACCATCGAAGATGTGCGGGCCGCGGCCGAGCGCATCAAGGGCGCCGTCGTGCGCACCGATTGCGATTACAGCCGGACGCTTAGCGAGATTACCGGGGCCGAAGTCTGGCTGAAGTTTGAAAACCTTCAGTTTACTGCCGCCTACAAGGAACGCGGCGCGCTTAACGCGATGCTGCTGATGCCGGAAGAACAGCGCAAGCGCGGCGTGATCGCGGCTTCGGCAGGCAATCACGCGCAGGGCCTGTCTTACCACGGCAGCCGTCTGGGCGTGCCGGTGACGATCGTGATGCCGCGCACCACCCCGACGGTAAAGGTGATGCAGACCGAAGCGGTTGGTGGCACCGTGGTGCTGGAGGGCGAAACTTTCGACGAAGCCTATGCCCACGCCCGCGCGCTGGAGCGGCAAATGGGGCTGACCTTCGTCCACCCGTTCGACGATCCGCATGTTGCCGCCGGACAGGGCACGGTTGCGCTGGAAATGCTGGAAGACGTGCCGGATCTCGATATGCTGGTCATCCCGATCGGCGGCGGCGGGCTGGCCTCGGGCATGGGCGTGGCTGCCCGCGCGATCAAGCCGGACATCGCCCTGATCGGGGTTGAGGCAGAGCTTTACCCGTCGATGTACAACCGGCTGAAGCACAACGAACTGGCCTGTGGCGGCGATACCCTGGCCGAAGGGATCGCGGTGAAGGAACCGGGCTCGTTCACCAGCCGCACCCTGCGCCGCCTGATCGACGATATCGTGCTGGTCAATGAAGGCTCGCTGGAACGTGCGGTCTCGCTGCTGTTGCAGATCGAAAAGACCGTGGTCGAAGGGGCCGGGGCTGCAGGGCTTGCCGCGCTGCTGGCGCATCCCTCGCGCTTCAAGGGGCGCAAGATCGGCATTCCGCTGACCGGCGGCAATATCGACACCCGCCTGTTGGCCAACGTGCTGCTGCGCGATCTAGCCCGTTCGGGCCGTCTCGCGCGTCTGCGGCTGGTGCTGCAGGACCGCCCGGGCGCACTGTTCAGCGTGATCCGCGAGTTCGACCGGCACAACGTGAACATCCTCGAAATTTACCATCAACGGATCTTCACCCACCTGCCGGCCAAGGGGCTGACGGCGGATATCGAATGCGAAGCGCGTGACCGTGAGCAGCTTGATGCGCTGGTCAGCACTTTGCGGGAAAAGGGTTATTCGGTCACTTCGGTTGAATTGAACTAGGCGTATCGCCAAACCGGGACGGGGCAGGCGCGGCCAGCCCCGTTTTGCCGTGCGGATGTGCAAAATAACCCGCAGTTAACCACGTTTTTTGGTTAAAGTTCTTTCAACCTTCGTCTCCGGTAGGCATACTGGCGCGCATTAACCCAGCCCCAAGGATGGTTTTTCGCGCGTGACGGCTCCCGTTCGTTTTCCCCGGTTCTTCGTCACGAGCCCTGCGCCGTGCCCGTATCTGCCGGGCCGGATGGAGCGGAAGGTCTTCACCGAACTGAAGGGCCCCCATGCCGAGGAACTGAACGACGCGCTGGGCCGGATCGGTTTCCGCCGCAGCCAGACGGTCGCCTATCGCCCGTCCTGCGCCGATTGCCAGGCCTGTGTCTCGGTCCGGGTGATTGCAGGCGAATTCCGCGCTTCGGCCAGTCAGCGCAAGGACCTGCGCCGCCATTCCGACCTGATTGCGACAGTGTGCCGCCCGTGGTCGACTTCCGAACAGTTCGAATTGCTGCAACGCTATCTGGGACAGCGGCATCCGGGCGGCGGCATGACGTCAATGGACGAAACCGATTTTGCCGACATGGTCGAGCATACCCCGGTCGATTCCTGGGTGGTCGAATATCGCGAGCCGAACCCCGATGGCACGCCAGGCCGCCTCGTCGGTGCCTGCCTGACCGACCGGCAGGGCGATGGCCTGTCGATGATCTACAGCTTTTACGAGCCGGATCACGCGGGTCGCACCGGCCTTGGCAATTACATTATCCTCGATCACATCCGCCGCGCGCAGCAGGACGGCCTGCCGTTCGTCTACCTGGGCTACTGGGTCGAAGGTTCGCCGCGGATGCAGTACAAGATCCGCTATCGCCCGATGGAACTGCTTGGCCGCAATGGCTGGGAGCGGCTGTCGGACGAAGCGCAAAGCCGCCTGATCGCCTCCGCCGTCGCTATGCGCCGCAGCGAGGCCGCACCGCTGGAGGGCCGGACCAAGGACGGCGCTCACGGCCAGCAGGACAAGTACAAGCTGGAGGCATAGCCTCGGTACGTCGTCCCCGGCTTGACCGGGGACCGCTCTCGATCATCCGTTTTGTGGCTGGCCAGCGATCCCTGCTTGCGCGGGGATGACGCATGGAGGCGGATCAATTGACCGCTCACCCTGAGCCTGTCGCAGGGTCTTTCCCGGCACGCCGCGCAAAGGAAAACCCCTCCCCGCACGAGGCCGGAAGGGGTCTTTCCTTTCAATCCGGTCGGATCAGGCCGGCAGGCCGGAGATCGACTTCATTTCCATGAAGTCCTTCAGGCCAGCTAGACCGCCTTCACGGCCATTGCCCGACTGCTTGTAGCCGCCGAACGGAGCGCCTGGGGTGGGGCCCCAGTTGTTGATCGCGACCATGCCGGCGCGCAGCTTGCCTGCAACCGAAGCTGCCTTGGCCGGATCGCCGGTGATGGCGGCGGACAGGCCGTATTCGGTGGCATTGGCCAGTTCGATGCCCTGATCCAGGGTGTCGTAGGTCATGATCGTGGCAACCGGGCCAAAGATTTCTTCCTTGGCGATGCGCATGTCCGGGGTCACGCCCGAGAACACGGTCGGCTGGATGTAGTAGCCACGGTTGACGTTGCTCGGCAGGTCAGGGCCGCCGGCTTCCAGCTTGGCACCTTCGTCGATGGCCGACTGGATCAGGCTGCGAACCTTTTCGAACTGCGCCTTGTTGACCACCGGGCCAAGGTGATTGCCTTCGGCCATCGGATCGCCAACCGGGGTGGCCGCGTACATGTTCTTGTAGAACGAGACGACTTCGGCTTCGCGGTCCTTGGCGACCAGCACCTTGGTCGGCGAAATGCACGACTGGCCGGTGTTGACCAGCGGACCCATGGCCACGGCGGGCAGCTGGGTGGCAAGGTCGGCATCGGGCAGGACCAGGTTCGGGCTCTTGCCGCCCAGTTCCTGGTGGACGCGCTTCACGGTCGGTGCGGCGGCGATGGCCACCTGGATACCGGCGCGGGTCGAGCCGGTGAAGCTGACCATTTCGACGTCCGGATGGCTGGAGATGGCATTGCCGGTGGTCGGGCCGTCACCCTGAACCAGGTTGAACACGCCCGGCGGAACCCCGGCAGCGTCGAGGATTTCGGCAAAGATCTTGGCATTGGTCGGGCATTCTTCCGACGGCTTGAGCACCATGGTGTCACCAGCGGCGAGGGCCGGAGCGACCTTCAGCGCGATCTGGTTGAGCGGCCAGTTCCACGGGGTGATCATGCCAACCACGCCGATCGGCTCGTAAGCGACCTTGTAGCCCGGACCGTCTTCCATGAAGTCGAAGTCCTTCAGAGCGGCAATCGTGCTGATGAAGCCGCCGATGCCGGCACCGACCTGTGCGGTGATCGCGAAGGACAGCGGTGCGCCCATTTCTTCGGCCATCGACTTGGCGAGGTCCGGGGCGCGCTTCTTGTATTCCTCGACTATCCGCTCAAGCAGGGCAAGGCGTTCTTCGCGGGTGGTCTGGCTATAGGTCTTGAAAGCGCGGCGGGCGGCGGCAACGGCCTTGTCCACGTCCTTCGCCGTAGCCACCGAAATAACCGCGCAGGGTTCTTCCGTGGCCGGATTGATCACTTCGCGGCGTTGATCGCCTTCGCTATCTACCCACTTGCCATGGATGTAATGTTGCAGCAGCTCGCGCATTCTCGAATCTCCCTTAACTGGACGATTAAATCCCGCATCTATGTCGGGTCGCACGAAACAGATTGCAAGCGGCAATCTATCGCCCGTTTCTGTAGAGCGCCGCTTCGGCGGCGCGGCGGCGGGTAAGGCCGTTCAGGCGCTTGCCTCCGGCGTGGACTCACTTGCCGAATTCGGCCTCCGCGCCTTTGAAATCGCCGGCTTTATGCAGTTTGGTGAGCGTCGCGCGGGCGATGGCGCCAGTGTTGTAGTGAAAGCTGACCATGGCATCGAACTGGTGCTGGCTGGTCGGGGCAGGGCCGATCGCGCGGGCGACTTCGGCGGCATAGCGGGCAAGGTCGCGTTCGAGCCGGGCATCGCATTCCGCCTGGGTCCAGATCGTGCCGCGCTGGATGCCCTTGCCGGTCGCGCCCCAGCCGATGGTCCATGGCTCGGCACCGGTGCCGGGGTCGGGATAGGCTGCGAAGCGGCCATCGGGCAGGCGCCGGGCGCAGCCTTCGAATTGCTTGATCAGGGCGATGCCCGCGGGGCCAATG
>CAZLPK010000029.1:0-25711 GCA_964561375.1 uncultured Novosphingobium sp.
GGGGGAACTGGGGGCGACGGCGGGGCCGGGCTTGGCGTGTCGGCAGGGGCGGTGCGCGCGGCCTTCATCCGGCGCAGGGTGGCAAAGAAATCGGCAAACAGTTCCATTGGCGAACCCTCATCTGAAATGAACCAGATAGGTTAACTGTTGCCATGTAGGAAACCAGTTTCTCCAATCGCTACATGCGCCGGCCCTGGAACAGATGCACCAGGCCGACCAGAATGGCGATCATCAGCAGGATATGGATCAGGCCGCTGGGAACGTGAAAGACAAACAGGCCAAGCGCCCAGAGAGCCAGCAGGATGATTGCGGCGGCGAACAGCATGGATTCTCCCTTCGTGGTACGAACCTCTGCTGGTGCAATGGTTGAGGGCGCGCGCTGGTTCCATCGCCATGCCGGAAAGCAAAAAGGCGCCCCGGTTTCCCGGGACGCCTTTTCTGGTGGCTTTGATCCGCAGGGATCAGAGGCTGTAGTACATTTCGAATTCGACCGGCGAGGGGGTGGTTTCCCAACGCAGCACTTCCGGCCACTTGATTTCGATGTAGCTGTCGATCTGGTCCTTGGTGAAGACGCCGCCCTGCAGCAGGAAGTCGTGATCGGCTTCCAGCGCTTCCAGCGCTTCACGCAGCGAACCGCACACGGTCGGCACCTGGGCCAGTTCGGCCGGGGGCAGATCGTACAGGTTCTTGTCCATGGCTTCGCCCGGGTGGATCTTGTTCTTGATCCCGTCCAGACCGGCCATCAGCAGGGCCGAATAGCACAGGTAGGGGTTGGCCATCGCGTCGGGGAAGCGGAATTCCACGCGCTTTGCCTTGTCACCGGCGCCATAGGGGATGCGGCACGAGGCCGAACGGTTGCGGGCCGAATAGGCCAGCAGAACCGGCGCTTCGTAACCCGGCACCAGACGCTTGTAGCTGTTGGTGGTCGGGTTGGTGAAGGCGTTCAGCGCCTTGGCGTGCTTGATCACGCCGCCGATGAAGTACAGGCACATGTCCGACAGACCGGCATAGCCGTTGCCAGCGAACAGCGGCTTGCCGCCATCCCAGATCGAGATGTGGGTGTGCATGCCGCTGCCGTTGTCGCCCTTGATCGGCTTGGGCATGAAGGTTGCGGTCTTGCCATAGGCATGGGCAACCTGCTGCACGACATACTTGTAGACCTGCATGCGGTCAGCGGTCTGGACCAGAGTGCCGAAGGTCATGCCCAGCTCGTGCTGCGCGGCGGCCACTTCGTGGTGGTGCTTGTCGCAGGGCAGGCCCATTTCCAGCATGGTCGAAACCATTTCGCCACGGATGTCGACGCAGGAATCGACCGGAGCGACCGGGAAGTAGCCGCCCTTGACGCCCGGGCGGTGGCCCATGTTGCCGGCTTCGTACTTGGTGTTGGTGTTGGTCGGCAGTTCGACGTCGTCGATGACGAAGCCGTTGCCGTTGTAACCGTCGTAATAGCGCACGTCGTCGAACAGGAAGAATTCGGCTTCCGGACCGACATAGACGGTGTCACCGATGCCGGTGGTCTTGACGTAGGCTTCGGCGCGCTTGGCGGTCGAACGCGGGTCGCGGCTGTAGAGGTCACCGGTCGACGGTTCGATGATGTCGCAGGTGATGATCAGCATCGGCGTGGCGCTGAACGGATCGACGAAGACCGAGTCGAGGTCCGGCTTCAGAATCATGTCGGATTCGTTGATCGCCTTCCAGCCGTCGATCGACGAGCCGTCGAACATCAGGCCGTCTTCGAATTCATCTTCGCCCATCACGTGCGCGCACATGGTGAGGTGCTGCCACTTGCCCTTGGGATCGGTGAAACGCAGATCGACCCACTCGATCTCTTCGTCCTTGATCCGCTTGATGATGTCCTTGGCCTTGCTCATGTCTGGTCCTTCACTGCTGCCCCGACCGCGCGGCGATGGGGGATCTTTGCTTCCCCTCCCGTCGGGGAGGGTGAATGGTTGAATGGCGGGTTAGATGGCGTCGTCGTCGCGCTCGCCAGTGCGGATACGGATGGCGCTTTCCACGGCGAAGACGAAAATCTTGCCGTCGCCGATCCGGCCGGTTTGCGCGGCGCTGGCAATGGCTTCGACGGTGCGTTCGGCCAGCGCGTCGGGCACGACGACTTCCAGCTTAACCTTGGGCAGGAAGTCGACGACATATTCGGCGCCGCGATAGAGTTCGGTATGGCCCTTCTGGCGGCCAAAGCCCTTGGCTTCGGTCACGGTAATGCCGGAAACGCCCACTTCGTGCAGGGCTTCCTTGACCTCGTCCAGCTTGAACGGCTTGATGATCGCTTCGATCTTTTTCACTTCACGTATTCCCCTGCGCAGCAAGCCGGCCCAGCCCTGGTTTGTTTGTGGGCCGACCGGATTATTGTGTGCCACTGCACGGTTCCAATCAAGAACCGTGCCAAATTCCTGATGGCACCGCTGTGTGCAGGTTTTCGTCTGTAAAAGAGTGGAATCGCAAGATTAGAATCTGGTGGGCAGTGCTGGCGCAAGTTTAGGAAACGGCAAGCGGCCTGAGGCTTGCCTCATTTTTCAGCATGGCTGCCTAATTTTCAGGCAGTCAAAGTGACAGGCCGAGGGTTTCTTCCAGGCCAGCCATCAGGTTCAGGCTTTGCACTGCCGCGCCGCTTGCACCCTTGCCAAGGTTGTCGAGCCGCGCGACCAGCCGCGCCTGCGATCCGTCCGCCGCGCCGAACACCCACAGGTCAAGCCGGTCCGACGGCTGCATCGAGCGGCGCAGCAGCAGTTCGTCCTTCGGCTCGTCATGGACGGTCACGATCTTGCTGCCGGTGTAGTAATCGACCAGCGCCATGCGCAGCACTTCGGGCGATCCGGCCATCGGCATGACCGACAGCGGCAGCGGCACTTCCACCACCATGCCGCGGTGCGCCGGGATCACCGAGGGCGCGAACAGCGGCGGGACGGACAGGCCGGCATAGGTCTGCATTTCCGGCACATGCTTGTGCCCCATGGCCAGGCCATAGGTGCGATAAGCGATGTCGGGATCGTCCTCAAACCGCTGGATCAGCGCCTTGCCGCCACCGGAATAGCCGGACACGGCATTGACCGTATAGGGCCAGTCGGCAGGCAGCACTCCGGCGCGGACCAGCGGGGCAATCAGGCCCAGAAAGCCGGTGGGATAGCACCCCGGATTCGAAACGCGCGTCGCATTGGCCACGGCTTCGCGCCCGACCACTTCGGGAAAGCCATAGGTCCAGCCATCGGCCACGCGGTGCGCGGTCGAGGCGTCGATGATCCGCACCTTGCTGCCTTCGGCCATCTCGACAGCTTCGCGCGCCGCATCGTCGGGCAGGCAGAGCACGGCAAAGTCGGCGGCGTGGAACGCATCGCGCCGCGCCGAGGCGCTCTTGCGCTGTTCATCGTCGAGGATGATCAGTTCAAATTCGCTGCGGGGCGAAAGACGCTCGACGATTTCGAGGCCGGTGGTTCCGGCGGCGCCATCGATGAATACGGTGTGGGGCATAGTGATAACCTTACGGTTGGTTCGGCCCGTTCCCTTCGGTCTTGCTCACTCAGTCTGAGCGTGTCGAAAGATGCCAAGCCGGCAGAATAACACGTGCTTCGACAGGCTCGGCACGAGCGGAGCAGAGGACGTCAGTCCTTAGCTTCGTCGCTCTTCCAGCGCGTCAATTGGCAGATAACCGACAAAACCATCTTCACCGACCTGACCCCAGGCCCAGTTGCCGGTAATATCCAGCACATTGAACAGGGTTCCACCCGCCAGCTCTTCGCGCACGTCGGATTCGGCGCTGTTCAGCGCCTGCAGCTTTGCCCCGCCAGCCACGACTGAATGCGGCATCGGCACGGCGTAATGCGGTACGAAGCAGCGACCCGCGAGGCGGATATGCGCCAGGTCTCCGCGCACCGGCCAATGCGCGGCGTCCAGCTTTTCAGCTGGGCCGGAGAGGGCCAGTTGCCCGGTCGGAATCGCGGTTGCGGTCAATTCTGTGGAGTCCCCAAATTGGAAGAGGGGGCGATTAGCGCCGCTTTGCCCGACTATCAAGTTATCCATAACGCCCCTTCAGCAAACCCCAGGCCGCGCGCAGGCCAAGTGCCTCGCCGCCCTTGGGCCGACCCGGCTTGGCATTGGGGCGCCAGGCAAAGGTATCGAAGTGCGCCCAGTCGGTTCCTTCCGGCACGAAGCGGTCAAGGAACAGGCCTGCAACCGAAGCCCCGGCAAAGCCGTTCGAGGGGGAATTGTTGATGTCGGCCACGTCGCTTTTCAGGTATTCGCGGTAGCCATCATAAAGCGGCAGGCGCCAGCAGCGATCGTCCGCCGCTTCGCCCGCTTTCAGCAGTTCGTCCGCCGTTTCGTCCCGCCGGGTCATCAGGGCGGGAAGGTCTGGCCCCAGTGCCACCCGCGCCGCGCCGGTCAGCGTGGCGAAATCGACGATCAGTTCCGGCTTTTCCTCGCCCGCGCGGGTCAGGGCATCACCCAGAACCAGCCGCCCTTCGGCGTCGGTATTGCCAATCTCCACCGTGATCCCGGCGCGGCTGCGCAGCACGTCGCCGGGGCGGAAGGCATTGCCGGAAATCGCGTTTTCAACCGCCGGGATCAGCAGGTGCAGCCGCACTTTCAGCCCGTGCTGCATGACCAGCTGGGCCAGAGCGAGGGCATGGGCCGCGCCGCCCATATCCTTCTTCATCAGCAACATGGCCGAGCTGGGTTTAATATCCAGACCGCCGGAATCGAAGCATACGCCCTTGCCGACAATTGCGACCTTCGGGTGCGTTTCATCGCCCCAGTGCAGTTCGATCATGCGCGGGGCATGGCTGCGTGCGGCGGCGCGGCCTACGCCGTGGACCATCGGAAAGCCGCGTTCCAGCGCGTCGCCGCTGGTTACCTTGAAATCGGCGCGGTGGGCCTTGGCGATGATCTGCGCCTCGTGCTCCAGCTGGGCCGGGCCCATGTCTTCGGCCGGGGTGTTGACCAGATCGCGAACCAGCGCGACCGCTGCCGCCTCGGCCAGAGCTGGCTCGATCGCTTTCACGTCCTGCGTCAGCAGAATGCGCGGGCCTTCCTCGCTCGGCTTGGAAAGATAGCGGTCGAACCGGTATTGCCCGCTGACCCAGCCATAGAGGGCCGGTCCCGGCTCTCCCCCCACGCGGCGATAGGTGCCGGCGGGCAGGACTTCGGCCAGCTTGGCCATGCACCAGCTGGACAGGCTTTCGGTATTGGCGACGCCCGAAACCACCATGCAGTCATCCCCGTCGGGAAGGATCGCGTAGGAATAGCCTTCGCCTTCAAACTTCTGCGCGGAAAGGGCCGCGCGCTGCACGGCGGACAAGCCTTTGACGAAGGCTTCGAACCCTTTCTTCTCGACAAGGTGGATTGCCGTGGCTTTCTGGCCGCGGTCGGGCTGGATCAGGGCGTGCTTGTCTGTCATCGTTCCCGCACTCTAGCCGCAGCCGTGCGGCAAGTGCGAGAGGAATTGTTACCATGCGTTTCGCCCTGGCCCTGACGCCCCTGATCCTGCTGGCCGCCTGCGGAAAAGAGGAAGAGGCCGCACCCGCGCCCACCTTTACCGCCAGCGATGCAGCGGTTGCGACCGGAGACGCCAGCGAGGCCGTCGCGCCGCCGCTGGCCAAGGCGGTCGATATCAAGACCGAAAATCCGCGCTATTCCTTCGCCTATGCCTATCCCGCCGCCGCAGCCAGCATTCCGGAACTGCGCGCCGAACTGGACAAGGAAATGGCCAAGGCCCGCGCCGAGCTGTCCAGCATGGCAAAGGAAGGCGCAGATTCCGCCAAGCAGGATGGCTATGATTTCCTCCCCTATGAACAGTCCACCAAGTGGACCGTGGTGACGGAACTTCCCGGCTGGCTCAGCCTGAAGCGTGACTTTTACGAATTTACCGGCGGGGCGCATGGCAATCACGGCACCGCTTCCCTGATCTGGGACAAGACCGCAGGCCAGCACCGCGATCCGATTTCGCTGTTCCTGTCCAAGGCGGCGTTTGACGGAGCGCTGCGCAATGCCTTCTGCAATGCGCTTGACAAGGAGCGGGCCAAGCGTCGGGGCGGGCCGGTCGACCGCAATAGCGGCGACACCTTTGACGAGTGTCTCGCGCCGTCTTCGGTTACGGTGCTGCTCGGTTCGTCAAGCGGCCAGCAGTTCAACCGCATTGGCCTGATTGCCGATCCCTATGCGGCCGGGCCCTATGCCGAGGGCGGTTATGAAATAACGCTGCCGGTCACTCCGGCCGTGATCAAGGCGGTGAAGCCGGAATACCGCGCCTTGTTCACTCTGGGGCGCTAGCCGCAGAAACCTGTCTCCGCCCACTCCTCGTCATTGCGAGGAGCGGAGCGCCGAAGCAATCCAGAGTTCCGTAAACCGCCCTGGATTGCTTCGCTCCGCTCGCAATGACGAGGCGCGTGGGGGCGTCCTGACTTCAACACCCTCGCAATTTGGCCGCGCTTGCCCTATGTCGCGGGGATGAATCAGTACCAGACCGTTACCGGTAACGAGACCGTCCTGCGCGACGGCACGATCAAGCTCCATGGCCCCGAAGCGTTTGAGGGCATGCGCAAGGCTGGCCGACTGGCCGCCGAAACGCTCGACGCGCTGGTGCCCATGGTCCAGCCGGGTGTGACCACGGCGGCGCTGGACGATTTCGTGCGTCAGTTCACGCTGGATAACGGCGCGATCCCGGCCACGCTGGGCTATCGCGGCTATCAGCATTCGTGCTGCATCTCGATCAACCACGTGGTTTGCCACGGCATTCCTTCGGACAAGACGCTGAAGGAAGGGGACATCGTGAATATCGACGTTACCCCGCTGCTGGATGGCTGGCACGGCGATTCCAGCCGGATGTATCTGGTGGGCGACGTGCCGATCAAGGCGAAGCGGCTGGTCGACGTAACCTATGAATGCCTGATGATCGGGATCGAGCAGGCCCGCCCCGGCGCGCGGCTGGGCGATATCGGCGCGGCAATCCAGCAGCACGCCGAAAGCTTCCGCTATGGCGTGGTCCGTGAATTCTGCGGCCACGGTCTTGGCCGGCTGTTCCACGATGCGCCGGAAGTGATCCATGCCGCTCGCGCTGGTACCGGCCCGGAACTGCGCCCCGGCATGTTCTTTACCATCGAACCGATGATCAACCTGGGCAAGCCGGGAGTGAAGCTGCTGGACGATGGGTGGACGGCGGTAACGCGCGACCGTTCGCTTTCGGCCCAGTTCGAACATTCCATCGGGATCACCGAAGACGGCTGCGAGATCTTTACGAAAAGCCCCAAGGGCCTCGACAAGCCGCCTTACTGACCGCGCCCGCTGCGGATCGCTGCTCCGGCAGCGAAGGGGGTAATGGCCAGCAGGACCAGGCTGAATGCGGCGGTCAGGCCCAGGCCGGACTCGCCGCCGATGGCCAGACTGCCCGCGCCAAAGACCAGCAGCGGCACGGCCAGCGGAATGGCGAGCAGGCCGCCCAGCGCCGCGCCGCCGCGCAGGCCAGCCGTAATCGCCGCAACCATCACGCCCAGCGCGGCCAGACCCGGCGTTCCGGCGAGCAGGCCCAGTTCCACCAGCCACAGCTTTTCCCCGTCGATCCCGACCAGGGCCGAGGCGGGCAGGGCGGCCAGCATCAGCGGCGGGCCAAAGCTGAGCCAGTGGGCCAGCACCCGCACGGCCACTAGCAATTCCTCGCTGATCCCGCGCAGGGACCATTGATCGAACATCCCCAGTTCCAGATCGGGTTCGATCAGGCGGTCAAGCGGGAGGATCGCAGCTAGCAGCGCCGCAACCCAGATCACGCCGCCCCCGGTTCGCGCCAGCACCGGCGCATCCGGTCCGACCGCGAAGGGATAGAGCATGGCCACGGCGAGGAAGAACAGCACCGGCAGCACTGCGCCGCCGCGCCTGCCGCCCAGCAGCAATTGCGCCAGATCGCGTTTCAGCAGGGTGAAGAAAACGCTCACAGGGCGAAGTCCTTCATCTCGATCCGCTGCATTCCGGGCAGGGCGAACGGCTGGTGCGACGCGATCACCGCAATGCCCCCGGCGCGGCAATGTTCGGCGGCCAGCTCCTCGACCAGGGCAACGCCCTTGGTATCAAGGCCATTCAGCGGCTCGTCCAATAGCCAGACCGGCGCTTTCTGGCCGATCATGCGGGCAAGGGCGGCGCGCTTTTTCTGGCCGGTGGAAAGGTAGCGCACCGGAACGTCCATCAGGTCTGACAGGCCAAGGCGGACCGCGTCATTATCGGCCGGACCGTCGATCCCCTGCCAAAAGCCGAGCGCGCGGCCCAGCGGCAGGTGCGGGTCCAGCGCGGGGCGCTCATCCAGCAGGGCAATCGCGCCTTCGCGGCTGACCGAGCCGGCAAAGGGGGCAAGCAATCCGGCCAGAATCCGGATCAGGCTGGACTTGCCGATCCCGTTGGAGCCAGCCAGTTGCAGCGCGGCGCCGCTTTCCAGCGCAAAGGACAGCCGCGCGAACAGCAGCCGGTCGCCCCGGCGGCAGGCCAGATCAGCAGCGGAAAGTCGGCAGGTGCCCATCGGTTGCGGGCGATAGGGCAAAGCACTGGCCCTGCCAAGGTCACGCCGTGCGATCGCCCTTGCAACCGTGGCGGGCTTGGGGAATGAACCGGCCATGTCCATTCAGCGCCTGAGCGAAGCCGAACTGTCCGCCCTCCTGTCCGAACTGCCGGACTGGACCCTGCGCGCGGATGGCAAGGCGATTGTCCGCACTTTCCGTTTTGCCGATTTCAACGCGGCATTCGGCTTCATGACCCGCGTCGCGCTGTATGCCGACAAGGCGGACCACCATCCGGAATGGTTCAACGTCTACAACCGCGTGGAAATGACGCTGACCACGCACGACGCCGACGGCCTGTCCGCCCGCGACGCCGCCATGGCCCGCGCGATCGAGACCTATCTCTAGTCCCTACACTTCGTCAGTCCCCACACTTCGTCATTGCGAGCGCAGCGATGCAATCCAGGGCGGTTTTGCGCTGCGGTGGATTGCTTGACCGCCGCGCTCCTCGCAATGACGAGGGGTAGAGTTTAACCGCCCAGCGGCTTCGCGCTGACGCGGGTCCGCTTGCGCAATTGGCCCGGCAGCCACCGCGCGGCAAAGGCCAAGCGGTGCGCGGTTTTGCCGACGCGGTTGTGCAGGGCCTTGCCGTGGACGGCCTGCCATGCGGCTTCGGCCACTTCTGAAATCGGGGTAATTTCCAGACCGGCCTCCAGCACGGTGGTGCGGATGTCCTGATTCGATCCGGCATTGGGGTTCATGTCGATCAGCGGCGTATCGATGAAGCCGGGCATCAGGTCGCAGACCCTGATTCCGTCTGGCGCCCATTCGGCATCGAGGGATTCGGTGATCGCCCGCACGCCGAACTTGGTGGCGGAATAGACCGATGCCCCCGGCGTGCCATAGATTCCCGCCGCGCTGGCGGTGTTGAGCAGACACGATCCCGGCGCGCTGGCTTTCAACCACGGATGGGCCGCCTGCGCACCGAACAGCACCCCTTTCAGGTTGATATCGAGGCAGCGTTCGATTTCGGACGTGGTGTTTTCGATCAGCTGGCCGCCCAGCGGGATACCGGCATTGTTGAACACCACATCGATCCGCCCGCCGCTGGCTCTGGCGCAGTCGGCAAGGGCCGTGTCCCACGCCTCGCGATCTCTAACATCCAGTTTGTGAACGGAATTTTTACCTGCAGGCAGCATAGCCGCTGTTTCACGGGCGCCGCTTTCGTTTATATCGGCGATCCCGACGAACCAGCCCTGCTGGCCGAATTTGACGGCCACCGCACGCCCGATGCCGGATGCGCCGCCGGTGATGAAGATGGTTTTGTGCATGGGCAATTGACCCCCTGATTGTCCCTTACATCGATGTTAGCGAAGCTTACAGGGCCGGGTTATTATAACAATGCCAGGTGAAGATGGCGGCCGCCCCTCGATGTGGTCTCCAGCCTTCAGCGAGCCCCCGGGTCGCACTTTCGTTGGGCCGCCCGTCCAGGTCGAGCAGCTTTGCCAGCCCGACCTGGACGGCCAGATCTCCCGCCGGCCAGATGTCGGGCCGACCTTCGGCAAACAGCAGATAGATTTCCGCCGACCAGCGCCCGATGCCCTTGATCCGGGTCAGCATGGCAATCGCTTCCTCATCATCGGCGGGCAGGGCGCTGAAATCGAGCTGGCCCGAAGCGACCAGTTCGCACAGCGAGCGCATATAGCCCTGTTTCTGACGGGACAGGCCGCAGGCGCGCAGGGTGTCAAAATCGGCTTCGAGCACCAGTTGCAGGTCTGGCTCGGCCCCGGCGAACGCCTCGAACTTGCGCCACATCGAAGCGGCGGCAGCCACACTGACCTGCTGGCCGACAATTGTCCGCATCATGGTCACATGGCCGGTTGGGCGAATCCGCGGCTCGGGGTAGCCGACCCGTTCCAACGCGCGGGCAATGCCGGGTTCGCGCCCGGCAACCCAGTCCAGCCCGGTCCTGATCTGCTCTGCATCAAGGCCCATGCCCCAGAGTCCTGCTTGCCAAAGGAAGGCCGAGTGGTTAGCAGCCCGGCAAAAGCGCCGATAGGGGGCGCAGTTTCAAGAGGAACGCGGATATGCCGAAGCTTGTTGTGGTCAACCGGGCCGGTGAAGAAAAGGAAATCGAAGCCGATACCGGCGTTTCCGTGATGGAAGCGATCCGTGACAACGGTTTTGACGAACTGCTGGCACTGTGCGGCGGTTGCTGCTCGTGCGCGACCTGCCACGTTTATGTCGACCCGGCCTTTGCCGACAAGGTCAGCGCGCTGAGCGAAGACGAGAACGACCTGCTCGATTCGACCGATCACCGCAATGAAACCTCGCGCCTGTCGTGCCAGATCGAAATGTCTGACGCGCTGGACGGTCTGCGGGTGACGATCGCGCCGGAAGACTAAGTTTCATGGGCGCAAGCGCAATTCGATTGCGCTGTGCGCCCGTCAAACCTACCTCTGTTCGCATGAATGCACCTTCTGCGAAGAGCGATACGCTCGAACTGATCGGTAATACCCCGCTTGTCCTGCTCGAAGGGCCGAGCGAGGCGGCTGGCTGCGAAATCTGGGGCAAGTGCGAATTCGCCAACCCCGGAGCTTCGGTCAAGGACCGCGCTGCGCTGTGGATCGTCCGCGATGCGGAGGAAAAGGGCCTGCTGAAGCCCGGTGGCACCATTGTCGAAGGGACGGCGGGAAACACCGGGATCGGCATTGCGCTGGTTGCCAATGCGCTGGGCTACAAGACGGTCATCGTCATGCCCGAAACCCAATCGCGCGAAAAGATGGACACGCTGCGTGCCCTGGGTGCGGAGTTGGTGCTGGTTCCCGCCGCGCCGTTTTCGAACCCCGGCCATTTCGTCCACACCTCGCGCCGCCTGGCGGAAGAGACGGAAGGCGCGGTCTGGGCCAACCAGTTCGATAATATCGCCAACCGCAAGGCCCACATCGAAAGCACGGCGCCCGAACTGTGGGAGCAGATGGAAGGCCGGATTGACGGCTTTACCTGCGCGGCCGGGACCGGCGGCACGATTGCCGGGGTGGGTCTGGGCCTCAAGTCCTTTGACGAGAATATCCGCATTGCCTTGACGGACCCGCACGGCGCTGCGCTGTATAACTATTACGCCCATGGCGAGCTGAAGGCCGAAGGCAGTTCGGTGGCCGAAGGGATCGGACAGGGGCGGATTACCGCCAATCTGGAAGGCGCGCCGATCGACACCCAGTTCCGCATCTCGGATGAGGAAGGGCTGGAATGGGTTGCCCGCCTGCTCAAGGAAGAAGGGCTGTGCCTGGGCCTGTCGTCCGGCATCAACATTGCCGGTGCGGTCGAACTGGGCCGCCAGCTGGTTGCCGAAGGGCGCGAGGACCCGCGCGTGGCGACGATCCTGTGCGACACGGGCTTTCGCTATCTCTCCAGCCTCTACAATGCGGAGTGGCTCCGGGCGAAAGGCCTGCCGGTCTTCCCTTGGCTGGCCTGATCGGTTAAACTCTTCGGCAGAATGGCTACGCAACCGCCACATCGGGCCTCGCCGTCCATGGACGGGCCGCAGCATTTCGTGCCGCCGTCGGCGCGCGAATTGCGGGCTCAGGCCGTGCAGCGCCTGCAAACCGGGCTGTTCGGCATTGCCGCTGTCCTGCTGGTTGTCGGCCTTGCCAATGTCATCAACGATCGCGCGCGGCTGGCCGAAGATGCGGGCAAGACCCCGGCTGAGGCTGCTGCCGATCAAAAGGCGCTCAAGTCCGATCCGCTGGCCGACATTGGCGTAGTCCCCTCGGCCATTCCCGAAGATCCCGAACCAGCCAAGAGCAGCCCGGCAGCGGATGCTTCGCGCTAGACCGCGCAGGTCTTGGGTTGCGGCTGCTCTGGTGCTGGTCGCTCTGGCGGCAGCCGCCTTGCTGGCGCGCGGGAAGGAACCGGCTCCGGGCGCGCCGATTGGCCTGTTCACCACCCTGCCGATCCTGTGGGCCGATGGCCCGGACCTTGCCGCTTCGCTGAAGCCCGAGGGCGAGCCGCACTGGGCGCGTGAAGTCATGGCCGGGCGCGGTGCGCTGGAACCGCTCGATACGTTAAGTTCCGAAGGCCTGGACAAGCTGCGCCGCCTGATCCTTGCCCAGCCGCGTGCGCTGGCTCCGCAAGAGAATGTCGCGCTGGACGATTGGGTGCGGGGCGGCGGGCAGGTCCTGCTGCTGGCCGATCCGGCCCTGACCGAGGAATCGCGCTTTTCGCTTGGCGATCCGCGCCGCCCGCAGGCGGTCGTGCTGCTCTCGCCGATCCTGACCCGCTGGGGGCTGGAACTGTTGTTTGATGAAGGGCAGCCGCTCGGCCCCGGCGAACGCGAGGTCATGGGCGTTGCCATTCCGGTGAATCTGCCCGGCCATCTTGCCACGCGCGGCCAGAGCAATTGCCGCCTGTGGGGCGACGGTCTGGCCGCGACCTGCGCCATCGGGCAGGGCCGGGTGGTGGTGGTTGCCGATGCCGCGCTGCTCGAGCGTGAGCAAGGTTCAGCCGGAGCCAAGGCGCTTTCCTGGCTGCTCGACGCCGCTTTCGCCGCGCGTTGATTCGATCAAATCGGGGAAATCACGGGAACTGTCCCGCAGGGCCGTTTTGGCCCACGGGAAAGCGCGTAATTCTGCGGAAAACAAAACAAGAACAATAAGATGGCGCGGTGAATCGATTTGCCAAAAAAACCTGTTAAATCAGCTATTTTACGTTTTATCCCGCGATTTCCCGTGTTTTTCCCTTCCATCCCCGCAAAAGCGAGAGTAAGTAACTGGTTCATCGACATCGAAATTCCACGTCGTGCACCTTTTGCAGGTGATCCGACCGCGAGGGCGCGCGGCTGGAAGCGGGGAAAATCGATCTTTTTCGGGAACCCGGGAGCAATCCCGGCTTTGAGCGGGGCAACACGTGGAGGCGGGCAAGCCTATTGCATATAGTGGCCAGGGCTTTTCGCTGTTGGGCGAAAAGGGTCGCTTTGTGCTGCCCCCTGACTTCCGCAAGGCGGTTCGCGATTCCGGCCTTGGTGAACGCGTCCTTTGCGTTGCCAAGCACCCGCGCTGGAAGTGCCTGACTGGCTTTGGCCTGTCGCGCGTTGCCGAATTCGAAAGCGAACTGGACCGCGAAGAACGCGTCGCGCTGGAGCGTGGTCAGGACTTTGACCGCGACCTGCGTGCCCAGCAGCTTTACGGCTTTGCCCGCGTGCCGTTTGACGACAGCGGCCGCTTCATCCTGCCGGAACGCTTCTTCAAGCTGGGCGCGCTGACCGACGCGGCCTTCTTTCAGGGCGGCGGCAAGCAATTCACCATCTGGAGCCCGGACGAACTGGCGAAGATGGGTGCCGGCTGGGAAGATGCGCAGGAAGCCTGCCTTGACCTGGCCCAGCAGGCCCGCAGCGGAAAGGGCCGCAAATGAGCGCCGCCCCGCACATTCCTGTTCTGCTTGACGAAGTTGTCGCCGCGCTTGCGCCTGCACCAGGCGCGGTGATCGTGGATGCTACCTTTGGCGCCGGTGGCTATACCCGCCGCCTGCTTGACGCCGGTGCCACCGTCCATGCCTTTGATCGCGACCCTGATGCGATCACCGGTGGCTGCGGATGGAGCGAGGCCGGGGAAAGCCCGCCCCGGCTGGTGCTTCATCCGCGCCGCTTCTCCGAAATGGTGGACTCGCTGGCCGAGGCTGGCGTGTCCCACGTTGATGGCGTGGTGATGGATATCGGCGTTTCGTCGATGCAGCTCGATCAGGCCGACCGCGGCTTTGCCTTTTCCTCTGATGGTCCGCTGGACATGCGGATGGGTCAGGAGGGCGAAAGCGCTGCCGACTTCCTCAACACGGCAGACGAAAGCACGATTGCCGACGTGCTGTATGAATATGGCGAAGAACGCCAGTCGCGCCGCGTCGCCCGCGCGATTGTGGCGGCTCGTCCGCTTTCCACCACCGGCCAGCTGGCGCAGGTCGTGCGCAAGGCGCTGGGCTATCGCCCGGGCGCGCCGAAGGATCCGGCAACCCGCAGCTTTCAGGCAATCCGTATCCACGTGAACGCCGAACTGGACGAACTGCGCGCTGGTCTGGCCGCTGCTGAAACCCTGCTGGTTCCGGGCGGGCGGCTGGCCGTGGTCAGCTTTCACAGTCTGGAAGACCGCATCGTGAAGAACTTTCTGCGCGCGGCCAGCGGCGCCGTGGCCAATGCCTCGCGCCACCTGCCGGCCAGCGCTCCGGCCTTTGCACCGACTTTCCGGGACGTCGCCAAGGCGACCCGTCCCTCTGCCCAGGAACTTGAGCGCAATCCCCGCGCGCGCTCCGCCACTCTCCGCTGCGCCGTGCGCACCGATGCACCGCCGCATGAAAGGAAGGCCGCATGAACCTGACCCGTGACCGGATGCGTTCGATTGGTTGGGCCGCAGTGCTTCTGACCTGTCTGGCCTTTACCGTGGTGCTGACCTTCAAGGTGAATGCCGTGAAGAGCCAGGTGCGCCTGGCCGAGCGCCAGATTCTGGCCGTGAAGCAGGACAAGCTGCTGCTGGAGACCGAGTTCGAGACGCGCGCCAACCAGCAGCAGCTGCGCACGCTGAACGAGGTTGAATTCGGCTATCAGGCTCCGGCAGCCGGGCAGTATCTAGAAAGCGAGCGCCAGCTGGCCGAACTGAGCAAGCCGCGCGCCGTCGATGCTCCCAGCCCGATCCGCGTGGCCAGCGCCGACGTGCCGCGCACGGCCAGCCTGCTGCCGGAAATGGTCAATCCGCTGACCGGCAAGGCCGTGGCGGCGGAACCTTCCGATACGAAGCGCAAGGCCACGACCGATGCCACGCTCAGCGCGCGGCTCGGCACGGTTGAGCGTCAGGGAGTCCGGCGCGAATGACCTCAATCGCTGTTTCGACCACGATCTCATCAGGCCGGGGTGCGCTGGTAAACGTGCGCGCCCGCAGCCTGCTGATGGCGAAATGGCGGGTCATCTGGGTCATTCTGGGTTTTCTCTTCATCGCCTTCGCGGCGGTGATCCGCATTCTGTACCTTGGCTTTTTCGCTGACGCCCCGGCGCAGCAGCAATTCGGCACCCTGCTGGTTCCGGCCCGCGCCGACATTGTCGACCGCAATGGCGTGCCGCTGGCCCGTGCCTTTCCGGCCTATGCCCTGTGGTACAATCCCAAGGCGCTGGGCGCCAATGGCACCCCGCTGGTCAGTTCGCCGCGCAAGGTGGCCGAGGAACTGGTCAAGATCTTCCCCGATCTGGAAGTGAATGCACTGGCCGCGCGGCTGGCCGAAGGCAAGCCCGGCTATCTGCGCCGCCGCATCCTGCCAGAAGATGCCAACCGCGTGCATGAACTGGGCGAACCGGCACTGGAATTCCCGCGTGAGACCGAGCGGTTCTATCCGCAGGGTTCGATGGCGGCGCACGTGCTGGGCTTTGTCGGCGCCGATGGCCGTGGCCGCGTCGGGATGGAGCAGGTGTTCGACAAGCGGCTGACCGATCCGGCCACGCGCGGCACGCCTGCGGCCCTGGCAATCGATGCCCGCGTGCAGGGCGCGCTGGAAGAAGAACTGCTGCGCGGCATGGCGGAATCGAACGCCAAGGGCGCGGCGGGTATCGTCATGGACGTCGATACGGGCGAAGTGGTGGCCCTGGCCTCGCTCCCCTCGTTCAACCCGAACCTGATCGACCGGGCCAGCGAGTCCTTCATTTTCAACCGCGTGACCAATCAGGTCTATGAACTCGGTTCGACCTTCAAGCCGATCACGGTTGCTGCCGCGATCGACGCTGGCGTGGTGACCGACATGGCCCGTCGCTACCAGTCGAGCCGCCCGATCGCGATTGGCGGATTTCTGCTGCGTGACAGCCACCCGCTGGGCGAATCCCTTAATGTTCCCGAAGCGCTGATCCACTCGTCGAACATCGTCACCGCCCAGATCGCGGACGAAGTGGGCGGGCCGCGCCTGAACCAGACCATGCGGGCGCTGGGCATGGACAAGCGCGCCCAGATTGAGCTGCCGGCACGGGGCTTCCCGCTGTGGCCCAAGGGGGATTGGGCGCGGATCACCACCATGACCGTCGCCTACGGTCACGGCATTGCGGTTACTCCGCTGCATCTGGCCAGCGCCTATGCCGCGCTGGTCAATGGCGGGGTGTGGCGTCCGGCCACGCTGATGAAGCTGGAGCCGGGTCAGGCTGTTCCGGGGCGCCGCGTGTTCAAGGCCAGCACCAGCGCCCGGATGCGCCAGTTGCTGCGCCTGATCGTCGATATCGGCACGGGTAAAAAGGCCAATGCCGTCGGCTACCGCGTGGGCGGCAAGACCGGCTCGGCGGAAAAGCCCGGTGCGGGCGGCTATAACCGCACCTCGCTGGTCGCGACTTTTGCTGCGGCCTTCCCGATGGACCATCCGCGCTATGTGATCATTTCGATGCTGGACGAGCCGAAAGGCACGGTCGCCACTTCAGGCCAGCGCACTGCCGCCTGGAACGCGGCGCCGGTCGTGGGCCGCCTTGTCCCGCGCATTGGCCCGCTGCTGGGGATCATGCCGGATGCAAGCCGCGACGTGGACATCTCTGACCTCGCCCCGCTCGTGGGCAAAGGGGAAGGGGAATGAGGCTGGGCGCGCTGGCTGAGGGGGCAGGGATCACCCTTGGCAGCGGCGGCGAGCTTCAGGTCACCGGCTTCGCCATCGATAACCGCAAGGTTGCTCCCGGTTCGGTATTCGGTGCCTTTCAGGGCGCCGCTGTCAATGGCGAGGATTTCATTCCGGCCGCGATTGCGGCGGGTGCCGTTGCGGTAGTCGCTCGCCCTGAAGCGGTTGTGAACGGCGCGGTCCATATCGCGGACCGCAACCCGCGTCAGGCCTTTGCGCGGCTCGCCACGCGGTTCTTTGCGCCCATGCCCGAAACCATCGTTGCGGTGACCGGCACCAATGGCAAGACCTCTACCGTAGAACTGACCCGCCAGATCTGGCGCATGGGTGGCCACCGTTCGGCCTCGATCGGGACGCTGGGGATTACCACGGCCGAAGAAAGCGTTTCGACCGGCCTGACCACGCCGGATGTGGTGACCTTCCTGGCCAACCTCAGCGGGCTGGCACGCGAGGGTATCACCCATGTCGCGTTCGAAGCCAGCAGCCACGGTCTGTCGCAGTATCGCAGCGAAGGTCCGCGCGTTGCTGCCGCTGCCTTCACCAATCTCAGCCGCGACCACCTCGATTATCACAAGGACATGGACGACTATTTCGCGGCCAAGATGCGGCTGTTCGATGAAGTCGTCGATGCTGATGGTACGGCAGTCGTCTGGATGGACGATGCGTGGAGCCAGCGCGCGGTGGACCATGTGCGGCAGCGCGGCCTGCGCCTGCTGGGCGTGGGTGAGGGCGCCGACGCACAGGGCATTCGTCTGCTTTCCCGCACGCCCGGCCAACTGGGCCAGACGCTGGAGATCGAATTTGCCGGTGAGGCGCGCAAGCTGAACCTGCCGCTGATCGGGGCCTATCAGGCTGCCAATGCGCTGGTCTCGGCCGGACTGGCGCTGGCGACAGCCGGCGATGCGGCGCGGGTGTTCGATGCTCTGACCCGTCTGCAGCCGGTGCGGGGGCGGCTGGAGCGCGCCGCAATCAGCCGTTCGGGTGCGCCGATCTATGTCGACTATGCCCATACTCCTGACGCGCTGGAAGCTGCCATTGCCGCGCTGCGCCCGCACTGCACGGGGCGCCTGATCGTGGTGTTTGGCGCTGGCGGGGATCGCGATGCGGGCAAGCGCGGGCCGATGGGTGCGGTGGTCGCGGGGCAGGCTGATCTTGGCATTGTCACCGACGATAATCCGCGCGGCGAAGATCCTGCCGCGATCCGCCGTCAGGTGCTGGCCGGTGGTGCCGGCTTGCGTGAAGTGGCCGACCGCCGCGCTGCGATTGCCGAGGCCATCGCTGCGGCTGAAAGCCAAGATATCGTATTGGTGGCCGGCAAGGGCCACGAACAGGGCCAGATCATCGGCGCAGGGGATGCCTGCCGGGTCCTGCCGTTTGACGACGTAGCTGTTGCCAGGGAGTGTGCAGCATGAACGCGCTAGCCAGAATTCTTGAGTGGCCGTCTGAACCGACCGACCTTCTGGGTCTGGCCCTGTGGGATGCGGATGAAATCGCGGCGGCGACCGGCGGCGTGGCCTATGGCCGGTTTCAGGTTTCGGGCGTCGAGATCGACAGCCGCGACGTCGTTCCCGGCGACCTGTTCTTTGCCCTGAAGGGCGAGACGATGGATGGCCACCGCTTTGTCGACATGGCCTTTGCCCGCGGGGCGACCGCAGTGGTGGTGGACCGCCCGGTAAATGGCCCGCACGTGCTCGTCAAAGATACCTCAATCGCACTTGAGCTTTTGGCAAAAGCTGCGCGAAATCGGGCAGATGTGACCGTAATCGGAGTCACCGGTTCAGTTGGCAAGACCGGGGTCAAGGAAGCGATCTTCGCCGCGCTGGATCGCTCCAGCCGGGGCAAGGCGCACCGCTCGGTCAAGAGCTACAACAACCATGTCGGCGTGCCGCTCAGCCTTGCCCGGATGTCTGGCCGGAGCCGCTTCGGCGTGTTCGAAATGGGCATGAACCATGCGGGCGAAATCCGTGCCCTGACCGCGCAGGTCCGCCCGCACGTGGCAGTCATCACCGCAATCGCACCCGCCCATATCGAGAACCTTGGCAGTCTTGAGGCAATCACCGCTGCCAAGGCCGAAATCTTTGAAGGGCTGGATGCAGGCGGAGTGGCCGTGATCCCGGCCGACAGTCCGCATTTCGATCAGCTGAAAGCAGCGGCAGAGGCCCGCAAGGTGACGGTCATTTCCTTTGGCCGCGCGGCTCATGCCAATGTCCGTCTGCTCGATGCCGTTCCGGCTCCCGGTGGCGGCTCGCTGGTTACGGCAGACCTTGGCGCGCGGCGCATCTGCTATACCGTGGCCGAACCTGGCGAACACTGGATTGCCAATTCGCTGGCAGTCATGGCCGCAGTCGGCGCGGCTGGCGGCGATCTGGGTGCGGCGGGCATCGCGCTCGCCGAAATGCAGGGCCTGAAAGGGCGCGGCCAGCGGCATCAGCTGAGGGCCGGCGGCGGCGATGGTTCGGGCCGTGCGCTGCTGATCGACGAAAGCTACAACGCCAATCCGGCCTCGATGCGCGTGACCCTGGCGCAACTCGGCGCAACGCCCGCGCGGCGGCGTATTGCCGTGCTGGGCGCGATGAAGGAACTGGGCGATCATGGTCCGGCCTATCACGCCGCCCTGATCGAGCCGCTACAGGCTGCTGGCGCCGATTTTGCCGTGCTGGTTGGCGGTGAGATGCAGGCTCTGGCCGATGAACTGGGGAAAGCCGCCAAGAGCGCGCTTGGCAAGGGCATTGGCTTCGCCCATTGCGGTACTGCCGCTGAAGCTCTTGATGCGCTCAGGGCGCATGGCGTGGAAGGCGGCGACGCCATTCTCGTCAAGGGATCGAATTCGGTCGGGCTGGGGACTTTGGTCGCCGCGCTCGCACAGCAAAAGGACTAGGATCAGGAATGCTTTACCTGATCGCGCAGTATTTCCAGTTTGAGGGTCTGGCGAACCTCATTCGCTACCAGACCTTCCGCGCGGGTGCCGCGCTGATGACCGCGCTGGTGCTTGGCCTGATCATCGGCCCGCGCTTCATCGCGATGCTGCGGGTGCGGCAGGGCAAGGGGCAGCCGATCCGCGAGGATGGCCCGAAAACCCACCTTGCAAAGCGCGGTACGCCGACCATGGGCGGCTTGATGATCTTGGTCTCGCTGGCCGTTGCCATGCTGCTGTGGATGGACCTGACCAGCCCGCTGGTCTGGGCCTGCATCGCCGTGACGCTGGGTTTTGGTGCGATCGGCTTCCTTGACGATTACGACAAGGTGAAGAAGCGGACGACCGCCGGGGTGCCGGGGCGGGTGCGTCTGGCGGCGGAATTCCTCGTCGCGGGTCTCGCTTCGTGGATTCTGGTGAGCGAGGTCGACACCAACCTCTATGTGCCGTTCCTGTCCGGCTATTACATCCCGCTTGGGCCGTTCTACTACGTCTTTGCCGCCTTCGTCATCGTCGGCGCGGGCAATGCCGTGAACCTGACCGACGGGCTGGACGGGCTGGCGACCATGCCGGTCATCATTGCCGCCGGTGCCTTTGCAATCATTGCCTATCTGGCCGGGCGCGCTGACTTTGCTGCCTATCTGGGCATTCCGCACGTGCCGCGTGCTGGCGAACTGGCCATCCTTTGCGCCGGGATCATGGGGGCCTGTATGGCCTTTCTGTGGTTCAACGCTCCGCCTGCCGCCGTCTTCATGGGGGATACCGGCAGTCTGGCCCTGGGCGGCGCATTGGGCGCCATCGCCGTGGCCGCGCAGCATGAAATCGTGCTGGGCATTGTCGGCGGCCTGTTCGTGGCCGAGGCGCTGTCGGTGATCATCCAGGTTGCGGTCTACAAGCGGACTGGCAAGCGGGTGTTCAAGATGGCGCCGATACACCATCACTTCGAACAACTCGGCTGGAAGGAATCGACCGTGGTGATCCGGTTCTGGATCGTCTCGATCGTGCTGGCCCTGATCGGACTGTCGACACTTAAACTGCGATGATCACGTCAACCGCCTTTGCCGGCAAGCGCTATGCCGTTCTCGGGCTGGCCCGCTCGGGGATGGCGGCTGTCGAGTGCCTGCTGGCCGGCGGGGCACAGGTCACCGCCTGGGATAGCCGTGAAGAACCGCGCCGCGCGCTGGAAGGCCGGGTCGAACTGGCCGATCCACTGGGTATCGACCTCAGCGGCTTTGCCGGAGTGGTCGTTTCGCCGGGGGTGCCGCTTAACTCCCATCCGATTGCCAAGGTGGCCGAAGCCGCGCGCGTGCCGGTGATTGGCGATATCGAACTGTTCGCGCTCAGCCGCCCGCAACTGCCGCCGCACCGCGTGGTCGGCATTACCGGGACCAACGGCAAGTCGACGACGACGGCACTGGTCCAGCATATCCTGCAATCGGCAGGCGTGCCCAGCTTGATGGGCGGCAATATCGGCCTGCCGATCCTTGGCGCAAATCCTCTGCCCGCAGGCGGCGTCTATGTGCTGGAACTGTCGAGCTATCAGATCGACCTGACCTATTCGCTGCAATGCGAAGTGGCCGCGCTGCTGAACATTACGCCGGACCACCTTGACCGCTATGACGGGTTCGAAGGCTATGCCGCTTCGAAAGCGCGGCTGTTCTCGATGCAGCGGGCCGATCAGGTTGCGGTCTTTGGCATCGGGGACGAGTCGACCCGGTCGATCTCGGTCCACACTGCGATTTCGCATGAGCCGGGCAATGTGCGCAATGTCGATGGGCAGGACCTGCTGGCCCTGCAGCCAGAATGGCCCAGCCTGCAAGGCCCGCACAATCTGCAGAACGCCGCCGCAGCCGTGGCGATTGTCGAGGCACTTGGCGTTACTGCCGAACAATGGCGCCCCGCGCTGGTTAATTTCCGCGGCCTGCCGCACCGCATGGAGCGGGTGGCCGAGGTCAACGGCGTGCTGTACATCAACGACAGCAAGGCCACCAATCCCGCCTCGACCGCGCCGGCGCTGGCGGCCTTTCCGCCCGCTCCCGAGCGGCGGATTCACTGGATTCTGGGCGGTTTGCCCAAGGGCGACAATCTGGATGAATGCGCGCCCTATTTCGGCAATGTCGCGGCCGCCTATACCATCGGCGATGCCGGTCCGCTGTTTGCCGAACTGCTTGGCCCGCTGATGCCGGTCCAGCGCAGCGAAATGATGTGCGAGGCGATCCAGCAGGCCATGGCTGCGGCCAAGCCGGGCGATGTGGTTCTGCTTTCGCCAGCCTGCGCCAGCTTTGACCAGTTCCGCGATTACGAAGCGCGCGGGGATACGTTCCGTCAGATCGTCCAGACCCTGCTGAGCCCGGAGGGCAGCGCGGCCGAAATTGCGGGGTGCGCCTGATGGCCACCTACCCGCCCGTCGTGCCGCGCGGCGGCAAGGTTGGACTGGACAGCACGATTGCCCGCCCGCCGCGCAACCGGCGCAGCGAACTGGCAATCTGGTGGCGCGAGATTGACCGCACTCTGCTGTTTCTCATCCTGACGCTTATGGTGATCGGTACGGCAGCGGTTGCGGCCAGTTCTCCGGCCAGCGCGCGGCGGCTGTCAACTGCGGCGGAGCGGCTGGACGACCTGCACTTTTTCTACATCCACGTCCGCTGGCAATTCATGGGCCTGATCGCGATGATCGGCGCTTCGATGCTGCCCAAGGAAATGGCGCGGCGGATGGGGATCGTGCTGGGACTGGCCATGCTGGTGGCGCTGGTGCTGGTTCCGATCATCGGCACTTCGGTCAATGGCGCGCGGCGCTGGCTGAACCTGGGCATTTCCTTGCAGCCGTCGGAATTCCTCAAGCCTGCCTTTGCGATCTGCATGGCGTGGATTCTGTCGTGGCGGGTGCGTGATCCGAACCTGCCGGTGATTGCGGTTTCGACCGGGCTGATGGGCCTGATCGCGCTGCTGCTGATGGCCCAGCCGGACTTTGGCTCGGCCGTGCTGTTCATCGGCGTGTGGTTCGTGCTGGTGATGATGAGCGGGATTTCGCTCAAGCTGATTGGCCTGGCTGGCGGTGGCGGCATGGTGTTCATCGCGCTGGCCTATATGTTCTATGACAATGCCCGCCACCGCATCGACGCCTTTCTGGGCGGCGGTACGGCCTATGATCAGGTTGACCTTGCCCAGCGCACTTTGCTCTCGGGTGGCTGGACCGGATCGGGCCTGTGGCTGGGCACGCGCAAGCTGGGCCTGCCCGAAGCCCATACCGACTACATCTTTTCGGTGATCGGTGAGGAATTCGGCCTGCTTGCCTGCATGGTGATCGTGATCCTTTACCTCGCGCTGGTCGCCCGGGTGCTGGTCCGCCTGCTGGACGAGGACGACCTGTTCACCACGCTGGCCGCAGCCGGCCTGATTGCCCAGATCGGCGGACAGGCCTTCATCAATATCCTTGTGAACCTGCAGTTGTTTCCGTCAAAGGGGATGACCCTGCCGCTGATTTCCTATGGCGGTTCGTCCACTGTGGCGCTCTGTCTGGGGGCAGGTTTCCTGTTGGCCATTACCCGCCGCAATCCGTTCCTTCGGCGTGAGCGGTTCAAGCTTTCCAGTGTAGGCATCAAGTTATGAGTGGTACGACCCGGCACTATGTTCTGGCTGCGGGAGGCACCGGCGGGCACCTGATCCCGGCCTTTGCCCTGGCGGTTGAGCTGGAGCGGCGCGGCCATCATGTCGCGCTGGTTACCGACGAACGCGGCAGCCGCCTGCCGGGCAAGCCATCCAGCCTAGTGGCCCATGTCCTGCCCGCGGGACGGATCGGCAAGAACCCGCTGCACTGGCCGCGCGGCATGGCTGCGATCCTCGAAGGGCGGCGCATGGCGCTGCGCCTGTTTGAAAGCTTTCAGCCCAGCGCGGTGATCGGCTTTGGCGGCTATCCGGCCTTTCCGGCGCTGTGGGCGGCTACGGGCGCCGGCATCCCCAGTGTGATTCATGAACAGAACGCCGTGGTGGGCCGGGTCAATCGCTTCCTCGCCGGGCGGGTCGATGCGATTGCCACATCCTACCGCGAGGTGGAGCGGCTGCAGCACAAGCATATCGACAAGGTCCACCTTGTCGGCAATCCGGTCCGCGCCGAAGTGCTGGCGCTGCGGGATCAGCCTTTCCCGACCTTCACTGCCGACGGTCTGCTGCGCGTGCTGGTGACGGGCGGCAGTCAGGGGGCGGGTATTCTCAGCCAGGTTGTGCCTGACGGGCTGGCCATGCTGCCCACCGCATTGCGCAGCCGCCTGCAAGTGACGCAGCAGTGCCGTCCGGAAGACATTGACGCTGTGCGCCAACGCTATGCCAGCCACGGCATTCCGGCAGAGCTGGGCACCTATTTCGAAAACATGGCCGAGCGGCTGGCCGATGCACACCTGTTCATTGGCCGCGCAGGCGCATCGACCGTGGCGGAACTGACCGCCGTGGGCCGGCCCGCGATCCTTGTCCCGCTGCCGATTGCCACGGACGATCATCAGGCCGTCAACACGCGTGAGATTTGCGCTGCTGGGGGCGCGCGGATGATCCGGCAGGAACGCTTTACCGCTCCGGAACTGGCCAAGCAGATTCAGGCGATTGCGATGAACCCCGAAACGCTGGCCACGGCAGCCCATGCGGCGTGGAATTGCGGTTATCCCAATGCCGTTTCCGATCTGGCCGATCTGGTCGAAGGCTTTGGCGGTGCGCCGCTGATGGACGTGATCCGCGTTGCGGACAACCACGAGACAAAAACCGCAGCACAGGGAGCACCGGCATGAAGGCGGTCGGCACCGACATCGGCACGATCCACTTTGTCGGCATTGGCGGGATTGGCATGTCCGGCATTGCCGAGGTGATGCACAACCTGGGCTATACGGTGCAGGGCAGCGACATTGCCGAAGGCTATGTGGTCGAAGGGCTGCGCCAGCGCGGGATCAAGGTGATGATCGGCCACGCGGCGGAAAATCTGGGCGATGCCGCCGTGGTCGTTACCTCTACCGCCGTAAAGCGTGACAACCCGGAAGTGGTCGCCGCGCTGGAGCACCGCATTCCGGTGGTCCGCCGCGCCGAAATGCTGGCCGAACTGATGCGGCTGAAGCGCACGGTGGCGGTGGCGGGCACGCACGGCAAGACCACGACGACATCGATGGTTGCCGCGCTGCTGGATGCGGGCGGGGTCGATCCGACCGTCATCAACGGCGGGATCATCAATTCCTACGGCTCCAACGCGCGGCTTGGCGCGAGCGAGTGGATGGTGGTCGAGGCGGACGAAAGCGACGGTTCGTTCCTGCGGCTGGATGGCACCATTGCGGTGGTAACCAATATCGACCCGGAACACCTGGACCATTACGGCAGCTTCGACCGGGTCAAGGACGCCTTCGTCGAATTCATCGAGAACGTGCCGTTCTATGGCTGCGCGGTGCTGTGCATCGACCATCCCGAAGTGCAGGCCGTGATCCCCAAGGTGCGCGACCGCCGCGTCGTGACTTATGGCTTCTCGGCCCAGGCCGATGTGCGCGGCGAGAATGTGACACCCTATCCCGGTGGCAACCGCTTTGATGCGGTGCTGCGCCAGCGCGATGGTTCGTTCCGCCGGATCGAGGGGATCGAACTGCCGATGCCCGGTCGCCACAACGTCCAGAACGCGCTGGCGGCAGTGGCCGTGGCCGTGGAAATGGGCTGCGAGGACAGCATCATC
>CAZLPK010000030.1:0-25098 GCA_964561375.1 uncultured Novosphingobium sp.
CATCGTGCGTATGGCACAAGCGCTATGCTTCGCCACCTAATCGTACAAAGTCGAGATTAGAGGAATCGTTTGTAAGTGTAATGGCCTATCAGATATTCATTTCTTTTATGTTATGAATCGGCCTCATTAAGCGGTCTGTTAAAAGATCGCAGACGCACCTCAGGTGTACGCAGGAGTGAGGCCAGCTTATGATACAGGTGAAGGCAGTCGGTTTTGATGCATCGGAAAAAATCATTCCGACACCCGATCATATGTTTCATCGTCGCCAGCATCTCGCCTTTCCCGGCGACCGGATGCAGGATGTTCACCGTGTCGTAGAGGGCTGGCTGGCCCGTTATGTCCGACTGCCTTCGGGGCAGCGCCAGATTACCGGCATCTATCTTCCCGGCGATTTTTGCGAGCCGCAGTGGGTGATCGACCCGGTTTCCCCGGAATGGATCGTTGCCCTGTCTCCGGCGCGAACTGCCGCATATCCGTTGGAAATGATTCTGCCGAACGGCGCGGAAGAAACCGAAGCGTCCCGGGAGGTTCTGGCCGATCTGATCCGGCTGTTGGGGCGGCAATCCTTGATGGTCGTGTCCCTGGGGCGCAAGTCCGGTCTTGAGCGGCTGAGCTCGGTCCTGATCGACCTGTATGATCGTCTGGAAAAGATCGGCGCCAAAGAAGGCTCGGTGGCCATGCCGCTGACCCAGGGGGATCTGGCCGATATGGTTGGCCTGACGCCAATTCACGTGAACCGCATTCTGAAGGAACTGCGCGAGCACAATGTGCTTGAAGTCAATCGCGGCGCGGTGGCTGTTTCAGATCCGGAAATGCTGCGTTTCGTATCGCTGCACGGCTATATTGGCTCGGCGCGCCAGACTGATGGAGCATAAGCCCGTGCCATTCGGCGCTTCTCAATTTGAGAAGCGATCTGGATGGGCCCCGGCCTGATTACCGTCATTTTGACTTCTATTATGGCGCCTTTCGAATGCGATTGCCCTGCCGGATTTTTGCATCTAGCTGAATTATCGGGATAAAGACCGATTGGCACGCTACTTGCCAACTTCGCTGCATCCACGAGGAGGAAATGCAGTGAAGAAAATTCAGAACCGTATCGCCAGGATCGCCGCAACTGTTGCCGCTTCGGCTGTTCTGGTTGCCTTGGCACCGGCCAGCTACGCTCAGGGCGATGCAAGCCAGTACCGCATCGGCGTGCAAGGCTATGTTCCGGTGATCTGCCGGGTTTCGGTTGATGCGGCTCAGATCGATACCAGCGCGGCTACCGCTTCGCTCGGCAATCTGAACGAGTTTTGCAACAATAGCCGCGGTTATCAGGTTGTCGCTGACTATTCGCCGGTTCTGGCGGGGGCCAGCCTGATCGTTGACGGGGTCGAAGTCCCGCTGAACAACTCTGGCACGGTTATGGTGTCGCGTTCGGCAAACCCTGCCATGATCAACCGCAAGGTTGAACTGAAGCTGGCGGGTTCCGCCCAGCCGGGTGCCCTGTCCTTCCGCATCATGCCGCTCTGATGGCGGCATTGTCCTCCCGCTCCCTGAAGCCCGACCGGGCGCAGGGAGAGGACAAAAGCCAAACCTGTCTTGCCTTGCGCCGTGCAGCGCGCCACTGAGCGCCGATGCGCATTGCCCTGTTCGAACCTGAAATTGCCGGAAACGTCGGCGCTGTCCTGCGGCTGGGAGCTTGTCTGGGGGCGGCGGTGGACCTGATCGAGCCGATGGGTTTCGAGTGGGACGACCGGCGCGTGCGGCGCACGGCGATGGACTATATCGACCATGTCGATGTCACCCGCCACGCCGGGTTCGACGCCTTCCGCGCAGCTGTTGCGCCGCCCCGGCTGGTGCTGTTCACCACCAAGGCCACGCAGTCGCTTTATGACTTTCAGTTCCGCGCCGACGATGTCCTGCTGTTCGGCAAGGAAAGCGGTGGCGTGCCGCCTCACGTTGCAGATGCATGCCAGGTCAAGCTGCGCATTCCGATGCGGGCAGAAGTCCGCTCGATGAACCTTGCCTCATCCGCCGCCGTGGTGCTGGGTGAGGCGCTGCGCCAGACTGGCGGCCTCCCCGCCTAGTAAGCCCCGCCAAGTACGCCTACCTAGTCGGTCAGCGAGGCACCCACGTGGGTGCGGCCCTTGGCCTTGGCCAGCATTTCTTGCCGGTGCCGTTCGCGGTAAGAGGCGCGCTGTTCCTCGGTCCGCTCATTATGGCAGGCCGGGCAACTGACCCCTTCTTCATAGAGCGGAGAGGCGAGTTCTTCCGGCTTCACTGGGCGGCGGCAGGCGTGGCACAGGGTGCACGACCCTTCGACCAGACCGTGACCAACCGTTACGCGCTGATCGAAGACGAAGCATTCACCCTGCCACAGGCTCTGCTCTTCGGGCATGACTTCCAGATATTTCAGGATGCCGCCCTTGAGGTGAAAGACATCCTCGATCCCTTCCTGCTTCAGGAATGCGGTCGATTTTTCACAGCGAATGCCGCCGGTGCAGAACATCGCCACCTTGGGAGGCTTGCCTTCGCCCAGCAGGCGTTCGCGTTCGCGGCGGAACCAATCCGGGAATTCACGGAAGCTGACAGTCTGCGGATTGATTGCCCGGGTAAAGGTGCCGACCGCCACTTCATAATCGTTGCGGGTATCGATCACGATGGTTTCGGGATCGGAAATCAGCTCGTTCCATTCGTCGGGTTCGACATAGGTGCCAACCACGCTGCGCGGGTCGATGCCGGGCTGGCCCATGGTCACGATCTCGCGCTTCAGCCGTACTTTCATCCGGTGGAAGGGCATGGTCGAGGCGGTCGAGAGCTTTATGTCCACCTCCGCGCAATCGGGCAGGGCGCGGATCGCGGCCAGCACGGCGTCGATCCCTTCGGGCGTGCCGGCGATGGTGCCGTTGATCCCTTCATGCGCCAAGAGCAGCGTGCCGCCGATGCCATGCTGGCGGCACAGTTTCTCCAGCGGTTCACGCAGGTCCTGATAGTTGTCCAGGCGGGCAAAGCGATAGAGCGCGGCCACGCGCACGGGCTGGTCTGAGGTGCGAAGCTGGGTTTGCATGGCGGCCCCATAGCGGCAAATGGCCGCCGCGTCAGCAGGGCTACTGCTTATCCCTCCGGCTCGACGATCCGGGCCAGCAGCGCCTCGACCTGAACCTGCGCGCCGGGGGTGGCGTTCAGGTCCACCACCGTTCCGTCGAACGGTGCGGTCAGGGTGTGCTCCATCTTCATCGCTTCCAGCGTCAGCAGCTTCTGCCCCTTGGTCACGTGCTGCCCTTCGCGCACTTCGACCGCAATGATCTTGCCCGGCATGGGAGAGAGGATCGCGCCGTCGGCGGCGGAATGGTGCAGCCCGCCTTCGACCCGTTCCAGCGTGTAGCGGCGGGCGAAACCGGAATCGAACAGCAGGACTTCGCGACTGGGCTCGTCCGCTTCGATCTCGCGCAGGTCGACCACGTGGACTTGCCCGCTGTCATCCAGCAGGCGTGCCTGGGCGCGCGGCGGCGCGTTGAGGCGCAGGCCCACCGCTGCCGACCACGGATCGGATCCGGCGCTGCCGCACAGCGCGGCGGCTACTTCCTGCAATTCCTCTGCATCCGGCGCGGGCGGTGTGACCAAGGCATCGCCTTCGCGCGCGATCAGGCCGGTATCGACCTTGCCCGCGACAAAGTCCGGGTGGGCGAGCAGGCGGCCGAGGAACCCGGCATTGGTCCGCACCGGCCAGACCTCGGTATCGTCGATCCCGTCAATCAGGGCGGCGATGGCTTCGTCGCGGTCCTCGCCGCTGGCAATGATCTTGGCGATCATCGGATCATAGAAGGGCGAAACGCTGCCGCCTTCCTCCACGCCGGTATCGATGCGCAATTCCTCGCTCAGCCGCAGGTGTTCCAGCGTGCCGATGCTGGGCAGGAACCCGGCGGTGGGGTCTTCGGCATAGAGCCGCGCTTCGATCGCCCAGCCGTGGATTTCCAGCTCTTCCTGCCGCAGCGGCAGGGCTTCGCCGTTCGCCACAAGCAGCTGCCATTCGACCAGATCGACGCCGGTGATCTCCTCGGTTACCGGGTGTTCGACCTGTAGGCGGGTGTTCATTTCCATGAACCAGATACGGTCGGCGCGCAGGCCTTCGCTGGCATCGGCAATGAATTCGATGGTGCCTGCGCCTTCGTAATCCACCGCCTTGGCCGCCCGCACCGCTGCGGCGCAAACGGCTTCGCGGGTGGCAGCGTCCATGCCGGGGGCGGGGGCTTCTTCGATCACTTTCTGGTGGCGGCGTTGCAGCGAGCAATCCCGCTCAAACAGGTGGACGACATTGCCGTGGCTATCGCCAAAGACCTGCACTTCGATGTGGCGGGGGGAGAGGATGTATTTCTCGATCAGGACATGATCGTTGCCAAAACTGGCCGCAGCCTCGCGCTGGCATGAGGCAAGCGCATCGGCAAACTCGGCGGCGCTATCGACTCGCCGCATCCCCTTGCCACCGCCTCCGGCCACGGCCTTGATCAGGACCGGATAGCCGATTTCCGCCGCGCGCTCGGCCAGGAAGGCCGGGTCCTGATTTTCGCCCAGATAGCCGGGAGTGGTAGGCACGCCAGCTGCCTGCATCAGCTTTTTCGCTGCGTCTTTCAGGCCCATTGCTTCGATCGAGGACGGCTTGGGGCCAACCCAGATCAGGCCCGCATCGATCACGGCCTGCGCGAAAGCGGCGTTTTCGGAAAGGAAGCCATAGCCGGGGTGGATCGCCTCAGCCCCAGTGGCCTTGGCAGCGGCGATGATCCGCTCGCCGACAAGGTAGCTTTCCCGCGCCGGGCTGGGGCCGATATGCACGGCCTCATCAGCAAGGCGCACGTGCAGCGCGTCCGCATCGGCATCGGAATAGACCGCAACGGTTCGAATGCCCATCTGGCGCGCGGTGCGGATGATCCGGCAGGCGATTTCGCCGCGATTGGCGATGAGAAGGGAACGGATCATCGCATTACATCCTGAACACGCCAAAGGCGGGACGGTCTGGGGTTGGTGCCTCCAGGCTGGCGGCGAGGGCCAGGCCCAGAACGTCGCGGGTCTGGGCCGGGTCGATCACCCCGTCATCCCACAGCCGCGCCGTGGCATAGTAGGGATTGCCCTCGTCCTCATACTTCTGGCGGATCGGCGCCTTGAATGCCTCGGCCTCATCGGGGGACCACTTGTCCGCATCGCGGTGGACGGTGGCCAGTACCGATGCGGCCTGTTCGCCGCCCATCACCGAAATGCGCGCATTGGGCCAGCTGAACAGGAAGCGCGGGCTATAGGCTCTGCCGCACATCCCGTAATTGCCCGCGCCAAAGCTGCCACCGATCAGCACGGTGATCTTGGGCACGGTTGCCGTGGCAACGGCGGTGACCAGCTTGGCCCCGTGCTTGGCAATGCCCTCTGCCTCGTACTTGCCGCCGACCATGAAGCCGGAGATGTTTTGCAGGAACAGCAGGGGAATCTTGCGCTGGCAGGCCAGTTCGATGAAGTGCGCGCCCTTTTGTGCGCTTTCGCTGAACAGCACACCGTTGTTGGCTAGAATCGCCACGGGCATCCCCCAGATATGGGCAAAGCCGCAGACCAGCGTAGTGCCGTAATGCGCCTTGAATTCGTGAAACTCGCTGCCGTCAACGATCCGGGCGATGACTTCATGAACGTCATAGGGCGCGCGGACGTCTTCCGGGATCAGGGCGTATAGCTCTTCCGTGTCATACTTTGGCAGGCGCGGTTCTTTCAGCGGCAGGCCATGGTCATGGCGCGGGCCAAGGTGCGAAACGATGTCGCGCACGATTGTGAGGGCGTGCTCGTCACTTTCGGCCAGATGATCGACCACGCCGGACTTGCGGGCGTGCAGATCGCCGCCGCCAAGATCTTCGGCGCTGATTTCCTCGCCCGTTGCGGCCTTCACCAGCGGCGGACCGGCCAGGAAAATCGTGCCCTGTTCGCGCACGATCACCGTCTCGTCCGACATGGCCGGAACATAGGCACCGCCTGCCGTGCAGCTCCCCATGACGCAGGCGATCTGGGCGATCCCCTTCGCGCTCATGTTTGCCTGATTGAAGAAGATCCGGCCAAAGTGGTCGCGGTCGGGAAAAACCTCGGCCTGATGGGGCAGGTTCGCGCCGCCGCTATCGACCAGATAGATGCAGGGCAGGTGGTTCGCCTCGGCAATTTCCTGCGCGCGCAGGTGCTTCTTCACCGTCAGCGGGTAATAGGTCCCGCCCTTTACCGTTGCGTCATTGGCAACGATCATGCACTGTCGGCCAGAAATGCGGCCAATCGCGGTGATGATCCCCGCGCCGGGAATATCCTCGCCATAGACGCCATCGGCAGCGAGCTGGCCGATCTCCAGCAAGGGTGAGCCGGGATCGAGCAGGCGCTCGACCCGCCCGCGCGGCAGCAGCTTGCCCCGCGCGGTGTGGCGTTCGCGGCTCTTTTCATTGCCGCCTAGCGCCGCCTCGGCCACCTTGGCGCGCAGTTCCCTTACCAGCGCGCGGTTATGCGCGGCGCGGGCCTGGGCCTGCGGATCGTCGAGATTGAGCGAGGTGGAAAGGACCGGCCCGCTCATGCCGCACCGATCAGTTCGCGCCCGATCAGCATGCGGCGGATTTCATTGGTGCCCGCGCCAATGTCGAGCAGCTTGGCATCGCGCATATAGCGTTCAACCGGCCAGTCCTTGGTATAGCCCGCACCGCCCAGCGCCTGCACCGCTTCGCCCGCGACGCGGAAGGCGTTTTCGCTGGCGAACAGGATCGCGCCCGCCGCGTCAAAGCGGGTGGTGTGGCCCGCATCGCAGCTTTTCGCGACGGCATAGGTATAGGCGCGGGCCGATTGCAGCGCGACATACATATCCGCCACTTTGGCCTGGATCAGTTGGAACGCGCCGATCGGCTTGCCGAACTGCTTGCGCTCTCGAACATAGGGGATCACGCAGTCCAGACAGGCCTGCATGATGCCCAATTGCAGCCCGGCGAGGACGACGCGCTCGTAATCCAGCCCGCTCATCAGCACGCCAACCCCGCCGTGGAGCGGACCCATCACGCGTTCTTCCGGCACGAAGCAGTCGTTGAATACCAGTTCTGCCGTGGTGCTGCCGCGCATCCCCATCTTGTCGATCTTTTGCCCGATGGAGAAACCTTCATCGCCCTTTTCGATCAGAAAGGCAGTGATCCCGCGCGATCCGGCCTCGGGCGAGGTCTTGGCATAGACCACCAAGGTATCGGCATAGGTCGCATTGGTGATCCAGAACTTCGTGCCGTTGAGGCGGAACCCGCCGGGCACCGCATCGGCGCGCAGCTTCATCGAAACCACGTCCGAACCGGCACCGGTTTCGGACATGGCGAGGCTGCCGACGTGTTCGCCCGAAATCAGCCCCGGCAGGTACTTCGCCTTCTGTTCGTCCGTGCACCAGCGGCGGATCTGGTTGACGCAGAGGTTTGAATGCGCGCCATAGCTAAGCCCGATCGAGGCCGAGGCGCGGCTGACTTCTTCCACCGCAATCACATGGTCCAGATAGCCAAGACCAAGGCCGCCCCATTCCGGCTCCACGGTGATGCCGTGAAGGCCAAGGTCGCCCATCGCGGTCCACAGTTCGGCGCGGGGGAACCAGTCTTCGGCATCGGCGCGCGCGGCCAGCGGCGCAATCTGTTCATCGGCAAAGCGGCCCGCGGCATCGCGGATCATCCGGGCGCTTTCGGGCAGGTCGAAATCGAAATCGGGCGTTGCGCGCATGGCCTTGGCTTTCCTCTGTTCCCAATGTGGATCGAACCACGTTTTAGCGCGGCAACGAAATAGGAAAAATTGAAACTTCAACTGACCTGCGATAGATAAAACCTATGATAAAGCGATCCCACCTGCGCCAGTTCCTTGCGGTTGTTGACGCGGGCAGCTTTACTCAGGCGGCGGCGCGAATGCGGCTGACCCAGCCGACGCTTTCCCTCGGCATTGCCGAACTCGAGCGGCTGGTCGGTGCGCAATTGATCGTGCGGGATCGCAGGCACCTGCGCCTCACCGAAGCGGGCGGGCGGTTCTTGCCCCTTGCCCGCGATCTTGAGCGGAAATTTGCCGAGGCTGACGGCTTTGCCGAACGGCGCGCGCTGGACTGGCCAGAGGTCAAGCTGGGCCTGATCAAGACACTGCCGGGCCGCGCGGTGCAGGCCACGGTTCAGGCGCTGATCCCGCTGTGCAGTGTGGAACTGATCGAAGGGACCGACAGCGAACTGCGCGCGGCGCTAAGCGATGGGCGGCTCAACGCGATGATCGGCCTGCTCCGCACAGGCGAGGAAAGTGAAAGCGTGATTGGGCTTCACGAGGAGCCTTACACCATGCTGGTCCCTATCACGCACCCGCTGGCCGGGCGGGGCGAGGTCGCACCAGAGGATCTGGCGGCAGAAGTGATGATCGCGCGGCGCAGCTGCGAAATCCTTGACCAGACCAGCCGGTTTTTCACCCGCCATCAGGTCCGCCCGCGCTTTTCGCTACGCAGCGAGAGTGACGAGCGCTGCCTGCAAATGGTCGCTGCGGGATTGGGCATCACCACGGCACCGGCCTGCCTGCAGGCGGAAGGCACGGTGCCGCTGGCCGTGACCGGCTATGACTTCCGCCGCCGTCTGGGATTGCGGCTAGGGCCGGTGGATCAGCAGAATGCGGAGCGGCTCAAGAATGCCGCTGCCGCCTTTGCCGCTGCGCTCTAGAGGTCAGAGCGTCTTGATGATGCCAGAGAAGTCGACGCCCGCATTACCGGCATTGGCGAAGGCCTCGTAAAGCTCTTCCGCGCGCTGGCCCATCGGCACCTTGGCTCCGGCGGTCTGGGCGGCTTCCATTGCCAGCTTGAGGTCTTTCAGCATCAGGCCAGCGGCGAAACCGCCCTGATAGCCGTTGTCCGCCGGGGATTGCGGGCCGACGCCGGGGACCGGGCAATAGGCCGTCATCGACCATGACTGGCCCGATGCCTTGCTGGAAATGTCAAAGAAGGTCTGCAGGTCGAGGCCGAGCTTGTCCGCCAGGGCAAAGGCTTCGCACGTGGCAATCATCGTCGCGCCCAGGATCATGTTGTTGCAGATCTTGGCGGCTTGGCCCGCGCCGCTCGCGCCGGCGTGGATCACGGCCTTGCCCATGGCGGCCAGGATCGGTTCGGCCTTGGCAAAGGCATCCGCGCTGCCGCCAACCATGAAGGTCAGGGTGCCGCCATTGGCTGCGGCGATCCCGCCCGAAACCGGGGCATCGACCATTTCGTAACCGGCTGCGCTGGCCGCTTCGGCCACCTTGCGGGCGGTGGCAACGTCAATGGTGGAACAGTCGAGCAGCAGGGCCGATGTCGGGGCATGGCCGATCACGTCTGCGGTAAAGACGCTTTCGACGATCTTGCCATTGGGCAGCATCGAAACGACGGCCTCCGCGCCCTGAACCGCCTCTTGCACCGAGGTGTAGGTCTGGCAGCCATTTTCCTTCGCGCGATCAAGGGCCTCGGGTGAGAGGTCAAAGGCATGAACTTCATGCCCCGCCTTGACCAGATTGGCTGCCATGCCGCCGCCCATGTTGCCCAGGCCGATAAAGGCGATCCTGCTCATCTCGATACTCCTGAAAATTGGATGGGGTTATTGGCGCAGCAGATCGCGGCCGACGATCATCCGCATCACCTGATTGGTGCCTTCCAAGATCGAATGGACCCGCAGGTCGCGCCAGAAGCGCTCGATCGGATAGTCGCGCAGATAGCCATAGCCGCCGAACAGTTGCAGCGCGTCGTTGACGATCTTGCTGCCGTTGTCGGTCGCCAGACGCTTGGCCATGGCGGAAAAGCGGCTCTTGTCAGGCGCATTCGCGTTCACCTTGCAGGCGGCAAGGTAAAGCAGGGCGCGGGCGGCTTCCAGATCGGTGGCCATGTCGGCCAGCATGAACTGGGTGTTCTGGAATTCGGCAATCGGCTGACCGAATTGCTGGCGATCCCTGGTATAGGCCACCGCCTCGTCCAGACAGCGCTGCGCCCCGCCCAGCGAGCAGGCGCCGATGTTCAGGCGGCCACCGTCCAGCCCGGCCATGGCAAAGCGGAACCCTTCGCCTTCCGCGCCGACGCGGTTGGCCACCGGCACGCGGCAATCTTCAAAGATTACCTGCGCCGTGGGTGAGGAATTCCAGCCAAGCTTCTTTTCCGGCGCGCCGAACGAGAGGCCGGGGGTATCCTTTTCCACGACCAGGCAGGTGATCCCGCCCGATTTGTGCTCACCCGTGCGGACCATGCAGACATACAAGTCGTTGTAACCGCCGCCCGAAATGAACTGCTTGGTGCCGTTGATCACATAATGATCGCCGTCCAGCCGTGCGCTGGTTTTCAGCGCCGCCGCGTCAGAGCCAGAACCCGGCTCGGTCAGGCAATAGCTGGCAATCTTGTTCATCGATACCAGGTCCGGCAGGAACCGGGCCTTCAGCTCGGCCGAGCCATAGGTGTCGATCATCCACGCGGCCATGTTGTGGATCGAGATATAGGCGCTGGTGGAGGGGCAGCCATAGGCCATCGCCTCCATGATCAGCGCCGCCTCAAGCCGGCCAAGACCGATTCCGCCGCTTTCTTCCGAAACGTAGATCGCGCCAAAGCCCAGTTCCCCTGCCGCTTTCCAGACATCGACCGGATAGTGGCTTTTTTCGTCCCATTCGGCAGCAAACGGCGTGATGCGGTCAGCCGTGAATTTGCGCGCCATATCCTGAATGGCTAGCTGGTCTTCGGTCAGGGAGAACTGGTCGATCATCGTTTAACCCATGGTTGGAATGACAAAGGCATTGCCGCCGTCGGGCGAACCGTCGGGCCAGCGCTGGGTGATGGTCTTGACCTTGGTCCAGAACTTCACCCCTTCCATGCCGTGCTGGTTAGTATCGCCAAAGGCGCTGCGCTTCCACCCGCCAAAGGTGTGGTAGGCCACCGGCACCGGGATCGGCACGTTGATGCCGACCATGCCGACATTGACGCGGGCGGCAAATTCGCGCGCCGCGTGGCCGTTGCGGGTGAAGATGGCAACGCCGTTGCCATACTGGTGCTTGCTGGGCAGGCTCAGCGCTTCCTCGAAATCCTTGGCGCGGACGATCTGCAACACGGGGCCGAAGATTTCGTTGTGATAGCTGCTCATGTCCGGCGTCACGCGGTCCAGCAGCGTCGGGCCGACGAAGAAGCCGTTTTCGTGGCCCTGCAGGGTAAAGCCGCGTCCATCGACCACCAGTTCGCCGCCTTCATCGACGCAGGTCTGGATCCAGCGTTCGATATTGGCCTTGTGCTGGGCGGTAACGACCGGGCCATAGTGCGCGCTGTCGTCGGTCGAAACGCCGACCTTGAGCGCCTGGATCGCGGGGATCAGCTTGGCCTTGAGGCGTTCGGCAGTATCTTCGCCGACTGGGACTACAACCGGCAGGGCCATGCAGCGTTCGCCCGCCGAACCGAAGGCCGCACCGGCCAGATCGTTCACTACTTGATCGAGGTCCGCGTCCGGCATGACGATGCCGTGGTTCTTCGCCCCGCCCATCGCCTGCACGCGCTTACCGGCGGCGACGCCGCGGTTGTAGACGTAGTGGGCAATGTCGGACGAACCGACGAAGCTGACTGCACCAATGGCCGGGTGATCGAGGATTGCGTCGACCATTTCCTTATCGCCGTGGACAACCTGGAAAATGCCTTCGGGCAGGCCCGCTTCCAGCCACAGTTCGGCCAGACGCATTGGGACCGAGGGATCGCGTTCGCTGGGCTTGAGGATGAAGGCATTGCCGGTCGCCATGGCGACAGCGCCCATCCACAGCGGGATCATCGCCGGGAAGTTGAACGGGGTAATGCCCGCACCAATGCCGATCGGCTGGCGCATCGAATAGACGTCGATGCCCGGACCGGCGCCCTGCGTATATTCACCCTTCAGCGCGTGGGGGATGCCGCAGCAGAATTCGACCACTTCCAGACCGCGCTGGATGTCGCCCTTGGAATCGGCAATCACCTTGCCGTGTTCGCGGCTGAGCGTTTCGGCCAGCTCGTCGATATTGGCTTCGACCAGCGCCTTGAAATTGAACATCACGCGGGCGCGGCGCTGCGGGTTGGTGGCGGCCCAGGCGGGCTGCGCGGCCTGGGCGAAGGCAACGGCGCGGTCCAGCATGGCGGCATCGCCCAGTGCGACCTCTGCCTGAATGTCGCCCGTGTTGGGATCGAATACCGGGCTCTTGCGGGCAGGGGCCACGCCGCCCGTGCCGCCAGCGATGAAATGGTCAATCAAGCGCACTGTGGAATCCTTTTCCTGATTGGCGTCCTGCCTTGCGTTTGAACGCCTTTTGCCTGCCGGAATTGATGCAGACAATTGGCAAATTTGCGCCTATGCCCTGCAAATATGCAGCCGATGAACTGGAACGACCTGCAAGCCTTTCTGGCCATTGCCCAGGCCGGGCAACTGGCGAAGGCGGCGGCTGCCATGCGCGTCGATGCCACCACCATGGGGCGGCGGCTGCGGCGGCTGGAATCGCAACTGGGTGCGACCCTGTTCGAACAGACCCGGCAAGGGCAGGTCCTGACCGAAGCGGGTGAGGCGCTGCTGGCGCGGGTGGAGGAAATGGCCTCTGCCGCCGCCGCGATTGGCGAAGGGCCGGATGCGGCGACCAGCGGGATCGGCGGTACCTTGCGGCTTAGCGTTTCCGAAGGGTTCGGCACCTGGTTTCTGGCCGAGCATATTCCCGCCTTTGCCCAGCAGCACCGGCAACTGACCGTCGACCTTGCGGCGAGTAGCGGTTTCCTCAGCCCGTCAAAGCGCGAGGTGGACATTGCGGTGATGTTGTCGCGGCCCAAGGCTGGCCCGGTGCTTGCCCGCAAGCTGAGCGACTATACGCTGCGGCTCTACGGTTCGGCGGATTATCTGCGCGAATATGGCCAGCCCGCTGCGCCGGGCGATCTGGCGCAGGGCCACCGCCTGATCGGTTATGTCCCGGACCTGATCTATGCGCCGGAACTGCGCTATCTGGATGAATTCCATCCGGAGCTGGTAACGCGGACCCGTTCGACCAGCATCAATGCCCAGCACCGCCTGATTGCGGCAGGCGGCGGGATCGGCGTCTTGCCCTGCTTCATCGGTGACCGCGACGAGCGGCTGGTGCCAGTGATCCCGGACAAGCGCATCACCCGCTCGTTCTGGCTGGTCACGCACAAGGACAACCACCAGCTCGCCCGGATCAAGGCTGGCAAGGAGTGGCTGTTTGACCTGGTGCAGCGCCAGCGCCATATCCTGATATCTGCGTAAGCTCCAAAAAGGACCCGCCGGTCACGGGGTAACCGGCGGGTGGAAGTGGAGTGGTTGCTTAAATCAGAACGAACCGCGCAGCGCGACGCCATAGGTCCGCGGAGCGCCCAGATAGGCGTTGATGTCGCCGGTCTGGAGCGGAGTATTGAAGTGTGACGTGACGTAGGTCGTGTTGAACAGGTTCCGCACGAAGGCATCGATCTGCCAGTTGGCATTCAGCGATTTCAGGCCCAGGTTGGCATCGACCAGAGCGAAGGCCCGCTCGGTATCGTCGGTGACCGGATTGGTGAACACTTTTCCGGTGTACTGGACATGGATGCGGCCCGTTACAGCCAAGGCCTCGCTGACCGGTACTTCGCCGCTGAGTGAGGCATTGCCGGCCAGTTCCGGCGCGGTCGAGAAGCGGCGATTGGCGAGAGTGCCAATGATTGCATCGTTGCCGTAATTGGCCTTGGGCAGCCAGGTCAGCCCGCCGTTCAGGGTGAAGTTGTCGGACAGCTTGAAGGTCTGTTCGATTTCCGCACCCGTTACCTTGGCGCTCGGGGCATTGACGATGGCAAAGCGCAGACCAAGGAACTGTGCGACTTGCAGGTCCTTGATGTTGTTGTGGAACACCGCAACGTTGGTGCGGGCAAAGCCATTCATCCAGTCCAGCTTGAAGCCGGCTTCAAACCCGTCGATGGTTTCGGGCTTGTAAATTGCCGTAGCATCAGCAGCTGCCTTGTTCAGCACGCCAAAGGCATTGACGTCGAGGTTGACGCCACCCGCCTTGAACCCCCGATTGTAGGTGGCGTAAAGCATCGTGTCGTCGTTAGGCTTGTACTGCAGGCCCACGGTTCCGCTCAGTGCTTCGTTGGTCACCTTCTGGTCATAGGGCTGACCGGGCATAACCCCCAGCAACACCAAGGGGTCTTTGGTGTTCATCGTCCGGAACACCGCAGCACCGGTCTTGCGCTCATTGGTATAGCGCGCGCCGGCGATGACGTTGAACTGGTCCGAAACCTTGAAGTCCCAATGGGTGAAGAAGGCGAGCGAACGGGCCGTGCCATTGAACCGCTCCGAACCGAAATAGCCCTTGCCGTCGAAGCCGCTGGCATCTGGAGCGCCGAGGGCCTGGGCCAAAGTGACGCCAGGAGCAGCTGCGCCGGAGAAAACGAGGTCCCAATATGACTGCGCCTGCGAACCATGCCACAGATCGCGGCCCATGTTCAGCTTTTCGTCCGAGAAAAAGCCGCCGACTACGTAGTTGACGTTCAGGCCGCCCTCGATCTCGCCAGTATAGGTGAGCTCCTGCGAGAAGAACTTGGAGTTGAATGTCTCCAGGTTGTTCATGATGGTCGCGCCCGAGAAGTCGGCATCCTGTTCGTTCGAAACGTTGTAACGGCGCAGCGCCGTGACCGAACGGAACGCGCCGTTGCCGACTTCGTAATCGATGTGCAGCGTGCCGCCGTAATCCTTGATGCGGTTGTCGGTGTAGGGGTTCACCACCGCCTCGCGCTTGGAGATGTCGCGCGACGGCGGGGTCAGGCCGTTGAGACCCGTGAGGATATCGATGTAGTCCTGGGTCGGAGCGGTATTGGCGTTGTAATCCACCGTGCCATAGCAGCAGTCGCCGACCGACTTGGCATAGTCGCCGATCAGGCGCAGGGTCAGGTTATCCGTCGGCTGCAGCAGAATCTGACCCTTGACGCCCCAATCATCGTTCTTGTTGGTGAAGCCGCCATTGGGATTGCGGATATTGCCATCGGTGCCCGATCCGACAGCAGCGATGCGCACTGCAGCCGTGTCAGACAGCGGCAGGTTCAGCGCACCGCGCACCAGGTAGGTGCCATAATTTGCGTAGGAAGTTTCGAAGTTTACCCCGGCATCCAAAGTCGACGGCTTTGCGCTGGCGACCAGTACGGCCCCGGCCGAAGTGTTCTTGCCGAACAGGGTGCCCTGCGGACCGCGCAGGATCTGCAAGCTCTCGACGTCGAGGAAGTTCGACAGGGCCTGACCCGAGCGCGTGCGATAGACCCCATCGATGAACACCCCGACCGCACCTTCGAAGGTGCGGGCGTTACCGGTCGTGCCGATGCCGCGGATCTGGATGTTCGAGGTACTCGACGCCATGTTCGTCGCGCGGAAAGAGATGCTGGGCGACAGGGTGTTGAGGTTGGTGACGTTGGTAATGCCCGATTCCGCAAGGGTTTCGGCATTGGCAACAGTCACTGCCACCGGCACGTCCTGCATGTTTTCTGCGCGACGCTGGGCGGTGACGACAATGTCTTCGATTCCGCCTTGTGGGGCTGCGGCTTCCTGTGCGGAGGCGGCTGATGCCGGGGAAATCGCGAAAATGCTGGCTACGGCGACAAGTACTGTCGAGGTGCAAAGTCCTGTTTTAATGTTCATATTATCCTCTCCGCTTCTTTTTTGGTCATAAATGACTAGTTAAGCTATCCTGTAAGTCAAGAGGCTGCTGCTGGCCCAGGGCCTTGGTGCCTGACCTCGGAAAGGTCAGGCAGCGGAGGTTGACCTTCGCCCTGATCGTGCGAAGTAGCAGTGAGGATGACGGACTTGATCGAACCTGCTGCACGGTTACGCCCCCGCAAGTTGACCCGGCGCGGGATCGATGCGCGGGACCGAATTGTGCGCGCGATGATCGCCTGCATTGTCCGCGCCGGTTTCGAGGCGACAACGATCGAACACGTTATGGCAGAGGCCGGGGTTAGTCGGGGTTCGCTGCTGCACCAGTTTCCGACGCGCCTTGAGCTGACTGTCGCTACGGCCGAACATACGATGCGGACGGTAATGGCCGATGCCGATCAGCGCGTGCGAGAGATTCCATCTCCGCTGGAACGGCTTGTGCAATATCCCGCTGTCATGTGGGAGACTCAGACCAGCGATGCTGGCCTGGCCCTGACGGATATCCTTCTGGCAGCGCGGTGGGATAAAGCCCTGGCTGAAGCGCTGCTGCCAGTAACCAGCGAGATCGAGTTGCAGGTCAGTGACGAACTTCTCGCCCTGGCGCAGAACGCCGGCCTGCCTGACCCTTCCGCCTACGTGCCCCATGGCTGGCTGCTATTGGCCAGTACGCGCGGGCTGATCATCGAGTACAAGCTGGACCCTTCGCGTCCGATGATCCTTACCGCGATGCAAGCGTTGCACGACGATCACCGCCTGCTGTGCGAACGGCTGCTTGCCCGAAAATAGTCAAACTTGATTAGTTTTTGTTTGACGGACGACTGATTCTCTGACCTCTTTGCACCCATGATCCGGGCAACCCGGACCGTTTGGGATGAGTCGATGCCATCGCGATCCTGCGCGCATGTCCGCGCAGGCGCTCGACTCTGTTGGTTGAGAGGAGAGCCGAGGCCATGGCGAATACGACAAGTTCAGGATCACGGTTTGCCGGCAAGGTCGCGATTGTAACCGGCGGTGCGTCCGGGATTGGCGCTGCTTTCGTTCGCCGGGTCCATGGCGAAGGGGCAGCGGTGATGATCGCTGACCTTGACGTTGCCGGGAGCGAGGAGCTGGCTGCGGAACTGGGCAGCAATGCGGTGTTTCGTCAGGTCGACGTGTCCGATGCTGCCGCTGTTGAAGCGATGGTAGAGGCCTGCGTTACCCGGTTCGGCGGGCTGGACATCCTTTACAACAATGCCGGGATCGGCTGCTTTGGCCTGACGCCTGACCTGCCGCTGGAGCAGTGGCACCGGGTTGTTGCAGTCAATCTGGACGCGGTGTTCTATGGCTGCCGCGCCGCGATCCCGCATATGCGCAAGCGCGGCGGCGGGGCGATCGTCAACACGGCTTCTGCTTCGGGGATGGCGGCGGATTTCGGCTTTACCGCCTATAACGCGACCAAGGCAGCGGTGATCAACTACACCCGCAGCCTCGCAATCGATCATGCCGCCGATGGCATTCGCGCCAATGCGGTCTGCCCCGGTCCGGTCGAAACCCCGATTCTGATGAACGGCGTCGATGCGATTCCCGGACTCAAGGCAGAGTGGGAGGGCGTGGTTCCGGCCAAGCGCTTTGCCCGTCCGGAAGAGATTGCCGCCGTGGCTGCTTTCCTGGCTTCGGACGATGCCAGCTATGTCACCGGGGCTTCGATCCCGGTCGATGGGGGGCTGACCGCCCATACCGGCCAGCCGGACCTGCGCGCCCGCATGGCCGCAGCCGCCAGCGCATAACCAGCCTGAAATCGAAGGAGGATAGGATGACTGCAGCAACTGCCAAGGCTAAGGGTGAAGCGCCCAAGTTTGCCATCTATCGCGCTGCCGAAGCGCCCAATTTCGATGAACTGTCCTGCATGGAAGCGGTTGGCGTCACGCCGCTGATTGCCGAAGGGATCGAACGCGCGGGCGCGGCCGGCGCGGGTGAAGGTAATGTGGTCAAGATGCTGTTCTCGATGCCGGGGATGAGCCTGACCTACGCCTGGTTCAAAAGCGGCTTTCCCCTGCCGCTGCACAGCCACAATGCCGATTGCCTGTATTACATCGTGGCCGGATCGCTGACCATCGGGACCGAAGAACTGGGGCCGGGCGACGGCTTCTTCGTTGGTTGCGATGTGCCCTATGCCTACAAGCCGGGGCCGCAGGGCGTGGAAGTGCTGGAATTCCGCACTGCCGATCACTTTGATATCCGCTTCCTCGGCAAGACCCAGGCATTCTGGGACAAGACGGTCGAGACTCTGAACAAGGTCCGTCCCAACTGGGCCGAAGAACGCCGCCCGTTCGAAGTGGCTCGCTGAATGAGCAGCGCCACGATGAAGGCCGTGGTCCGGCGCGGGCCGCGGCTGCTGGTGGCGGACGTGCCGGATGCCGTGCCGGAAGCCGGGCAGGTCGTGGCCAAGACGCTGGCCTGCGGAATTTGCGGGTCAGACCTCCACGCCGTCCATCACCTTGAACATACGATCGAGGTGGGCCAGCGGTCGGGAGCGTCGAAAACGCTCGATCCGGGGCAGGATCTGGTCATGGGGCACGAGTTCTGTGCCGAGATCCTCGATCATGGCCCCGGCACTGAAAAGCGTTTCAAACCCGGTACGCGGGTGGTTTCCACGCCCTTTGCCTTTGGTCCGACGGGGCCGGAACTGATCGGCTTTTCCACCCGCTATCGCGGCGCTTTTGCCGAGCGATTGGTCCTGACCGAGGCCTTGCTCTTGCCGGTTCCCAATGGCCTTGATTCCGCAGCGGCGGCCCTGACTGAGCCATTGGCGGTCGGAACTCACGCGGTTGCCATTGGCGCTCCGGGTGAGCGCTCCGTTGCCCTTGTGCTGGGCTGCGGGCCGATTGGCCTGGCGGTTATTGTCGCGCTGAAACGACGCGGGATCGGACCGATCATCGCAGCCGACTTCTCTCCGGCGCGGCGCGCGCGGGCCGAGCGGCTGGGGGCAGACATTGTCGTTGATCCGGCGAAAACCTCGCCCCATGCGGCATGGTCCGGCTTTGACGTTCCGGCCACGCTGGCGGAAATGGGGCAGGCGCAAATGGCGGGCCGCAGCCTGCGTGACGCCGTGATTTTCGAATGCGTCGGCGTACCAGGAATGCTGCAATCGCTGATGGAAAATGCCCCGCCGGGTGCCCATGTCGTGGTGGTTGGCGCCTGCACCGAGGATGATACGATCCTGCCGGTCCTGGCGATCAACAAGCAGCTGCGGTTCAGCTTTGTTTTTGCCTACAGCCCTGAGGAATTCGCCGAAACCCTGCACGCGCTGGGAGAAGGAGAGATTGACCCGGACGTTTTCCTGACCGGGGCCGTCGGGCTGGACGAAACAGCCAGCGCGTTCGAGCGGCTGGGCAATCCCGGCAACGATGTGAAGATCGTGGTTGAGCCCTGGCGCTAGGCCGACAACATCCGCGCCCATTCCTCTCGGAAGGGCGCGGATGAGCTATCACGCTACAAAGTCAGGCTGCTTGTTCGGAGCGGTTTCGGCAAAGGCCGGGTGGGCCATGCAATTCGCTTCGATTGTCGCCAGCCGTTCCCATTCAATGTCCACGCCAAATCGGCGGGCATTGGCCATCTGCGGGATCAGGCAGATGTCCGCCAGAGTGGGCTGATCGCCAAAGCAGAAGGGCGAAGTGCCCTCTGGCAGCAGGGCGGCACAGGCGGCCAGCCCTTCGTGGTTTACCTGCTTGGCCCACTCCTGCGAGGCTGCCTCGCTACCAGTCAGTTCCTGAATGCTGTTCAGCACTTTCAGGTTCTGTAGCGGGTGGGTTTCGCAGGCAATCGCCATGGCAAAGGCACGGATGCGGGCGCGTTCCAGGGCCGACTTCCCCAGCAGGTTCGGCTCCGGGATCGTCTCATCCAGGTATTCGATGATCGCCAGCGACTGGGTCAGCACAACGCCGTCAATCTCCAGGGCCGGGACAAGGCCCTGGGGATTGAGCTTGAGGAAGCCGGGGCTGCGTTGCTCCCCGGCTCTCAGCTTGTAGGCGGTCTGCCCATATTCGATCCCCTTCAGCGCTAGCGCAATGCGGACACGCCACGATGCGCTGGAACGGAAGAAGCCGTGCAGGTGGACGCTCATTCTGCAGGCTGTCCGACCGTGATGGTCAGCGAGGTCAGGCCGTCGATGGCCACAACCATGACGTCACCCGGAACGACTGCGCCGACGCCAGCGGGGGTGCCGGTGTAGATCAGGTCGCCTGCTTCCAGTTTGTAGAGGCCGGAGAGGAATTCGATCAGGCGATCGACCGGGGTGATCAGCTGCGACAGGTCGCCGCGCTGCTTTTCCACGCCGTTGACGGTCAGGGTGATCGCGCCCTTGGTTGCATCGCCCAGCGACGAAACCGGGTGGATCAGGCCGAGCGGCGAGGATTCCTCAACGTTCTTGCCGGCATCCCACGGGCGCTGCTTGGAGCGTGCTTCGGCCTGCAGGTCGCGCCGGGTCATGTCGAGCCCGGTGGCATAGCCCCAGACGTGTTCCAGCGCCTGTTCGCGGGGGATGTTGCGGCCCGGCTTGCCGATTGCGACAACCAGTTCGGCTTCGAAGTGGAAGTTCGACGTGCCCTGCGGATAGGCAATGGTCGCACCGTCGCCAACGACGGTTTCAGCCCACTTGGTGAAGAAGAAAGGGGCTTCCGGATCGGCCTGCATGCCCATTTCCTTGGCATGCTCTTCGTAGTTACGGCCGATGCAGAAGAGGCGGCGCACCGGGAATCCCTCACCCGTGGTGGTAGGAGCGATGACAGGGGCGACAGGTTCGAACAGCAGTTTCATTCACAAAGCTCCCGATAAAGGCAGAGTTTTTCTTGGACCACGCGGTCGGTGTAGGCGAACAGGACCAGCTTGCTTTCCGCTTTCCAGCGGGTTGCCGCCCAGCTGGGCACGACAACCATGTCGCGCGGGGAAAGCTGATAGGTCTGGTCTCCGATTTCCACTTCGCCGGTCCCTTCGATCACGGTGAAGACCGCGCTTTCGGTGGAACGGCGGGTGCGGGTTTCAAAGCCCGCAGGCAGCAGGCGGACGTGGGCCGAAATCGTTGGCATCACGGCGCCGCCGGTGGTGGGGTTCAGGAATTCCAGCGCATGTCCGATATGCGGATCGGGCGTTTCGCTGGCGGCCAGGGCTTCCAGTGAGGCCGACCATTCCGCATAGGGATAGTGGAACAGCGGCTCGCGCGGTTGCTCGGCACGGACGGATCCAGCCTTGAGCGGACGCAGGCCCCGCCCAAACTTGGCGCGGTTGCTGCCGGCTGGCTCGGTTTCCGGATGGCTCGGCTGGTCGAGACGCTCGGCAAACTGGGCGTCCATTGCCCGGATCGTCGGAATGTCGAGGCCGTCGAGCCAGATGATCGGGTTATTCGAAGGATTGCCGTGATCGTGCCACCGCCAGTTCGGGGTGAGGATCAGGTCAAACTGCTTCATGAAGGCCTTTTCGCCATCAACCGCCGTATAGGCACCGTCACCTTCCATGATGAAGCGCAGGGCCGACTGGCTGTGGCGATGGCACGGGGCGATCTCACCCGGCAGGACCAGTTGCAGACCGGCATAGAGTCGCGGCGTGATCGCGGATTCGCCGGGCAGGCCCGGATTTTCGAGAATGACCACGCGGCGTTCGGCCTGTTCAGCGCTGATCAGGTCGCCCGCACGCATCAGATAGCCGCGTACGTCGTTGTAAGCCCACTTTGCAGGCAGGGCGCGAGTCTGCGGCTCGGGCGTGACCAGAGCGCTCAGCACCTCCCACAGCGGGTAGAGGTGGCGCGGGCGCATCTCGTCATACAGCGTTTCAAGCTGCGCACGCTGTTCGTTGGCCAGCGGCGGATGGGGATGATCCTCATGCATCGACAGTGCTCCGCTGGGAGGCCGAAGTGGCAGCGACGATATCTTCGGCGGCGTACATCCAGTCGACTACGTCATACCACTGCTCTGGCGTCTTGGCCTGCATGATCTGGTTGCGCAGCGCGGCATGGGCGCCATTGGGGTGATAGATGTGATTGCCGACTTCGCGGGCCTGCAGCTGAACGCGGGCAGTTCGCAGGCGGCGGCGATCCTGATAGCGGCGCAGCGCACCCGGCAGATCGTCCGGCGTCTTGCCGCATTCGACCGAAAGGATCACGGAATCTTCCATCGCCATGCAGGCGCCCTGGGCCAGGTACTGCATCATCGGGTGGGCAGCATCGCCCAGCAGCGCGACATTGCCGTCGGTCCAGTCCATGATCGGTTCGCGATCACACAGCACCCACTTCTTCCAGTCCTGCCCGATCTTGATGATCTGCTGGGCGCGCGGGTGAATGTGTTCAAAGCCCTGCATCACTTCTTCGTGGCTGACCGGCAACCCGGCGACCGGTTCGGGCGCATGGTTGTGGTAAGTGACGACCAGGTTGAACGTCTTCCAGCCCGAAAGCGGGTAGTGGACCAGGTGGCACTTCGGCCCGGCCCACAGCGTGGCAGCGTTCAGGCGCAGTTCTTCCGGCATCTGGTCATAGGGAATGACCGAGCGGTAGGTGGTGTGACCGGTGACGCGCGGCATGCCATCGCCCACCATCTGCTGGCGGATCTTGGACCACAGGCCGTCAGCGCCGATCAGGGCGCGGCCCTTGATCCGCGATCCATCGGCGAGCACGGCTTCGACGCCGTCTTCGGTCTGCGAATAGCTGACCACTTCGCTGTTGGTGCGCAGGTCGATCAACGGATGCTTCTCGCAGCCGCGCAGCATCACGCCGTGCAGCTCGCCGCGGTGGACCACTGCGTAGGGATTGCCAAAGCGTTCGCGGAACGGTGCGTCGAGCGGGATCGAGCAGATTTCCTCGGCGCTCATCGCATCCATCAGCAGCAGCTTGTCGACATAGACCGCTGCGGCGCGGGCTTCTTCGCCAATGCCAAGATAGTCGAACGCGTGGAAGGCGTTGGGGCCAAGCTGAATGCCGGCGCCGATTTCGCCCAGTTCAGGCGCGCGCTCCAGCACCAGCGAAGGGATGCCTTGCTGAGCGAGGCCAAGCGCAGCGGAGAGTCCCCCGATACCCCCGCCCGAGATTAGGACCAGATTGTCAGACATGCCGGCATCCTCTTGTTCTTGATTGCTACCGGGCAGCGCCTAGCAAATTAGTAAGCATACAGTCAATTCATGCGGAGCGGAGATTTTCAAACGGCGTTTTCACCCGCGATAATCGCCTGCATCAGGCGCAGAAACGTGTCCTGGTCTTCCTTGCTGAGCGGGGCGAGTAGCCGTTCCTGAACCCGCATGACATGGGGCAGGCTGACGTCGAGCAGGGCCTTGCCGGCAGGAGTCGCGCGCATCACCTTGCTGCGCTTGTCCTGCTTGTTGACCACGCGCTGGATCAGTCCCTTGCGTTCCAGCCGGTCAACCACGCCGCCAATGGTGGCGCGGTCGAAATCGATGATTTCCGACAGCCTGGTTGCATCAATGCCGGGATTGTCGGCAATGGCCACCAGCGCCACCATCTGCACTGAAGTGAGTTCCGAATCGGCCAGTTCCTCGGTGAAGTAGGCAGAGGACACTTGCTGGGCGCGGCGGATGTAGTGGCCCGGCATTCGCAGAAAGAGATCGGTCAGCATGAAAGGTGCATAGGGCCGGGCGGACATCGTTGACAAGCGCCGCTCCGCTCCCGTGCCGGAAAAGGCGGGAGTGCCGGGAAATTTATTACGTTTGCATAATAGTTTTCGCCCGGCGTGGCGCCCTTGGCGAGCGTTCCGGGGGCGTGGTCAGGCATGTCCTTACTACGGACAGCTCTGTAGAAAGCAGCCATTTGGCGGGGGTGATTGGTTGACGGTCAGGCCCCACAAACATAACCTCCGAACTCAAGTACAGGTTCAACATGTACTTTTTATGAACTCCGAGATGCAGTGAATGTATCTGCTCTGAAGTTACGATCGTAACGGCGGGGTTGGGGTTTATCGTGTTGCGTTATTTTGAAGTCGTATTCCAGCTATAGTTTGGAATTCCGGGGAGGATGATATGAAGCGGGATCTTCGCTACATTGCTAAATTGGGTGCAAGCTGTGGTGCACTTGTGCTTGGTCTTATGGGTAACATTGCCTACGCCGCAGAAACAGACGCTTCTGCCGAGCAGGAAACTGGCGGTATCGCCGAAATCATCGTGACGGCGCAGCGTTCGGAAGCCAAGCTTCAGGACACACCGCTGTCGATCGTTGCGGTTGGCGGTCCGGAACTGGAGCGTCAGGGCACCGACAGCCTGAGCGGCTTTGACAGCTTCATTCCCAACGTCACCATCGGCGGCACGGCTGCCCAGGGCAATGCGGTCGTCAACGTGGCGATCCGTGGCATAGGCGGCGCTCCGCAGGGCTTCATCACCCAGGAAGGTTCCGTCGGTATCTACATCGACGACATCCTGTTCGCCCGCCCGAACGGCGCACTGCTCGAACTGCTGGACGTGCAGCGCGTAGAAGTTCTGCGTGGTCCGCAGGGCACCCTGTTCGGCCGCAACACGGCCGGCGGTGCGATCCGCTATGTCACCAAGCAGCCGGCCGACAAGCTGGAAGGCTCGATGAAGGTCGTTGCTGGTTCGCGTGACCGTTTCGACATCTCGGGCATGCTGAACGTTCCGCTGTCGGATACGCTGTCGACCCGTTTCTCCTTCGCCAAGAAGAGCCGCGACGGTTTCATCCGCAAGATCATCGACGGCACCAAAGTGGGTGGCGGCGATTCCACCACGATGCGCGGGCAGGTCAGCTGGAAGCCGACCAACCGGCTTGAAGTCAACGTTTCGGCCGACCTGATCCGCAGCAGCGACAACGGTCAGCCGAGCCTGTCGACCAACTTCTCGCCGACCGATCTCTATCCGGCGGCGCTTTATGGCAACACTGCCGCCGCGCTTTCGGTGCGTGCCACGGCTCCGGCCTCGGTTTCGCGTTCGGGCTACACCAACGCTGCGACCGATTTTGCCTATTACTACGATCAGGCGAAGGGCAAGTACGAGATCTACGGCGGCCTGACCCCGGACGTGAACAAGTTCAAGAGCTACGGCCTGACTGGCACGATCTCTTACGAGTTGACCGACAACCTGACCGTCAAGTCGCTGACTGGCTACCGCGATATTTCGCAGGTCCAGAATCAGGACTGGGACCGCACCCCGATTCCTTTGGTTCAGCTCAACGACACCACGGACATCGAGTACCTGACCCAGGAACTGCAGCTGAACGGTTCGTTCTTCGACGACAAGCTGAAGATGGTTGCCGGTGCATTCTACTACTGGGATGACTCGCTCAACATCCGTCGTCGCTTCGATCCCTCGGCCGGTGCCAACAGCCCGTCGCAGAACGATACCGGCAAGGGCAGCTACGAAAAGAAGTACATCAAGACCGAAGCAATCGCCCTGTTCACCCAGGGTACCCTGGCGTGTTGAGTAGCGCTAAGAATTGACCCGGGAGAGGCAGAAATTATCACTGAGAATT
>CAZLPK010000031.1:0-24758 GCA_964561375.1 uncultured Novosphingobium sp.
CAGGCCGGGGTCCAGATTGCACGGCTATCATTGTGCAAACCGCACTGGGCCCCGGCCTGGGCCGGAGTGACGGCTGGAAGCCTCACCTGCCCGATCTGGGGGTCTCGGCGAGCGCTGCGAGAGCCGCTCAGGCAACGCGAAATATGTTCGTGAATCCCTGACGCCGCACCCGGCGTTCGTCATTGCGAGCGAAGCGCGGCAATCCAGGGCGGTTTGCGCAGCGCTGGATTGCTTCGTCGCTGCGCTCCTCGCAATAACGAAGGGTGGACTTTTCCTGCAATGGCCGATCTCACCTCACCACCGTCACCCCGGCGCAGGCCGGGGTCCAGATTGCACGGCTATCATTGCGCAAACCGCACTGGGCCCCGGCCTGCGCCGGGATGACGGAAGGGGTCTTAACCCACCCATTCCGCAACCTGCGCCGCCACGTCGTTGGCTGCGCGGTTTAGTGCCGGGGCGATGGCTTCGCCCTTGGCCTTTACGCCGGGGATCACGCTTTCAAAACGCTTGGTCTGGACTTCGCCGTTTGCACCGGTGCGGATCGCGTCATAGCGGACCACGACCGACTTGCTCTGCGCGTCATAGCCCATGGCGATCAGGCGGCCGGCAAGGCGCGATCCGGCGAGCGGCACCGTGGCCTGGGTGTCCTCAAGAATCAGGCGGCTACCCTTGGCCCGCAGGGTTTCGGCCAGCAGGGCGCGAAACAGGCGGGCGGGTCGTTCAACCCACTGGGCCTTCTTGATATAGGCGATATTGGCACCGTCGACCTGCACCGGAATGCGCAGGACCGAGAGGGTCTGATCGGTTTCCGGCTCCAGCACCATCAGTGCCTCGGCCGCAGTCGCGCTGGCCGCACTGCCCGCCGGAGCGACTGCCGTGGGCGTCAGGGTCAGCAGGGTCGGGGGCAGCTTGCTCTTGTTGCCGATGTTGACGCAGGCAGTCAGCGCCAGCGGCAGCAGCGCCATGGCGCCAAGGCGGATCAGTTTGCCGGCCATGGCTGGTTTCCTCATTTCTTGTAGTCCGGCAAAGGCTGCCCGCCGAGCAGCGTTCCGGCTCCATCATTGTTCACTTTTTCGGTCAGGTCGCGCAGCGCCTTGGTGCTGGCGCGCAGGTCGCGGATCGCGGCCTCGGCCTGTGGCAGGGTGGTGTCCTGCAATTGCTTGGCCGCCGGGCGGACATCGCCGACCAGCTGATCGAGATTGTCCGACGTCTTTTCAACCGAGCGCAGCGTCTTGCGGAACTGGGCAATCATCTGCCGCCCTTCGCCGTTCAGCACGTCGTTGGCTATGCCGGTGGTTGCCTCGAACGTGACTAGCGCCTTGCGCGCATCGGCCAGAGTCAGTTGCAGTTCGGCCATGGTGGCGCGGAATTGCGGGGTGGCATCGGCCAGCCCGCCGCTCAGCCGGTCGGTATTGACCAGAATCCGCTCCAGCGAGGCCTGGTTCTTGTCCGAAAAGACCATGGTCATGCGTTCGGTCAGGGTTGCCAGCCGCTCCAGCAGGACCGGCGCGGAATTGAGCAGTTCGCCCAGCCCGCCCCGCTTGGTCGGGATCACGGGCACGCCTTCGGGGCAGGCACCGGCCAGTTCGCCCTTGCAGGTCAGTTCCGGGGCATTGCGGTTGGCGCCTTCCAGCTGGATGTTGGACACGCCGGTAAAGCTGCCCTGCATCGTTGCCGTGGTGCCAACGCGGATCGGGGTATCCTTGTTCACGGCAATGCGCACGCGGACGAAGCTGGGGTCCTTGGGCCACAGCTCGATTTCCTTGACCTGACCGACTGCCACGCCCTGGAACGAGACCGACGAACCCTTGGACAGGCCATCGACCGACTGTTTGAAGAACACGTCGTAATCGTGCTTGTTACCCTCGTTCAGACGGGCGATCCACAGGATCGTCGCGGCGACAAGCGCCAGCAGCGCCAGGGTTACGGCACCTACCCAGACATGATTGGCCCTGGTTTCCATTGCTGCGCCTTATGCCCCCCTGCCCGCTTGATTGTCCATCGCCTTGGCCGCCTTGGCCACGACGCGGTCCTTGGCCGAACTGGCCGCCCGTCCGCGCGGGCCGTTGAAATATTCCTGCACCCACGGGTGATCCAGTTTCAGCAGGTTGGGGATCGTATCCACCGCAATCACCCGCTTGTCCGCCAGCACGGCAGCCCGGTCGCAGATCTCGTACAGGGTGTCGAGGTCGTGGGTGATCAGGAACACGGTCAGCCCCAGGGTCGCCTGCAATTCCTTGGTCAGCTGGTCGAATGCCGCCGCGCCAATCGGGTCCAGCCCGGCGGTCGGCTCGTCCAGAAACAGCAGTTCCGGATCGAGCGCCAGCGCCCGCGCCAGCCCGGCGCGCTTGCGCATCCCGCCCGACAGCTCGGACGGATACTTGTCCGCCGCCTCGTCCGGCAGGCCGGAAAGCATGACCTTGTACCGGGCAATTTCGCGCCGCAATTCGTCGCTGATTTCGGGGTAGAACTGCTTGAGCGGAACCTCGATATTCTCGGCCACGGTCAGGGTGGAAAACAGCGCCCCGCCCTGAAACAGCACGCCCCAGCGGCTGCGGATGTCGATATCGCCATCCTGATGCGCGGCGGTGATGACATCGCCCAGCACTTCGATATGCCCTTCGGTCGGCGCCTGCAGGCCGATGATCGAACGCATCAGCACCGATTTGCCGCTGCCCGAACCGCCAACCACGCCAATAATCTCGCCGCGCCGAACCTTGAGGTCCAGCCCTTCATGGATCACGTGGTCACCAAAGGCCGTCTTGAGGCCTTCGACGACGATCGGTAAATTCTCGTCGTAATCGGCCGCGCTCATCCCCACCCCACTTCGGTAAAGAACACCGCGAAGAAAGCGTCGAGCACGATCACCATAAAGATCGCCTGAACCACCGCAATCGTGGTGCGGATGCCGACTGCTTCGGAATTCCCTTCGACCTGCATGCCCTGATAACATCCGGCAATGGCGATAATCAGGCCAAAAACCGGCCCCTTGATCAGCCCCACCCACAGATCACGGGTCGGCACCACTTCCTGAATGCGGGTGAGAAAAGTGAAGAACGGGATTTCCAGCGAGAAGGTGGAAATCATCGCCCCGCCAATGATCGATAGGATCGCAGCATAAAAGCCCAGCAGCACCATCATGAAGGTGCAAGCCAGCACGCGCGGCACCACCAGCGCTTCCATCGGGGAGACGCCAATCGTCCGCATTGCGTCGATTTCCTCGGTCAGCTTCATTGTTCCCAATTGCGCAGCAAAGGCCGAACCGGACCGGCCTGCGACCATAATCGCGGTCATCAGCACGCCAAGTTCCCGGAACGACAGCCGCCCGGTGAGGTTGATCGTGTAAATCTCCGCCCCGAACTGCTCCAGCTGCACCGCGCCTTGCTGGGCAATCACGATGCCGACCAGAAAGCTCATGAGGCCGATGATCGGCAGTGCGCCAACGCCGACCAGCTGCATCTGCCGCACAACCGCAGTCACGCGGAACCGCGCCGGGTGGCGGATGACAGAACCCAGCGCGACGATCAATCCGCCAAGGAAGCCGAGCAGGCTAAGCACCCCATGACAGTAGCCGATCACCAAACTGCCCACCTGCTGCGGCAGGCGCACAGGGATCGGCAGTTCGTCTTGTGCCGCTTCCGCTTCTTCCGGTTCGTTGCGGTGGACTGCGGCAATTAGGCGCTTAGCCTTGTCGCTGGCGCCAACGATGTCAGCCCCGCTTTCGCGCGACAGGCGCCAGACCAGCCATGCCCCGACCGTGTCGAATTCTTCCGCCTGGCTGATGTCGATGGCGGCAAAGCGGTCGCCCATCCCGCGCAGAATCGTGTCAATCCGGCCAACCGACGAAACGACCAGCGGCCCAGTGAGCACAAGGCGCTTGCCGCCTTCGCCTTCGGCAATCGAGAAGTCCGCCCATACACGCATCCTCTATGGTGTGGGGGAAAATTGCGACCACCGCAAGACGGTGCAAACCTTGCACCTCGCCCTTTCGGCTGGCAAAGGCTGCCTAGATATGACCGACACCACGCGAGAATCCGAACTGCCCAAGACTTTCGACCCCGCCACGATCGAGGCGAAGTGGTACGAACACTGGGAAACCAATGGCCTGTTCCGTCCCGAACGGCCAACGGCACAGCCGTTCACCATCGTGAACCCGCCGCCCAACGTCACCGGCTCGCTGCACATCGGCCACGCGCTGGACAATACGCTGCAGGACGTGGTGATCCGATATGAGCGTCTGCGCGGCAAGGATGCGCTGTGGGTGGTCGGCACCGACCATGCCGGGATCGCCACCCAGATGGTGGTTGAACGCCAGCTGGAAGCCCAGGGCGACAAGCGCACCAACTATTCGCGCGATACCTTCATCGACAAGGTGTGGGAATGGAAAGCGGAAAGCGGCGGCACGATCACCCGCCAGCTGCGCCGTCTGGGCTGTTCGATGGACTGGAGCCGCGAACAGTTCACCATGGACCCGCACTTCACCCGCGCCGTGGTGAAGGTGTTTGTCGACCTCTACAATCAGGGCCTGATCTACCGCGACAAGCGGCTGGTGAACTGGGACCCCAAGCTGAAGACCGCGATTTCCGATCTTGAAGTGGAAACCCGCGAGGTCAAGGGCGGGTTCTGGCACTTCAAGTATCCGCTGGCCGACGGCGAGAAGCGCGATGACGGGCTGGATTACATCGAGGTCGCCACCACCCGCCCCGAAACGATGCTGGCCGACATGGCCGTGGCCGTCCACCTGGATGACGAACGGTACAAGAGTGTGATCGGCAAGGAGATTCTCCAGCCACTGACCGGCCGCCGGTTCAAGGTGGTGGCCGATGAACACGCCGATCCGGAACTGGGCAGCGGCGCGGTAAAGATCACGCCGGGCCATGACTTCAACGACTTTGAAGTGGGCAAGCGCGCCGGGATCAGGCCCGCCGACATGCTCAACATGTTCGATGCCGAAGCCAAGGTGGTGCAGACCGCCGACGGGCTGGTGCCGGACAAGTATCTTGGCCATGACCGCTTTGAAGTGCGCGACATGATCGTGGCTGACATGAAGGCCGCCGGGTTCCTGATCCCGCACGTCACCAAGAACAAGGACGGCGAGGAAGAACTCCACGACGCCGAACCGCGCACGATCCAGACCCCGTTTGGCGACCGTGGCGGCGTGGTGATCGAACCCTGGCTGACCGACCAGTGGTACGTAAACGCCGAAGTGCTGGCCAAGGCTCCGCTCGAAGCCGTGCGCAGCGGCGCAATCGAAATCGTCCCGAAAAGCTGGGAAAAGACCTTCTTCAACTGGATGGAAAACATCCAGCCGTGGTGCGTGTCGCGCCAGCTGTGGTGGGGCCACCGCATTCCGGCATGGTATGGCTCGGACGGCGAAATCTATGTCGCGGAAACCGAAGAGGAAGCCCAGGCCAAGGCAGGTAGCGGCATCACGCTGGAGCGCGACAGCGACGTGCTTGACACCTGGTTCTCTTCCGCCCTGTGGCCCTTTGCCACGCTGGGCTGGCCGGACGACAACGCGCTGGTTGCGCGCCACTATCCCAACGACCTGCTGATTTCCGGCTTTGACATCCTGTTCTTCTGGGATGCGCGCATGGCGATGCAGGGCATCCATTTCATGAAGAAAGTGCCGTGGAAGCGGCTCTACCTCCACGGCCTCGTCCGCGCGGCTGACGGGCAGAAGATGTCCAAGTCCAAGGGCAACGTGGTCGATCCGCTGGGCCTGATCGACAAGTACGGGGCCGATGCCCTGCGCTTCTTCATGGCGGCGATGGAAAGCCAGGGCCGCGACGTGAAGATGGATGAAAAGCGCGTCGAAGGGTATCGCAACTTCGCCACCAAGCTGTGGAACGCCGCGCGCTTCTGCCAGTCGAACGGGATCACCGCCAGCACGTCGGTCGCCGCTCCCGCCGCGACCAGCGCAGTCAACAAGTGGATCATTGGCGAAGTGGTCGAAACCGTGGCCGAGCTGGACAAGGCCATGGCCGACCTGCGGTTCGACGCGGCTGCCAATGCGATCTACCACTTCGTGTGGGACCAGTTCTGCGACTGGTACATCGAACTGATCAAGGGCAACTTCGACGAAGAAACCAAGGCCGTGGCCGGCTGGGTGCTAGATCAGATTCTGGTCATGCTCCACCCGTTCATGCCCTTCGTCACCGAAGAACTGTGGTCCAAGCTGGGCGACCGCGCCGACTATCCGCTGATCACCGCACAGTGGCCGCAGCCGGGCGCGGGCGTGGATGCGTCGGCGAAGGCGGAAGTCGACTGGCTGATCGCCCTGATCGGCAACCTGCGCACCGCCAAGAACGAACTGGGCATTGCGCCGGGCGCCAAGCTGAACGCCTTCCTGCCCGAGCCGAGCGAAGGCACACGCGGGATCATCGAGCGCAACCCGGCCGCCATCGAGCGACTGGCCCGGCTCAACTTCATCCGCTTTGAACCGGCTCCGGCTGGCGCGGCGATGCAGGTGGGCGCAGGCGATGCCAATGTGATCGTGCCGCTGGAAGGCGTGATCGACATTGCCGCCGAAAAGGCTCGTCTGGAAAAGGCATTGGCCGCTGCGCAAAAGGAAGCGAAGTCGCTGGAAGGCCGCTTGGGCAATCCCGCCTTCGTGGAAAAGGCCAAGCCGGAAGCCATCGAAAAGGCCCGCGCCGACCATGCCATGCACGCGGCAGAAGCCGAGCGTCTGGCAGCGGCTCTGGCGCGACTGGGCTGAGGCAGGGGCAGCGGGGTGGCTGCGGCTAGTCCCCTGGCTTAGACTGCTTATGTTCGTCATTGCGAGGAGTGCAGCGACGAAGCAATCCAGTGTTTTGTAAACCGCGCTGAATTGCTTCGCTACGCTCGCAATGACGAAGGGGTGCTTTCTCCCGGCAAACCCTGTCCTACGCGGCGTAAATCTGCCAAGGACGCAAGCCATGACGCTTGCCCTCGCCCCGCATCAAGCCGCGCCGGATCGCGCAGACTTTTTTTGCCGGCAGACGATCAACGCACTCTCGACGCTGACAGCACCGGATTTCCGGGCGTTTCAGCCTGTTGGGAGAAGTGGACGATGAGTCCACTATGTCAACTTGCACATGAGGCTGGCCAATGCTGACCCTTGCCACGACCACCCCGGGAGAGCCGGAACTGTTCGCCTCGCTGCAAGGCGAAGGCCCTAGCATCGGGCGGCCTGTGGCCTTCGTCCGGCTGAGCCGCTGCAACCTGTCCTGCACCTGGTGCGACACGGCCTATACCTGGCGCTTTGAAGGCGACAACCGCCCGCACCGCGATGGTCTCGCCTTTGACCGCAAGGCCAACCAGCTGGTTCTTGCGGAAGAAGAAGTCGCGGCGCGGATCATGGCGCTGGGGCAGGACCGTCTGGTTATCACCGGCGGCGAACCGCTGCTGCAGGGGGCCGCGCTGGCCCGCATGGTCGGACTGCTCAAGGGCATGACCGTGGAGATCGAGACCAACGGCACGGTCGCGCCGCACCCGGCGCTCGATCCGCTGGTCGCGCAATACAACGTCAGCCCGAAACTGCCACATTCCGGCAACGATCCGGCCAGTGCCTTGCTTCCAGAGCGACTCTCCGCCTGGGCCAATGAACCTAAAGCATGGTTTAAGTTTGTGATCGCCGCGCCGGAACAGGTTGAGGAAGTCCTCGCCCTCGCCGCGCAGTACGGCATTGCCCATGGCCGGATCTACCTGATGCCCGAAGGCACCGACAGCGCCACCCTGCGGAACCGTGAGGCGTGGCTGGCCCCGCTGGCCTTGCAACATGGCCTGCGTCTTTCGGACAGGATGCACATCCACCTTTACGGTGATACCCGCGGGACATGAGCACCGCATCACCCAAGGCCGGTCCGCTGCGCGGCGACCTGACGCAGGGACCACTGACCCGCACCCTGCTGGTCTTTGCCCTGCCGCAACTGGTCGGCAATGTGATGCAAAGCCTGAACGGATCGATCAACGCGATCTGGGTTGGGCAATTGCTGGGCGATCAGGCGCTGGCCGCCACGGCCAATGCCAATATCCTGATGTTCCTGCTCTTCGCGCTGGTGTTCGGCTTTGGCATGGCCGCCACCGTCCGCATCGGGCAGGCCTGGGGCGGCAAGGACATTGTCATCGCGCGCCGGGTGCTCGGCTCGGCCCTGGGCCTGACTGGCGGGATTTCCTTGCTGATGATGGTTGGCGGCATCCTCTATGCCCATGTCCTGCTCGACTGGCTGGCCACGCCGGGCGGCGCGCGGGCGCAGGCGCTGGATTATCTGCGGGTGGTGTTCATCGCCAATCCGCTGGCAACCATTACCACGATGATCGCGATGGGCCTGCGCGGCGCGGGCGATGCGGGAACGCCGCTGCGCTTCATGATCCTGACCACGGTGCTGGACGTGGCGCTCAACCCGTTGCTGATCCTCGGCTGGGGACCGTTCCCGGCGCTGGGCATTGCGGGGTCAGCCTGGGCCATGGTGATCGCCACGGCAATTGGCCTGATTGCCATGCTGGTGTGGATCTATGCCAAGGACCTGCCGCTGCGCCTGCGCGGGGCGGAACTGGGCTGGCTGCGTCCGCGTGGGCCGGAAACCCGCTATCTCCTCTCACGTGGCTTGCCGATGGGCGCGCAGATGCTGGTCATTTCCGGTGCGGGCGTCATCATGATCGGGCTGGTCAACCGCGAGGGGATCGTCACCACCGCCGCCTATGGCGCGCTGCTGCAGATCTGGAACTACATCGGGATGCCCGCCATGGCGATTGGCGGCGCGGTGAGCGCGATGGCGGCCCAGCATATCGGCGCCGCGCGCGAGGACCGGATCGACGCCATCAGCCTTGCCGGATCGCTGGCCAACCTGGCCATGACCGGAGTGCTGATCGCGGCGCTGGTTCCGTTTGACCGCCCGGTGCTGGAACTGTTCCTTGGTGCGGACAGCCCCTCGGTAGAGGCCGCCCTGCACATCCAGGACCTGGTGATCTGGACCTATCTTCCGTTCGGCGTCACCATCGTCCTGTTCGGGACTCTGCGCGCCTATGGCGTGCTTTATGCGCAGATCGTGGTGCTGCTCGCCGCCATGTATGGTGTGCGGCTGGGCGCATACTACCTGCTTTACCCCGGGTTCGGGGCGGACGCGCTGTGGTATTCCTACCTGCTCAGCTCCATCGCCTCGCTCGCCCTGACCCTGGCAGTCTATTTCTTCGCGCCGTGGCGCAAGCTGATGCTCGCCCGCGTCGCTGCCTCCAGGGTGGGGAACGCAGTGGTAAGTTAGCGGCCCTGCGCACGCCAACGCTGGACGGTGCGCTGGACCATTTCCTCCTCGCCGCCCGAAGCGCTCCACAGCTCGGTAAAGCTGGGGTCGGCAGAGGCGGGGCGCTTGCTCTCTTCCAGATCGTCAAAGGAGACACGGATCGGAATCGAAACACCTTCGCCGCAGATGATGCATTCGCGGTTGCGCAGCGCCGGGATCGAATCGAGGAAGCCGCGCGCCCCTTCGGGCATGGCCGCCTTGACGAAGGCCTGGTCGCGGTCGTTGTTGAGGCGCATCGAAATGATGGTGCCGCACTGCGACAGCACCCCTTCGGCCAGGTCGGACGGGCGCTGGGTAATCAGGCCCAGCGAAACGCCGTACTTACGCCCTTCCTTGGCAATCCGGCTGAGGATGCGGCCCACCGAAGAACCATCGGCGTTCTTCTCGCTCGGCACGTAACGGTGCGCCTCTTCGCAGACCAGCAGGACGGGGCGGGTCTTTTCATCCCGCGCCCAGATCGCAAAGTCGAACACCATGCGGCTGAGCACGGCGACCACGGTGCTGGTAATGTCAGACGGCACGCCGGACACGTCGATGATCGAGATCGGCTTACCCCGGCTGGGCATACGGAAAATCTTGGCGATGAAATCCGCCATCGTATCGCCGACCAGCATGCCCGAGAACATGAACTGAAAGCGCGGGTCGGCCTTCAGTTCGTCGATCTTGTTCTTGATCCGCATATAGGGGGCACTGCTCGTCGCCTTGTCGAGCTTGCCCATCTCGGTGGTGATCAGGTTGGTCAGGTCGGACAACAGATAGGGGATCGGGCTGTCGACCGTGATCTTGCCCATGGTTTCAGCCAGCCGGTTCTTTTGCCGGGCCTGCAACAGGCACTTGCTGAGGATGTCCATGTCCTCCTGCCGGTCGTTGCCGGAAGATGTCAGGAAGACTTCGCAATGCTCTTCAAAGTTCATCAGCCAATAGGGCATCTGCAGGTTTGACACGTCAAAGATCATGCCGGTCTGCTTGAACGCGGCGGAATATTCGCCGTGCGGGTCGATCATCACGATATGCCCTTCGGGGGCATGTTCACAAATCCGGTGCAGGATCAGGGCGGCGCTGGTCGACTTGCCGGTACCGGTCGAGCCGAGCAGGGCAAAGTGCTTGCCCAGCATGGCATCGATGTACAGCCCGGCGCGGATGTCCTTGGTCGGGAAAACAGTGCCGACCTGAATCGCGCTGCGCCCGTCGCTGGCATAGATCTGGCGCAGGTCGTTGCTGGTTGCCGGGTAAACCAGCGCGCCGGGGATCGGGTAATGGGTGACACCGCGGCGGAACGAGTGGATGCGGCCGGTCAGGCGCTCTTCATCGCCTTCGCCCAGAAAGTCGATATTGGCCATGATTCCGCCGGGGATCTTGCTGTCCTGCCGCTGTGTGCGGACCGAGGCGAGCAGCCAGCCCCTGCCGACGCGGATCTTGACCTGGCTGCCGACCTGCCCGGCCAGTGCAATCGACTGGTCGCCATCGCCAGAGCATTCCTGCAGCCGCTGCAGATCAAGCGCGATGGCCGAGCCGGAACCGGCGATTTCGAGGACGACGCCAATCGGCTCGCGGGCATTGTCGAACTGCTCTGGACTGGCAGCATCAAGCGGAATTTCCGCCCCCTGAGCCACCCGTGCCGCGCCAAAACCGTTGGATGTGATCTCGTTCATCTCGTGCCTTCTCGCCCATTGGCTCTGCCTGTTGCAGACCGTTAGCGGGCTAAGGCCGATCAGTTAATATTGGGCTAAGTGCGCTGCGTAGCGTCAGATAAGGGCGAAGAGACGCCCGGCCAGAAAGCCCATGGCAATCGAAAGGAGGACCGCGAGCAAACCGTACAGAAAACCATTGTATTCGGCGTAATCAGCCACCGCCTTTTCAAAGCCGAGCTTCTTGACCTCAACCTTGCTGATAGCCGAGGTAATCACCCGGCCCCGGGTAACGGCAAAGGTTTCCGCAGTGTAGGTTCCGGTCTGGACGCTGGAGGGCAGGGCAATGCGGGCCTGATAAAGCACCTGTTCTGAGAGCTTCACCCCGCGCGGGTCTTCCTTGTACAGCCCTTCGCGCTGCATCAGGTCGACAAGGCCAGCGGAAAAGCGCGCCTGTTCCTTGGGGTCGAAAGCCCCAATCGGGGAGAGCTGCAGCCAAGGCAGGCCCAGCTCGTAAATCGCGGCGGTCTTGTCATCGACGATCTGCTGGATCGGCCGGGATGAGGCCACGGCAAAGAAAGTGGGGGCAGAGCGAAACTCGGTGCTGGCGGCATTGATCCACATGCCCGCGATCCGCTGCTTTTCGCGCAAGACGATGGACTGGGTCGGTCCCTTGAGGACCACGACGATGTCATAGTCCTGCCCAGCGCGGGTCCCTTCGGGAGTCATGATCGCGCCGAACAACAACAGCTCTGTACCGCGAAAGCCCTGGCGGACCTGCACTTCATGCTGCGATATTTCCGGCACCAGAATCGGATCGCGCGCCCCGGTCAGCAGGATCAGGCAAATCAGGGCCAGCAGCGCCCTCATGACGGGGTCACCGTATAGATTTCATCGGGCCGCCACCCCAGCCCCAGCGCCATGCGCAGCGCGACCAGCAGGACGATCGCGGCGAGGACAAAGCGCAGCCTTTCCGCCGGGATGCGCTGCGCCAGCTGCACGCCAACCTGCGCTCCGGAAACCGAGCCGATCAGCAGAAGCGCGGCCAGCACGAGATCCACCGCCCGGGTCGTCATGGCATGCATCATCGTGGTCGCCATGGTGACGAACAGGATCTGGAACAGCGAGGTGCCGACCACCACGTTCGCGCTCATCCCCAGAATGTAGAGCATGGCCGGGACCAGCACGAAGCCGCCGCCAATCCCCATCAGCATGGTCAGGATGCCGGTAAAGACACCCAGCAGCAACGGAGCAAGCGGCGAGATGTAAAGGCCGGAGCGGTAGAACCGCCAGCGCAGCGGCAGGCTGGCCACCATCGGATGGTGCCGCCGCTTGCGGGCCGGAACCGGCACACCGGCCTTTTGTGCACGCAAGGCCTGCAGGCTCTCCTTGGCCATGACATAGCCGATCCCGCCCAGCAGCACGACGTAGAGCACGTTGATGACGACATCGATCTGGCCGAGTTGTTGCAGCAGGCGGAACAGCCCGGCTCCGATTGCCGTGCCGATGATCCCGCCGCCGACCATGACACCGCCCATCTGGTAGTCCACCCCGCCCCGCCGGGTGTGCGCGAGCACGCCAGAAACCGATGCACCCGTCACCTGACTGGCCGCCGATGCCGCAGCCACAGTGGGCGGAATGCCGTAGAAAATCATCAGCGGCGTGGTCAGGAATCCGCCGCCAACGCCGAACATGCCAGACAGAATCCCCGTCAGCGCCCCAAGCGCGACGATGACCAGGCCGTTGACCGCAAGGTTGGCAATCGGAAGGTAGACGTCCATCTCTTGCCTCGGCTTCTAAACATCGACCGCGGCCAAAAAAAGACCGTCACGCTAGAAAACTGCCGAAAAGGTAACGGCCACGCCATTACCCGGCGCGGCGCTGCCTGCGACCCGAATGCGATAGTCCGCACTGAGCCGCGCGTTCACACCGTCAACCAATAGGTCGAGCCGCAGGCTGGGGCCGAGATCGAGCCGGTCGGTGCCAAGCGTGACGCCGATCCTGCCAGATCCGCATTTGTCCAGACCCACATTTGATTGCCATTGTTCGGGAATTCGGCAATTTGCCCCCATGACAAAGCGCAATCACCCACTTGGCAGGATCGCGGCCCGGATGGGTCGGGTATTTGGCGGCGAAGCGGGCGCGGGCCTGCTGCTGATCGCAGTTGCTGCGGCTGGCATGATCGCAGCCAATTCACCGCTGGCCAATGTCTATCACGAGCTTTTCCATGGCCAATGGGGGTGGAGCCCGATTGCTAAGCTGAACACGCTGCATCTGTGGATCAACGATGCATTGATGGCGCTGTTCTTCTTCGTCGTTGGCATGGAGATCAAGCGCGAGGTGCTGGACGGGGAACTCGCCCATCCCGAGCGGCGGCGGCTTCCGGTCCTTGCCGCCATCGCAGGGATGGCCGTGCCAGCCCTGATCTACCTGCTGGTCGCAGGCGGCACGGCAGGACTGACCCGAGGCTGGGCCATTCCGGCCGCGACCGACATCGCATTTGCACTGGGCGTCCTTGCCCTGATCGGCAAACGCGCCCCGCCCAGCGTGAGGCTGTTTTTGCTGACCGTTGCTATTGTCGACGATCTGGGCGCGGTGGCGGTCATTGCCGTGTTTTACACCGCCACGCTCAAGCTCGGCTGGCTGGCGCTTGCAGCTGGCCTGCTGGCGGCCATGGCCGGGCTTAACCGCATCGGCGTAACGCGCCCCTGGCCCTACGTCCTGCTCGGCGGCTTCCTGTGGTTCGCCGTGCTGAATTCCGGCGTCCACGCCACGGTTGCCGGCGTGCTGGCCGCCTTGACCATTCCGATGAAGCTGGACCGGGATGGCGACAGCCTGCTGCTGCGGATGGAGCATGCAATGGCCCCGGTCAGCGCCTATTTCATTGTCCCGCTGTTCGGCTTTGCCAATGCCGGGGTCTCGCTTGGCGGCGTGTCGCTGGCCGAGATTGCCTCCCCCCTGCCGCTGGGGATTGCGCTGGGCCTGTTCCTTGGCAAGCAGGCGGGCATTCTGGGGACCATGTGGGCCGCGCATCGCACCGGGCTGGCCCGTCTGCCTGCCGCAGCATCATGGCCGCAATTGTGGGGCATGGCCCTGCTCTGTGGGATCGGCTTCACCATGAGCCTGTTCATCGCACAGCTCGGATTCCCGGCCAGTCCGGCACTGGTCGACGAGGCGAAGCTGGGCGTGCTGCTAGGCTCCTTGACCTCCGCGCTGCTGGGCTATGTCGTCCTGCGCAGCGCGGCAGCCAAAGCAGCCTGAACCTTACCAGGTTCCGGTGTTGGGCATGCTGGCCCAAGGCTCCTGCGGCGGCAGAGTGCCCTTTTGCAGCAGCTCGACCGAGATGCCGTCCGGCGTCTTGATAAAGGCCATGTGCCCATCGCGCGGCGGACGGTGAACGATGTGGCCAGCATCCACAATGCGCTTGCACGTCTCGTAGATATTATCGACCTGATAGGCCAGATGGCCGAAATTGCGCCCGCCAGTGTAGACTTCCGCTTCTCCATCCTCGGGCTGCCAGTTGTAGGTCAGTTCGACCTCGGCAATGCCTTCCTGCCCTTCAGCAGCAAGGAAGATCAGGGTGAAGCGGCCCTGCTCGCTGTCAAAGCGGCGCACTTCCTTCACGCCGATCAGTTCGAAAAAGGCAATGGTCGCGTCGGGATCGGTGACCCGGATCATGGTGTGGAGAAACTTGGTCATGCCGCCCTTCTAACGCGAAAGGGCCAGCCCCGGCAATCCGGAGCGGGCCCTGAATTTTCGCGCCTGACTGCTTAGAACGCGTACTTCAGCGAGGCGACGACCGCATCGTTGGAAAGACTGTCAATCGACGCACCATCCACCCCGACATAGCTGACGCTGGCCGAAAGATTGCTGGTCACGGCATAGCTTGCGCCAAGCGAGTAGTCCCACCCGCCGCCGGTTCCCGCACCGGTCAGCACCTTGGGTGAAAGCGCGCCATCGGTGTAGCCCAGGTGCGCTGCAATCGAGACTGGCGTGTTCGGCACGCCAAGGGTCCAGTCGGTGTAGAGGTAGAGGTTGTCATCCCCGCCCAGCGCATCCTGCTTCCAGGCATAGGCGGCACCGGCCTTGGCGCTGACCGGCCCCAAGGTCTTGGTCAGCGAAACATAGGGTTCGAAATAGTTGGCATCACCGGCATTGCCGTTGAAATAGACGTAGTAGGTCATGCCCACATCAGCCGTCAGGCCGGGGCTGACCTCGCCAGTCCAGCCAGCGTAGAAATCGGTTTCGAGCGAGCCGTAGACATCGGAATCTTCAAGGCTGGAACCCCAGACCCCGGCATAGAGCCCGCTGGAGTGATTGACGTTGATCGCCCCCTGGATCGCCGGATCACCGCCCGAAAGCGAGATACCACGGAAGCGATAATCGGTGACGAGCGAGACATTGCCGGTAACGGTTACATCGGCGGGCGGATCGGTTTCGTCGGCGAATGCCGGAGTGGCAGCCATTCCGCTACCGACGACAAGACTGGCGGCAAGAAGGCCGCGGACGGACGTGAGCATAACAGATCTTCCTTCGAATGAGTTAGCTTCGTCCCACCTGCTGTCCCTGCGCGCTCCCTCGTAAGCGGGGCGCGTCGCGGCGGACACGAAAAGACTGCACACATTTGCTGCACCGCACAAGGCGCAATCTGGCAGATAATCGCGCAGCAGGCCGAGACTGTGACATTCCGGCAACGCGAAAGCCACTGCCATTGTTCCGCAACAAGGGCGTCGCTATATGCAACGCCAGAACCACGGCCATGCTATCCCGGATCCGCAATCTTCTTGGCCCCGCGCCCAGCAAGGCCCAGCCTGCGCTACCCCCCGGCCAGCGGGTCTATGCCGTGGGAGATGTCCATGGCCGGGCAGACCTTTTCGCCGCACTTTCTGCAGCGATCGAAGCCGATCATGCACATCGCGGCGGCGGTGACAGTCTGGTCATCCTGCTGGGCGATCTGGTCGATCGCGGGCCGGACAGTGCAGGCGTGTTGCGCCTGGCCCGCGAATGGCAGGCGCGCAGGCCGCTACGCGCGCTGATGGGCAATCATGAGGAAATGTTCCTCGATGCCCTCACCAAGGAAGACGTGCTGCGCCACTTACTGCGTCATGGCGGGCGCGAAACAATCCTGTCCTATCCAGTTGACCGCGCCGCATTTGCCGAGGCAACTCTGGCAGAGACGCAAACATTGATGCGCACCGTCATACCGATCGAGGACCTGAGCTTCATGCAGGCGATGGAGGATATGATCCGGCTGGGCGACTATCTGTTCGTCCATGCCGGAATTCGCCCTGACGCGCCGCTGGAACAGCAGCGCAGCGGTGATCTGCGCTGGATTCGTGAACCGTTTACCACTGTAATGGATGACCTTGGCCTGACCGTTGTCTATGGCCACACGATCTATGAGCAAGTCGAACTTGCCACCAGTCGCATCGGAATTGATACGGGGGCCTATGCCTCGGGCCGGTTGACTGCACTTGGACTTGAGGGAACCAGTCGCTGGCTGATCGAAACCAGCGTTCACGACGACACAATCACCGTGTCGCAAAGGAGTTTGTCATGAAGATCGCAATGGTCGGCTCGGGTTATGTCGGGCTGGTTTCGGGGGCCTGTTTTGCCGATTTTGGGCATGATGTTGTCTGTATCGACAAGGACCCGGCCAAGATCGAAAGCCTGCAGAACGGGATCATGCCGATCTACGAGCCGGGTCTGGCCGAACTGGTCGCCTCCAACGTCAAGGCGGGACGGCTGACCTTCACCACCGATCTGGCCGAAGGCATCACCGATGCCAGCGCAATCTTCATTGCGGTTGGTACGCCCAGCCGCCGCGGAGATGGCCATGCTGATCTATCCTTCGTCTATACCGTAGCCGAAGAAGTGGGCCGCAATCTCAGTCAGCCCGCCGTGATCGTGACCAAGTCGACCGTGCCGGTCGGCACCGGGGACGAGGTGGAGCGGATCATTGCCGAGGCCAATCCGGGGGTACAGTTCGCCGTGGCCTCCAACCCGGAATTCCTGCGCGAAGGCGCAGCGATTGGCGATTTCAAGCACCCTGACCGCATCGTTGTCGGCACCGATGACGAATGGGCGCGCAGCGTGCTGAACGAGGTTTACCGGCCGCTGTTCCTTAACAAGCCGCCGATCCTGTTCACCAGTCGCCGGTCTTCGGAACTGATCAAATATGCCGCCAATGCCTTCCTGGCGGTGAAGATCACTTTCATCAACGAAATGGCCGACCTGTGCGAAAAGGTTGGTGCCGATGTGCAGGACGTGGCGCGCGGCATTGGCATGGACGGCCGCATCGGCCCGAAATTCCTTCACGCCGGTCCGGGCTATGGCGGTTCGTGCTTCCCCAAGGATACCCTCGCGCTACTCAAGACGGCAGAGGACTATGAAGCGCCGACCCGGATCGTCGAGGCTGTCGTCAAGGTAAACGATGCCCGCAAACGCGCGATGGGCCGCAAGGTGATCGAGGCGCTGGGCGGCATGGAAGCTGCGCGCGGCAAGAAGGTTGCCCTGCTGGGCCTGACCTTCAAGCCGAATACCGACGACATGCGTGATGCCCCGTCAATCGCGATTGCACAGGCCCTGGCCGATGCCGGAGTTGCCGTCGCGGGCTATGATCCCGAAGGGATGGAACTGGCCAAGCCGCTGATGCCCGATGTGGCGATGCAGCCCAATGCCTATGCCGCGATCGAAGGGGCCGATGCCACGGTAATCGTGACCGAATGGGACGCCTTCCGCGCGCTTGATCTCGACCGGATCAAGAAGATCGCCAATGCTCCGGTGCTGGTGGACCTGCGCAATGTCTATGACCCGGCAGAAGTGCGGGCCAAGGGCTTTACCTACGTCAGCGTCGGGCGGCCCTGATCGAAATATCCTCCCTGTCGCCAAGCGATGGGGAGGGATTTCCAAGAAAATACGCCAGGGGGCCTGTAAGCCGGGTTCTGTAGCACGGACGGTATCCCACAAGAGACCGTATCCGCACTGGCAGCCATTCCTCTCGGCGACGGATCGCTCCGCCGCTCCAGCAACCAACCCGGGCGGTCGGGTTCGAAACTGACCTGTCCTCCTTGCGGAAGGACGCGCCGCCCCTATTCGGTCTTGCTCCGGGTGGGGTTTGCCGTGCGAGACCTGTTACCAGGCCCCCGGTGCGCTCTTACCGCACCCTTTCACCCTTACCCCAAACTGGTCGGGGCGGTCTGCTCTCTGTGGCACTTTCCCTGGGTTTCCCTGCAAGCAAGTCGCCCGGCGGGCGTTACCCGCCACCCTTGTTTCGTGGAGCCCGGACTTTCCTCGATACCCTTGCGGATAGCGCGGCTGCCCGGCCCCCTGGCAGGGCCTATCTAGTGCGTCCCTCGTCGCGGTCCAACAATAAAGAGAACAGGATGGCTGAACATTCGCCATCGACCTGTCCGTCGATGATGCGCGGGCGCCAGCGCCGCTGAAACGCGCGAACCGCCGCCTGCTGATCGGAAATGTCATAGCCCCAACGCTCAAGCGCCAGAAAGAACGCACCATCATTCTCGAACGGACTGGGCGCAATCACGCGCGGAGTGCGCAGGGCAAGCCGGTGCGCAGCGAGCAATTCCCAGTCGAACAGTTCGCCCGGATCCTCCTTGCGCGCCGGGGCAACATCCGAATGGCCGACCACATTGGCACGGGGAATGTCATGCCGCTGGATCATGTCCGCCAGCAGCGGCAGCAGCGCCTCCATCTGGGCGTCGGGGAACGGGTGATAGCCGAATTCGTGGCCGGGATTGACCAGTTCGATCCCGATCGAGGCGGAATTGACGTCGGTTATCCCGCGCCAGAACGATTTGCCGGCGTGCCAGGCGCGGCGATCTTCGCGCACCAGGCGATGGACCGTTCCGTCCTCCTCGATCATGTAATGAGCCGAAACTTGGGCCTCTTCGCTGCACATCCGCTCCAGCGCCTCTGCTGCCGTCTGCATCCCGGTATAGTGGAGCACCACCATCGAGATCGGCAACTGCCGCTCATTACAGTTAGGCGACGGGCTTTCGCAGTGGATCAGCTCGGTCATGTGGCAAGGATTACCCCGGCAGAACCGCGCCCATCACCAGGGCTTCATCGGTCAGCGCAAATTGCAGTCCGCCGCTCAGGCTGGCGGCCAGTTGCTGGATCATGTGGGCCGGAGCCGTGCGGCTGGTCAGTTCACCAGTGCCCAGCTTGCCATCCAGCGCGCGGCCAATCACCGGGTCAAAGGCAATCTTCGGGCCAGCGGCGCGAACTACGATCTCGCTCGCCCCGTCGCGTACTTCAGCACCGATATCCAGCGTGCCGCCGCGCACCAGCGCATCAATCGCGATGTGCGAGAGGTTGAGCAGGACCTTCACCGCAGGCTTGGGCAGCGATGCCGTGCCCAGCGCCCAGTTGAGCGTGATCCGGGCATTTCCGGCGACCAGCGCTTCGATCAGGGCCTTGGGTTCCTCAACCGAGACATTCTCGCCAAAGCCGCCCGCTGCGCCAAAGGCGAGGCGGAAGAACTTGAGTTTGTCTGCGCTAGTCCGCGCCGATTGCTCCAGCAGTTCCATGCACCGCTTGCGCATTTCCGGGTCCTTCTCCTCGGCGAGAAGTTCAAGACCGTTCGACAGGGCACCAACGGGGCTAAGCAGGTCATGGCACAGGCGCGAACACAGCAGGCTGGCCAGATCGAGCGAAGAAAGGTCAAGCGAGTGGTCGGTCATGGGCGCCCCTGAAAGATTAACCCCCCTTCCTTAGCCGTCCACGAGTCGCAGGGAAAGCGGTTCGAAGCCTTGTTTATTATCCCGCCACCACGAAACGGCGCCGGCCGCGACAATTGCCCAGATCCTGCCGTCGCCACTGGCGCAGGCGCGGTCCTCGTCCGACGGGCGGGGCAGACCATTTGGATGCGAATGATAATAGCCCAGCACCTGTTCGCCCCCCTTACGCTCGGCCCGCAGGGCGGCAATCAGCGCGACGGGATCAATCTCGAAATGCCGGGCGGGTTCAGGATGGACATTGACTGCAGGCACCGCCCGGGCGATGCGCTTCCCCTGCCCCAGCAGCAGGCCGCAGCACTCATCCGGTGCGACTTGAGTCGCTTCTTCCAGCAGTGTGGCAATTGCGCCACTTGTCACTTCAAGGTCCATCCCCAACTAGCTAGCAATGAACGGGGGGAATTCCATCATTTCCGGCGTGATCGCCGAAGCCGGCCAACGGCTCGACAAGGCTCTGGCCGAAGCCAGCGGCCTGTCGCGCGAGCGGATCAAGGCCCTGCTTGGCGAAGGCCGCGTGCTGCTGAATGGCAAAGCCGCCAGCCAGGCCAGTTTCAAGCCGGCTGCCGGAACCGCGTTTGAAGTCCACGTACCCGCCGCCATTCCCGCAGAGGCGGAAGCGCAGGACATTCCGCTCAGCATCGTTTACGAAGACGAATACCTGATCGTGGTGGAAAAGCCTGCTGGTCTGGTGGTCCATCCGGCTGCGGGCAATCTTGACGGCACTCTGGTCAATGCCCTGCTCCACCACTGCCGGGGGCAGCTTTCCGGCATTGGCGGGGTGGCCCGTCCGGGCATCGTCCACCGCATCGACAAGGACACGTCCGGCCTGCTGGTCGTGGCCAAGACCGACGCAGCGCACGAAGGCCTCGCCCGGCAATTTGCCGACCATTCGATCGAGCGCGCCTATTTCGCACTGGTCTCGGGCCATCCCATGCCGCCCGCTGGAACGGTACGCGGCGCGATTGCCCGCTCCTCCGCCAACCGCAAGAAAATGGCGCTGGTCGAAGATGGCCGGGGCAAGCACGCAGTCACGCTTTTCAAGACGATCGAGCTGCTCAGTGGCGCAGCTCTGGTTGAATGCCGCCTGGAAACGGGGAGAACCCATCAGGTGCGCGTTCATATGTCGTCAATCGGGCACCCGCTATTGGGCGATCCTGTCTATGGACGTACACCTCAGCGGCTTCGCCCGATCCTTAACCAGCTTCACTTCGCCCGGCAGGCGCTGCACGCCGCAGTGCTGGGGTTCATCCACCCGGTTACGGGGGCAAAACTTCGCTTTGAGAGCAAGTTGCCCGCCGACATGACCGGGCTGTTGGTCGAATTGAGGAGCTAAAGCACGGCTTGTGTGTTAGCACTTTAATCCATGTGGCCGCCGCCGAAGAACGCCTCTATAGGGTTCATTCACAGGGTGAGCCGACGACGAAAGGACGAGTAAGTCAGATGTCCGAACCCGAACGCAATTCCAATAGTAATGGCACGACCACCATGCCCACCCTTGGCGGTGAGCAGGGGTTGAACCGCTATCTGGCGGAAATCAAGAAATTCCCGGTGCTTACGGCTGAGCAGGAATACATGCTCGCCAAGCGCTTTTCCGAACACCAGGACCCGGAAGCAGCCAAGCAGCTGGTGACCAGCCACCTGCGACTCGTGGCCAAGATCGCGATGGGCTATCGCGGCTATGGCCTGCCGGTTTCCGAACTGATTGCCGAAGGCAACATCGGCCTGATGCAGGGCGTCAAGAAGTTCGAGCCAGATCGCGGCTTCCGCCTCGCCACCTATGCGATGTGGTGGATCAAGGCATCGATGCAGGAATTCATCCTGCGCAGCTGGTCGCTGGTCAAGATGGGCACAACTGCCGCCCAGAAGAAGCTGTTCTTCAACCTGCGCCGCATGAAGAAAAACCTCGACGCTTACGAGGATACCGATCTTCATCCCGACGACGTGCGCAAGATCGCAACCGATCTTGGCGTGTCCGAGCAGGAAGTCGTCAACATGAACCGCCGCATGATGATGGGCGGCGATGCCTCGCTCAACATCTCGTTCAACGACGAAGGCGAAGGCCAGTGGCAGGACCTGCTGGAAGACAACGGCCCGCTGCAGGACCAGATCGTCGAGGACGCGCAGGAAGCGACCAATCGCCACGCCCTGCTGACCGAGGCGATGGAAAGCCTGAATGACCGCGAGCGGCACATCCTTACCCAGCGCCGCCTGATCGACGATCCGCGCACGCTGGAAGAGTTGAGCCAGGAATATAACGTCAGCCGCGAACGTGTGCGCCAGATCGAAGTACGCGCCTTTGAAAAGCTGCAAAAGGCGATGCTGCGCATTGCGGGCGAAAGGCGGCTGCTTCCCGCGGCCTGACCCGTCTGCACTCAGCAAAAGACAAGCGGGGCCAGAGCGATCTGGCCCCCTTTTTGTTGCAGCCCGGACATCGCGCATTACATTCAGGCCCATATGGGACGAACCAATCAGGGCGCACGCGCAGCTAAAACCCGCAATTTTCCCGCTCGCCTGATCGGCTGGATCGGCAAGGCCGTAGGCGGCTTTGTTCTGGTCAGCGTGGGCATGACCGTAGTCTACAAATGGGTGCCGGTCCCGGTGACCCTGACCATGATCATGGACCCCAACGGATTTGAGAAGAGCTGGACACCGCTGAGCCGGATCGACCGCAACATGGTCGCCGCCGTGATCGCTGGCGAGGATGCCAAGTTCTGCACCCACAAGGGCTTCGATACCGAAGCGATCGAAAAGGCGATCGAGCGCAACGCCCGCTCAAACCGCCTGCGGGGCGGCTCTACCATCAGCCAGCAGACCGCCAAGAACGTGTTCCTGTGGCAGGGCCAGGGCTGGACCCGCTATGCCCGCAAGGGGCTGGAAGTCTGGTTCACGTTCCTGATCGAGAATATCTGGGGCAAGCGCCGGATCATGGAGGTTTACCTCAACGTCGCGGAAACCGGCATCGGCACCTATGGCGTAGAAGCCGGAGCCCAGCGCTATTTCCGCCACAGCGCCGCCCAGTTGACCCGCGTCGAAGCCGCCCGCATCGCCGCTGCCCTGCCCGCACCAAAGCGCCGCGAAGTTGTTTCCCCAGGCGGCTTCACCCGCCGCCACGGCAACACCATCGCCTCGCGCAGCAGCGTAGTCCGCAACGCCGCACTGGATGCCTGCGTTTACCGCTAAGCGCAGCGCACAAATCGAGTAGGGGGATTCCTCGCGGTCTCCCCCTCTCACACCACCTGGCATACGTGCTACGTACCGCGGCGGTTTCCGATAACGTTGAGCGCGGCGTGATGTCGGGCGAGTGATACCAGACGCAAGTGATCGAACCAAACGACCGGCATGGCTTCGGCAGCCGGAGGGCTACCTGCCATACGCCACCACCCGAGACCAGAGGCCGCGAGCAGCCAAGCACGTGATGGTGGAACGCCGCATTCCCGAAGGAAGTGGGCGGTGAACCGCTTACGCTTGCATTGTTTGAGCCTGACACAGCGCAGCTTCCGCCTGAGCCATTCGTCCGTTCTGCGTAAAATGCTCACGGCGCGAGCAAGTTGGAAGTATGTCACCCACCCCGTCGTCAGGGCATTGACCTGCGCAATCATCGTCTGAAGCGGGATACCCCGGTTTCGGCGTGTGATAGCGCGCAGGCGGTCCTTCAGTCGGGCCAGACTTTTCGGCGCAATGCCGAGGCCGCCTGTGTACCAGATGCGATAACCGAGGAAGGAGCGATCCTCCACCGGCGCGACCGCGCTCTTGTCGCGATTGACGCGGAGCCGAAGGATGCCTTCCAGGAAGGCTGTCACCGAGGCCATGACGCGCTCCTCCGCCACTTTGGACCGCACGTAGATGTTGCAGTCATCGGCATAGCGGCAGAACCGGTGGCCCCGGCGTTCGAGTTCCTTGTCGAGGTCATCGAGCAAGAGGTTTGCGATCAGTGGCGAGAGAGGCCCCCCTTGCGGAGTGCCGTCGTGCCGTTCGAGGCAGACGCCACCGGCCATCATTCCCGCTTGTAGAAAGCGACGGATGATACCCAGCAGGCGCTTATCGCCGATACGCTGAGCGAGACGCGACATCGCGACGTCGTGGTTGACCCGGTCGAAGAACTTTTCCAGGTCGAGGTCCACTACGATGCGGCGCCCGTCGGTTACATATTCCTGAGCCTGGCGGAGCGCGTCATGTGCGCTGCGCCCGGCCCGGAACCCAAAGCTCGATTCCGAGAACGTGGGATCGAACAACGGGTCCAGTACTTGCAGGATCGCTTGCTGCACAAGCCGGTCAACCACTGTCGGGATGCCGAGTTGACGGCACCCTTTCCCGCCGGGCTTGGGGATTTTCACCCCGCGAACCGGTTTTGGACGGTAGCTGCCATCGAGCAGCGAGGCGATCAGCCCCTCACGATTTTCAGCAATCCAGCCACGCAGGTCAGCAACAGTCATCCCGTCGATGCCCGGCGCACCCTTGTTTGCTTTCACTCGCTTGTAGGCTCGGTTCAGGTTGGCCGAGCTGGCCACCTCTTCCATCACATCATACGCCAAGGCTGGTTTCTTGACCCATGCCGTGGGAGCTTGCTGCTCCTCGCGCGTCCCAGCACCGGTTCCGCCGGTGCCGGATACGGCGTGGCGCAGCGATGCCCTCAGGGCCTCGTCGAAGAGGTCCAGTTGCTTCCCGCTGCCTTGCTGCTGCTCCGCTCCCATCGAATAAGGTCCAGTCTCGCTCCTTGATTACCGAATTCAGCCCTTCACCCGGTCGCCCGGGCTACTATGGCCTCTGCTGACTTCTCCCGACCCGTCCCGCAACATCGCTGTTGCCGTGCTCCGGATCGTCCGGAGAGGCCGGGAGATCTCCCAGGGTAAGACGTTGATCCTTCGCTCGGTCGCCGCCGGATTTACCAGTGTGCGCGTCGGTCTGAATATCGGGCGTCCCGGCCCATTGCCCGGTTACCCCGCCACACCGGCCTTGTATCCGGTTTCTGTTCGTCAGCTCCGAGCTTTGCTTCCGGCTTCCTCCCCACCCCGCCTCGCGGCGACGCAGTTGCCTTCAGCTAGTGGATTGATTCCAACGTTTGGTGCCCACGCCCGACGGCTGCAATGATC
>CAZLPK010000032.1:0-23869 GCA_964561375.1 uncultured Novosphingobium sp.
GGCCAGGCGGTCGAAGCGGGCGACATCCTTGCCCGTGCCAGCCGCGAAGCCGCCAAGACCCGCGACATCACCGGCGGTCTGCCGCGCGTTGCCGAACTGTTCGAAGCCCGCAAGCCGAAGGACAATTCGATCATCGCCAAGGTTTCGGGCCGGATCGAATTCGTCCGCGACTACAAGGCCAAGCGCAAGATCGCGATCATTCCGGAAGAGGGTGATCCGATCGAGTACCTGATCCCGAAGAGCCGCGTGATCGACGTGCAGGAAGGCGACTGGGTCAAGAAGGGCGACAACCTGATCAGCGGTTCGCCCGATCCGCATGACATCCTGGAAGTGCTCGGGGTCGAGGCGCTGGCTGAATACCTCGTCGCGGAAATCCAGGAAGTCTACCGCTTGCAGGGCGTGAAGATCAACGACAAGCACATCGAGGTGATCGTTCGCCAGATGCTGCAGAAGGTTGAAATCACCGACGGTGGCGACACCGTGCTGCTGGCCGGCGAACAGGTCGACCGTGAGGAAATGGACGAGTACAACAGCAAGCTGGCCCCGGGGCAGAAGCCCGCGGAAGGCAAGCCGGTGCTGCTGGGCATCACCAAGGCCTCGCTCCAGACCCGCTCGTTCATCTCGGCTGCGTCGTTCCAGGAAACCACCCGCGTGCTCACGCAGGCGGCGGTCGAAGGAAAGCGCGACAGCCTGATCGGTCTGAAGGAAAACGTCATCGTTGGCCGCCTGATCCCGGCGGGTACCGGTGCCGGCATGAACCGCCTGCGCGTTGCTGCATCCAGCCGCGACGCCGCACTGCGCGCTTCGTACCGCAAGCTGCAGGAGAGCCTGATCGCTCCCGACAGCGCGGAAGAAGAGCACGCAGCCGAACTGGCCCAGGGACCGGAAGCCGCAATCGGCAACGATCCGCTGGCCATGGTAGAAGGTGAAACCCACGGCACCGATGCCGATGCGGGCGATTACCTGAACCCCGAAGCGGCAGAAGGCGAAGAGTAAGCCTCTTCGCCCCACCCGGGCACAAGAAAGGCCCCGCCGGAGCGATCCGGCGGGGCCTTTTCGTTAGGGCTGGCGCGGGAAACACCCTTCGACAGACTCAGGGTGAGCGTGGTTGGGCCACTCCAATCCGTCATTGCGAGCGCAGCGAAGCAATCCAGCGCGGTTCAGAGAGCCACTGGATTGCTTCGCTGCGCTCGCAATGACGAACTTCTGATAAAATCAGCTTCGCGAGGCCTCATGCGCGGTCGCAACCGCGCGCGATACGGCCTGCATCATTTCCATCCGCACCGGGATCGGCTGGCGCGTTTCGCCGATCATCACGGCCACGCCATAGGAGGTGCCATCCGGAGCGACGAAGACCGCCACATCGTTGTAGCCGGTTGCCAGCCCGCGCAGTTCCTGCCCGGTGCCAGTCTTGTGATAGACCTTCCACCCGGCTGGCACCCCGCCCTTCAACCGCCGTGGGCCGCTGCGCGAATGGGCCATGATATCCAGCATGACCTGGGTATTGGCGGGCGAGAGCAGGTCTCCCATCGCCAGTTGCCCCAATGCCTTGGAAATAGCCGCCGGTGTCGCGCCATCCAGCGGATCGGCAACATAGCGCGCCAGCAGCGCCTGCCGTTGCTCCATTGGCAACCGCTCGCGCGCGTCGTTGAAATTGTTGGCCAGGGCCAGTTTCGGGGTCCACTGCACCCCGGCGATCCCGCTTTGCAGCAAGCGTTCGCCCGGGCCAAAGCGGATGCCGCCCAGCCCGCGCTCCTTCAGGATGTTACGGACATGATCCGGCCCACCCACAGTCCACAACAGCTTGTCGTTGGCCAGGTTGTCGGACAGCGACAGCGAACTTTCCAGCAGGCTGTGGACCGGCAGGGTCAACGAACCTTCTTCCAGTAGACGCCAGCGCATTGGCTGGTTGAACACCACCAGATCTTCGGGTCGCAGGGTCAGCGGCTGGTCCAGCCGCACCTTGCCCCGGTCAACCGCATCGAGCACGCTTAGCGCGACCCACAGTTTCGACACGCTCTGCTGCGGGAAGAACTCATCCTGCCGCGCGCCGACCACCCAGTCGCACCCGGCCTGAGTCACCCCGATGCCGACCTTGCCCTGAAACGAGGCGGCAATCCGGTTCAGTTCCTGCTGCAGTGCTTCCGGACGCGGGGCGCAATTGGCGGCCTTGCGTGGCACCTTGGCCTGAGCCGGCTTGATCCCCGCCTCGACCAGCCCGACCGCAACGCCGGGCAGCTTGCCATAAGCCATGCCCAGTCCGGCCAGTGCAGCCGTTCCAGCCACGACCATACCCAGCCGATGCAACGCGCGCGAAGGGCGCAGATGCAGGCTGCTGTTAAGGGTCGCCGGATCGTCGCGTTTCAGTTTGGTCATCTTCAGGGTGAAAGATAGGCCCACCCGCCGCCCACGCCAACCGGCTGCGCGGCGAAGCGTGCAAATCTCCCCAGCAAATGGTTCATGCGTAGGCCATTCGCTCCAGCGCGCCGAAAGTGCCAAGGGCGCCCGGATCGCCAAAGGGCGAAAGCTGGCTCATCATCACTCCGCCCACGCCCTTCGCCGGGTCGATCCAGTAATAGGAATTGAAGATCCCGGCCCAGGCAAGACTGCCCGGCGAGCGGCCATGCGGCCCTTGCTCCGGATTGATCAGGAAGCTGAGGCCCCAGCCGGTGTGCTGATCGGGGAAGGTGTCATAGGGCTGGGCCAGATGCGGCATCGAACTGCCCATGGCCCCCGCGCGTAGCGGGCCGACCTGATTGCGCGCCATTTCCGCCACGGTATCGGCTTGCAGCACCCGCTTTCCGTCCAGTTCCCCACCGCGCAGCATGGCGCGGACGAAGCGGGCATAGTCCGGCGCGGTGCCGATCAGGCCGCCCCCGGCATTGTGATATTCTCCGCCGCCCAGGAACATCGGCTGGACTTTCAGCGCGCCGCTTTCATCCCGCACATGAACCTGCGCCGCCCCTTCCGGCAGGGCATCGTGGAAGGCCGTGCCGGTCATGCCCAGCGGCTCGAACAGATGCTCGGCCATATAGTCGCCCAGCTTTTGGCCGGTCACCGCTTCGACCGCCAGACCGGCCCAGTCGATCGCGACCGAATATTCCCAGCGCTCACCCGGATCGAACATCAGCGGCATGCGGATCGAATCCAGCGAACCCGGCGCCGGCATTCCGACCGCGCCGAAATATTGCAGCACTTGCGGGTGGATGAAGAAATAGCCCAGCCCCGCCGTATGGGTCAGCAGGTGGCGCAGAGTGATCGGCCGCGCGGCGGCACGCAGCTGCGGTTTGCCATCAGCGTCAAAGCCGGTCAGCACTTGCGGATTGGCCAGATCGGGCAGGATATCGCCAATCGGCGCGTCCAGGTTCAGCCGACCCGCCTCGACCTGCTGCATTGCGGCAACCGTGGCCAGGGCCTTGGTCATCGAGGCAATCTGGAACGGCGTATCTTCCGCCACGGGCTGCTTGCTCTCGATGTCGGTAACGCCCAGCGCGCTGGAAAAGCGCACCCCGTCACGGTCGACGATGATCCCGACTGCACCGGGCAGATTGGCAGCGGCAAAGGCCTGCTCGAACATTTCTCTCTCCCATTTATCGGCGTCCGGGTGTCCCCCATGACGATCGCGCATTGGCTAACGCGACTGGAGCCCTTAGGTAAAGACAAATGGTCGATACGCTATCCATCACGCTTGCCCAGTTGAACCAGTCGGTCGGTGACATCCCCGGCAATGCCGCAGCCATGCTGGCGGCGCGGGAACGGTCGCGGGCCGCAGGCGCGGACCTGATCGTCTTTCCGGAAATGCAGCTGATCGGCTATCCGCCGGAAGACCTGGTGCTCAAACCCGCGCTGATCGAACGGGCGGCGGCGCAGCTGGAGGCAATGGCACAAGTCACGGCCGATGGCGGCCCGGCCATGCTGGTCGGCTCGGTCTTTGTCGTCGATGGCAACCTGCACAACGGCGTCGCCCTGCTGGATCAGGGCAAGATCGCGGCGATCCGGCTGAAGCACGAGCTGCCCAACTACGGCACTTTTGACGAGATGCGCCTGTTCCAGTCCGGCCCGCTGCCGGAACCGGTGGTGTTTCGCGGGGTAATGATCGGCCTGCCCATCTGCGAGGATATCTGGCATCCCAACGTTTGCCGCCACCTGGCCGATTTCGGCGCCGAACTGCTGCTGTGCATCAACGGCAGCCCTTACGAGATCGACAAGGACACCCTGCGGATCGACGGCGTGGCGAAACGCCGCGCAGTCGATACCAGCCTGCCGCTGGCCTATGTCAACCGCGTGGGCGGGCAGGACGAACTGGTGTTCGACGGGGCCAGCTTCGTGGTCAATGGCGATGGCTCGCTGGCGGTCCAGATGAAGGACTGGGAAGAGCAGGAAGTCACCACCCGCTGGACCCGCACGGCCACTGGCTGGCACTGCGAAGCGGGCGAGATCGCCCCGCTCGCGGATCATCCCGAAGACATTTACTGCGCGATGGTGCTGGCCCTGCGCGACTATGTGGATCGCAACCGCTTTCCCGGCGTGGTCCTGGGCCTGTCCGGCGGGATCGACAGCGCGATCTGCGCCGCGATTGCCGCTGATGCGCTGGGGCCGGAACGGGTATGGTGCGTGATGCTGCCCAGCCGCTATACCAGCCAGCTCAGCCTCGATCTGGCCACCGAATGCGCGCAGATGATCGGTTGCCGTTACGACACGATCCCGATTGCCCCGGCGGTCGATGCGTTCGAAACGATGCTGGCCCCCAGCTTTGCTGGGCGCGCGCCAGACCTGACCGAGGAAAACGTCCAGTCGCGCATTCGCGGCGTCACGCTGATGAGCCTGTCGAACAAGTTTGGCCCGATGCTGCTGACCACCGGCAACAAGAGCGAAATGAGCGTCGGCTATGCCACGATCTATGGCGACATGGCGGGCGGCTACAACCCGCTGAAGGACGCCTACAAGATGACCGTCTTCGCGATCAGCAAGTGGCGCAATGCCCACAAGCCCAAGATTGCGCTTGGCCCCGATGGGCCGGTCATGCCCGACGGCATCATCACCCGCCCCCCATCGGCCGAACTGCGCCCCGACCAGAAGGACGAGGATTCGCTGCCGCCCTATCCGGTGCTGGATGCGATCCTTCACGGCCTCGTCGAGCATGAAAAGTGCGTCGACCAGCTGGTCAGCGAAGGGTTTGAGCGTGAAACCGTGGTCCGGATCGAACGGCTGCTCTACCTCTCGGAATACAAGCGTCGTCAGGCACCTCCGGGGGTCAAGCTGGGCACACGCAATTTCGGACGGGATCGCCGCTATCCGGTGACCAACGCTTTCCGCACTGCTTAAGCGGCTGTGCTAAACCGCCTGCGGTGCTAAAGGGCCGGGCATGACGGTTATCACGCGCTTTGCACCCAGCCCCACCGGCACCCTCCACGTCGGCAATGTCCGCACCGCCCTGCACAACTGGCTGCTGGCCCGCAATGCAGGTGGGCGCTTCATGCTGCGGATCGACGATACCGATGCCGAACGCAGCCGCGAGGAATATGTCGAGGCGATTCGCGCCGATCTGGCCTGGCTGGGCATCGCGCCGGATGGGGAAGAGCGGCAGTCGCTTCGTTTTGATCTGTATGAGCGTGAATTCCAGCGGCTGGTCGCAGCGGGCCGGGTCTATCGCTGCTATGAAACCGCGCAGGAACTGGACCTCAAGCGCAAGATCCTGCTCGGTCGCGGCCTGCCGCCGATCTATGACCGCGCGGCCCTGAGCCTGACCGAAGCCGATCACGCCGCCAAGGCCGGGGCAGGCGAAAAGCCGCACTGGCGCTTCCTGCTCAACCGCGATGAGGCCATCGAGTGGCAAGACGGGATTCGCGGCGCACAGCATTTTGATCCGGCCCAGATGTCCGACCCGGTGATCCGCCGCGCCGATGGGTCATGGCTGTATATGCTGCCCAGCGTGATCGACGATATCGACATGGGCGTTACCGACGTGCTGCGCGGAGAGGATCACGTGTCCAACACCGCCACCCAGATCCAGATGTTCACCGCACTGGGCGCACAGCCGCCGCGCTTCGCCCATGAAGCGCTGCTGGTCGGCACCGAGGGCAAGCTGTCCAAGCGGCTCGGCTCGCTGGGCATTTCCACCCTGCGCGAAGAGGGGGTCGAACCCGAAGCCCTGATCACCCTGCTCGCCCGGCTCGGCACGTCGGACCCGGTCGATCCTGCGCTGGACGTGGACCAGATTGCCGTTAGCTTTGACCTTTCCCGCTTTGGCCGCGCGCCTGCGCGGTTTGACGAGGCAGAACTGCTCCGCGTCAATGCCGCCATCGTCCACCGCCTGCCCTATGCCCGCGTCGCCCACCTCTTGCCGCAGGGCATGGGCGAAGCGGCATGGGAAGCGATCCGCCCGAATCTGGAACACATCGGCGAAGCGGCAGAGTGGTGGCAGGTCATCACCGGGCCGGTTCAGGCTCCCGCCCAGGCCGAGGAAGACCGCGCCTATCTGGCCCAGGCTGCCGAAGCGCTGGAGCGTACCGGCGCGGATTGGCCAGCCCTGACTGCCGACCTCAAGGCCGCAACGGGCCGCAAGGGCAAAACCCTGTTCCTGCCGCTGCGGCAGGCGCTTACCGGCCGCGACCACGGCCCGGACATGGCCGCCCTGCTGCCGCTGATCGGCAAGGATTCGGCAATTGCCCGTTTAAAGGACGCCGCGCAGTAATATTTCACTCATCCTGCACAAAAGGCATTGCCATTGCGCGGGCCTGCCGTTAGTGGCGCGGACCATGTCCAGCCTGACGACCATTATTATTACCACCAAACCGACCGCGTACGCGGGAACGGTTGTGGCGGTGCACGGCTAAGGCACCCGGACAACCCGCCCCGCACGAGCAGGCGGGGCACCTTCACAGGAACAAATTGAACCCCGCTGCTCTTCAACTTTCGAAGGAGTAGCATCATGGTTCATCGTTTCGCCAAGGGTCAGCAACTGAATGTCGGTATCGTCGGCGCAACCGGCCTCGTCGGATCGATGATCCGCGAGATCCTCGCCGAACGGAATTTTCCGATTGGCCAGCTGCGCCTGTTCGCCTCGGCCCGCTCGGCTGGCAAGGTGGTGGACGGCGTGACCGTGGAAGATGCTGCGACTTCCGATTTCTCGGGTCTCGACGTAGTGCTGTTCTCGGCGGGTGGCTCCACCTCCAAGGCGATTGCGCCCAAGGCTGCTGCGGCTGGCGCGGTCGTGATCGACAATTCCTCGGCCTGGCGTTCCGATCCGGAAGTGCCGCTGGTCGTTTCGGAAGTGAACCCGCACGCTCTGGCCAACCTGCCCAAGGGCATCGTCGCCAACCCCAACTGCACCACCATGGCCGCCATGCCGGTGCTGCGCCCGCTGCATGATGAAGCCGGGCTGAAGCGTCTGATCGTCTCGACCTATCAGGCCGTTTCCGGCGGCGGTCTGGAAGGGATCGACGTTCTGGCCCGCCAGCTCGCCCATGTGGGTGACAAGGCGCGCGAACTGGCGACCGGTGGCCATCAGGACCTGCTGCCCGAAGCGGAAAAGTGGGCCGTGCCGATGGCGCACAACGTCGTGCCGCTGAACTATGTCTATGCCGAAGACGGCTATACCGAGGAAGAGATCAAGCTGCGCGACGAAAGCCGCAAGATCCTCGAAATCCCCGGCCTGCCCGTTTCCGGCACCTGCGTGCGCGTTCCGGTCTTCACCGGCCACGCCCTGTCGATCAATGCCGAATTTGAACGCCCGATCAGCGTTGAGCGCGCGCTGGAACTGCTTGGCTCGGCGCCGGGCGTGGTCGTTACCGAAGTGCCGAACCCGCTCGATGCGACCGGTCAGGACCCGGTCTTCGTCGGCCGCGTTCGCAACGACCCGACTGTCGCGCATGGCCTTGCCCTGTTCGTCGTGGGTGACAACCTGCGCAAGGGCGCGGCGCTGAACGCGGTGCAGATCGCCGAAGCGTTGATCGGCTAAGTCTAGCTGCCGGAACAGATTGCGGGGCTGCCTGTTTTTCTGACATGATCAGGAAAACAGGCAGCCCCGCATATCTGGCCTCCGCGTGCGGAGTCCTGTCTCTTGGCCTGTTCGCATGGTGCATCATGGCCGCCTATCCCGCCACCGGCGTGGTCCTGATGATTACCGCCATCGTCGCGCTAGGCGGTCTTGCCCATGGCTGGCACCGGCACTTGCGCAAGCAGCGCCTGCGCGATCGGTCCGATCGGATGGCATCCCGGCTTTGACTGCGGTCAAGGACTGCGCGGCCAATTAGATTAGCTTCTCATGATATTTTACTGAGGGGCTTGTCATGTCGAAACTGTTCTTCATTCTTCACGCCGTTATCATGACCACGCTGATGGGCGTGGCCGTAACCGCCGTGCTGACCATGAACCTGCCGGGGTGGAAGCCGATTGCGCTGGCCGCGCTCGCCGGTTTCCTTGTATCGCTGCCAGTCACCTGGGTAATCGCCAACAAGATCGAATCCGCGACCCGCTGAACAGGAGCAAGCGTAATGCATAAGGATTGGCCCGAAATGGCGGCGGAACTGTCGTCCGCCATCAAGGAAGTGCGGCTGGGCAGCCCGGAAGTGATGAAGCACTTTTCCGCCATGGCCGCTGCGGCCACGGCTGGGGGCGCGCTGGATACCAAGACCAAGGAACTGCTGGCCATCGCCATTGCCGTGGCAATCCGCTGCGACGGGTGCATCGCCTTTCACGCCAAGGCCGCGATGCAGCACGGCGCGACGCGCGACGAGATCATGGAGACCATGGGTCTGGCCATCTACATGGGTGCCGGGCCCAGCCTGATGTACGCGGCCCAGGCAGTCGAAGCCTTCGATCAATTTTCCGCTCAAACCAAGGACTGATCAGGCCGCAACGTCGACCGTCTGCTCTCCTGCGGCCTCAAGCAGCATCTTCTCGACGCTCTTGAGCCGCGAGACGGACTCCAGCTTCTCGCCCAGCACGTCGGTGACGTAGAAGGTATCCACCGCCCGCTCGCCATAGGTGGCGATGTGGGCAGAATGGACCATCAGCTTTGCTTCGAACAGGGCGCGGGCCAGCCGGTTGAGCAGGGCCGGACGATCCCGCGCATTGACTTCGACCACGGTGAAGCGGTTTGATGCGGCATTGTCGAATTCCACTTGCGGGTGGACTTCAAACGCATCGGCCCGGGGCCGCGCCAGTGGCCGCTTGGCGAGCTGTGGCACCAGCTTGATCCGCCCGCCCAGGGCATCGCCAATCATTGTCTCGATCCGGGCGAGCTGGCCTTCCTCCGAAAAAGGCCGACCGAGCGGATCCTGCACCAGGAAGTTGTCGACCGCCATGCCGTTGCGCGCGGTATGGATGCGCGCGTCGATGATGTTTCCCCCCGCCAGATGGATGCCGCCCGCGATGCGATAGAACAGGCCGGGGTGGTCAGCGGCAATGACAGTGACGAGCGTCGCGCCGCGCGCCGCGTAATATTCGGTCCGCACGTCCAGCGCCTTGCCGTTCGCCGCATCAAGCTGGGTCAGGTTGCTGGCGATCACGTCGTCCGGTTCGGCGATCCAGTAGGCATCGTTGAACTGCTGGGCGTACTTCTCGACCAGGCCGGACTGCGCGCCCAGCCGTTCCGCCACCAGCTTTTGCTTGCCCGCAATCCGCTCGGTCCGGCCGCGCTGGACATGGCCCAGCCGCAAGCGTTCCTCGGCGGCTTCGTAAAGCTCGTGGATCAGCTGGCGTTTCCACCCGTTCCACACGCCGGGACCGACTGCGCGGATATCGACAATGGTCAGCATGGTCAGCAGCCGCAGCCGCTCAACCGACTGCACTTGCGCGACGAAGTCGGTGATGGTCTTCCAGTCGGCCAGGTCGCGCTTGAACGCGACCGCGCTCATCAGCAGGTGGGCCCGGACCAGCCAGGCAACCTGCCGCGTCTCCTCCGGGCTGAGGCCGAGGCGCGGACACAGCTTCATCGCCACTTCCGCGCCCAGCACGGAATGGTCCCCGCGCCGCCCCTTGGCAATATCGTGCAGCAGGATCGAGACATAGAGCGCGCGGCGGTTGACCACTTTGTGAACGATGGTCGTCGCCAGCGGGTGATCCGCTTTCATCTCGCCCTTTTCGATCCGCGCCATCAGGCCGATCGCGCGGATCGTGTGCTCGTCCACCGTATAGTGGTGGTACATATCGAACTGCATCTGCGCGTTGACCCGGCCAAAGTCGGGAATGAAGCGGCCAAAGACGCCGGTTTCGTTGAACCAGCGCAGCGTGTTTTCGGGATCGTTGCGGCTGGTCAGCAGTTCCATGAACAGCGCATTGGCGCGCGGATCGGTTCGCACGCTATCGACCAGCCGCGCGTCCTGCACCGCCAGGCGCATGGCATCGGGATGCAGTTCCAGCCCCTGCGCATCGGCCAGCACGAATATCTCGATCAGACGCGCCGGGTCTTCGGCAAACCAGGTTGCGCTGGGCACATTGATCCGCCCACCAAACACCGGATAGCCCTTGACCATGCGCCGCCGCGCGCGGAAACCGGCAAGCAGGCCCTTGGGCTGCTTCTTGGCGAACTGTTCGTCCAGCTGGGCCAGGAACAGACCGGTCAGGTGGCCGACGCGCTTCGCCTGCAGGAAGAAGTACTGCATGAACCGTTCGACCGCGCTCTTGCCCGGGCGGTCGGCAAACTGCATCCGCGCCGCCACTTCGCGCTGCAGGTCGAAAGTCAGGCGATCCTCGGCGCGGCGGGTAATGGTGTGCAGGTGGCAGCGCACCGCCCAGAAGAAGTCCTCGGCCTTGCGGAAAGCGCGATATTCCGCCGGGCTGAGCAGGCCGACCCCGACCAGTTCCGAAGCATCACGGACATGGTGGATGTATTTTCCGATCCAGTAGAGCGTGTGGAGGTCGCGCAGGCCGCCCTTACCCTCTTTCACATTGGGTTCGACAACATAGCGGCTGTCGCCCAGCCGCTTGTGGCGCTCGTTGCGCTCGGCCAGTTTCTCGGTGACATATTGCCGCTCGGTCCCGGCGACCACGTCGGTCCAGAACCGGCGTTGCGCTTCGTCGAACAGCTCCTGATCGCCCCAGACATAGCGGCCTTCCAGCATCGCTGTACGGATCGTCAGGTCGCTGCGCGCCATGCGCACCATCTCGTCCAGCGAACGGCTGGACTGGCCGACTTTCAGCCCCAGGTCCCACAGGAAATAGAGCATCGCCTCGATCACCTGCTCGCACCATGGTGTCTGCTTGATCGGGGTGATGAAGGCGATATCGACGTCGGAATGCGGCGCCATCTCGCCGCGCCCATAGCCGCCGACCGCCATGATGGTCAGCCGCTCGCCCGAGGAGCGATTGGCCGCTGGATAGACGTGTTCGACTACGTGATCGTGGATCAGGCGAACGAGTTGATCCACGAGGAATGCCTGCGCCTCGGCGCTGACATGGCCGGCAGAGGGCTTTTCCGCCAGCCGCCGCGCAATCTCTGCCCGGCCAGAGGCCAGTGCGCCGCGCAGCAGTTCAACCACCTTGGGCCGCGCCTTGGCCGCGCCTTCGGCTTCGACCAGTTCGCTGATGGAGCTACCCAGCGCGCGGCGATCGATCACCGCGCGCTGGTGAACAATGCGGGGGCCGGTTACGCGGCCGATTTCTGCTCTGCTTGCCACACTGACAGGTAACGGGCTTTCAGGGCCCGCTTGTCAACCTTTTCAGTGCCGAGCCGCGGCAGGTTTTCACTTTCCTGCCACAAGCGGACCGGCACCTTGAACGGCGCGATGTGCTGCAACAGGAATGCCTTAAGGTCTTCCTCGCTCAGGCTGCGGCCATCCTTGACCACATAGACCGCGACCGGCTGCTCTCCGAGCTTTTCGTCCGGCACGCCAAAGACGCTGGCTTCGGCCACGTCGGGATGAGCGTAGATCGCCTCTTCCACTTCGATGCAGGCGATATTCTCGCCGCCGCGAATGATGATGTCCTTCTTGCGGTCGACGATGAACAGGTACTGGTCCTCGTCCAGATAGCCGAGGTCGCCGGTGCGGAACCAGCCATCGGCAGTCACGGCCTCTGCCGTCGCCTCTGGGTTCTGCCAATAACCGCCGAAATTGGTGATCGAACGGAAGGCGACTTCGCCGGTGGTATTGGCGGGCAGCACCTGACCCGCATCGTCAAGAATGCCGATCTCCATCAGCGGCTTGGTCGCCGTGCCGGTCGAACCTGGCTTGTTGAGGTAGTTCTCATTCAGGTTGCCGCAGCCCGCGCCGTTGGTTTCGGTCAGGCCATAGCCGAGCAGCGGGAAGGCGTGCGGCAGGGCATCCTTGATCCGGCGGACGTGATCGACCGGACGCGGCGCGCCGCCAGCGGCAAACGACGTGCAGCTCGACAGGTCATACTTGTCGCGGTTCGGGTGGGTCGCGATTTCAAGGCTCATCAGCGGCACACCGACGAAGTAGGTGACCTTTTCCCGTTCGATCAGGCGCATCGCCTCTTCCGCGTCCCACTTGGGCATCAGCACCAGCTTGCGCCCGATGACGAAGGACTGGAGGAAGACCGGCACTTCGCCCGTCACATGGAACAGCGGCACGTTGACCAGGGTGCAAGGCTGCAGCGTAGGCGCCTCGCCCTTTTCGGTCAGCATGGCCAGGATCGTCAGGGTCTGGGCGACATAGGAGAACACGCCCTGTGTTACCGCACGGTGATCGGACCATGCCCCCTTGGACTGGCCGGTTGAACCGGAGGTGTAGAGGATCGTCGCCAGGTCATCGCTGGTCAGCGCCGGCAGTGGGGTTTCGGCACCGCCGCCATTGGCAAGGACCTGGGCAAGACCCTGTTCCCAGCCGCAGTCATGTTCGAACTGGATCACCTTGGCATCGAGGTTCAGTTCGGCAATGCGCGCGGCGCGCTGCTGGTCGGCCAGAACGATGGTGCAGCCGGTCAGTTCGATCCCGGCGGCCATTTCCTCACCGCTCCACCAGCCGTTGAGCAGGCAGGCGCAGCCGCCCGCCATCAGCACGGCCATATAGGCGACGATCCAGTTGGTCGAATTGCGCGCGGCAATGCCGATCCGGTCGCCCTTCTGCACCCCGTGACCGGCCACCAGCGCGCCAGCCACGGCCCGCGCGGCGGCATAGGTTTCGGCAAAGGTCAGGCGGATTTCGCCGTCGACCAGAAATGCCTTGTCGCCATGCTGGGCGCAGAACATCTCGAACAGCACCGGCAGCGTCGGCGGCACGTTCTTGAGCATTGGCAGCTGCCGCCCGAACCGTTCAAACGGAACGGTTTCCAGCATCGCGCCAGGGGCAGTCAGACGGGCAACGACATCATCAAGCGCATTATCAAGTTCGGTGCGCATGCGGCATCCTTCTGTAGCTATGCAAAGGGGCAGCCACGCCCCTTCTCGCGCCTGCCCCGATCTCTCCATGGTCTGCCGGGGTTTGTTTCCCGGCTGGCTCTGTGCCACAAGCGGCGCCGAAGCGCCCGCCGGGCATAGATCATCTAAGGGGTTGAGCACTTGCTGTCACTATCGCTTGCAACGCTGGCCACAGCCGCGGGAAGCGCGCCGATCCACTTTGCGGACCTGGGACTTTCCAACCATCTTTTCTCGATCGACACCGGCATCGGCACCTTTCAGCTGCGCTGGTATTCGCTGGCCTATCTGGCCGGCATCCTGATCGCCTACTGGCACACCAGCAAGGCGGCGAAGGCCCCCGGCGCACCGCTGGCCCAGCGCCATGTCGATGACCTGTTCTTCTACTGCACGCTGGGCGTGATCCTGGGCGGGCGGCTGGGCTATGCCACCTTCTACACCGGCGGAGATACCGGCATTCCCAGCCTGTGGGCGCATCCGGGCGAACTGCTCAAGCTGTGGAACGGCGGGATGAGCTTTCACGGCGGCCTGATCGGCGTGACCGTCGCCACCGCCTGGGTCTGCTGGCGCAATCAGCTCTCGTTCCTGCGGGTGATGGACTATATCGCCGTCGCCGTGCCGTTCGGCATGCTGTTCGGCCGTCTCGCCAACTTTGTGAACGGCGAACTGTGGGGCCGTGTCGCCGGGCCGGACGTGCCCTGGGCAATCATCTTCCCCGGTGCCGGAGACCTGCCGCGCCATCCCAGCCAGCTTTACGAAGCCGTGCTGGAAGGGCTGCTGCTGGCCATCATCCTGATCCCGCTGTTCTGGGAAACCCGCGCCCGCTGGCGGCCGGGCCTGCTGGCCGGGCTGTTCACCGTCGGGATTGGCCTTGGCCGCTTCGTGGTCGAATTCTTCCGCGAGCCGGACGAACAATTGCAGGAATTCGCCCGCCAGACCGGCCTGTCGATGGGCCAGTGGCTGACCGTTCCGCTGATTGCCATCGGCCTGTTCTTCGTGATCCGCGCGCTGATCCGCCCGGAACTGAATAGCACTGCCCGCACCCCGCAATGACCGCCCCGGCCGCGCCTGAATCCCTGGCTGCGGTGTTCCGGCGGCTGATTGCCAATACCGGGCCGATCAGCCTGATGCACTACATGGGCGAAGCAAACGCGCGCTATTACGCTTCGCGCGATCCGCTTGGCTCAGCCGGGGACTTCATCACCGCGCCGGAAATCAGCCAGATGTTCGGCGAACTGATCGGGCTGTGGCTGGCCGATATGTGGAACAATGCCGGGCGGCCAGAGCCGGTCCACTATGTCGAACTGGGGCCGGGCCGTGGCACCCTGGCCAGCGACGCCCTGCGCGTGGCAAAGCGTTTCGGGCTGGAACCGCAAGTCCATCTGGTCGAGACTTCGCCGGAACTGAAACACCTTCAACTGGCCAGTCTGCCGCAGGCGCAGTGGCACCATGACCTTTCCACCGTCCCGCAGACGGGTGCGATCCTGCTGGTCGCCAACGAGTTCCTGGATGCCCTGCCGGTACGCCAACTGGTCAAGACCGCGCAGGGCTGGCGCGAACGCATGGTCGTGCCGGAAGGCGAGCGGTTCATGTGCATCGCCGGAGACCGCCCGATGGATGCCGCCGTGCCCGAAGAACGGCGCGAGGCGGAACCCGGCACGATCATCGAAACCTGCCCCGGTGCCGCCGCCGTCGTCGATGAAGTGGCGGGCCGACTGGCAAGCCAGGGCGGCGCGGCGCTGTTCATCGACTATGGCTATGATGCGGTGCGCGATGGATCGACCTTGCAAGCGGTGCGCGCGCACCAGAAGGTCGACCCCTTCCTCAATCCCGGCGAGGCAGACCTGACCGCGCTGGTTGATTTCGCCACGCTGGTTCCGGTGGCACAGGCGCGCAGCTGCCGCTGGTTGGGCACCGTGCCGCAAGGGCGCTGGCTGCAAAGTCTGGGGATCGACGCCCGCGCCGCCGCCTTGGCCAAGTCCGCACCGGAACAGGCCACAGCCATCGAAAGCGCACGGCACCGACTGGTCAGTGCGGAGCAGATGGGCGAGTTGTTCAAGGTCATGGGCCTTGCCGCCGCAAACTGGCCAGCAGGAGCCGGTTTCTAGCCGCGACAGGGGGCCGTGTGCCAAGACCGGGCGGAACCCGCGCATAGCCCTGCGCCTGCCCATTGAGCTATCGCCGTTTCCAGCTATCAAGGTATTTCGGTCGAAACCAAAAAGGTACGCCGAAGCTGGGGAGAACGGGAATGCTGGGAACAGGTCGGTCGCCTTCCCTGTCGTCGCGACTGGTGCGCCGGATCATATTGAAGCTGTACCGCTGGAAGGGTTGGAAGCTGGAAGGCACGATCCCGGACGCACGCAAATTCGTGATTGCCGGGGCGCCGCATACGTCCAACTGGGATTTCGTCTTTTTCACCGGCGCCACGCACGAACTGGGGATCAAGCCCAATTTCATGGGCAAGCACAGCCTGTTCCGCTGGCCAATCAAACGCTTCATGGAAGACATGGGCGGCATTGCAGTCGATCGCCGCAGCCGCGCCAACTATGTCGATCAGATCGCCGCCGAATTCGCCCGCCGCGATGAACTGGCACTGGTCGTCGCCGCCGAAGGAACGCGCGCGACCCACGGTTCGTGGAAGTCCGGGTTCTATCACATCGCGCAGGCCGCCGGCGTGCCAATCGTCCCAACCTGGGTCTGCAACGCGACCATGCGGCTGGGCTTTGGCCCGGCGCTATGGCCCAGCGGTGACTATGCGGCGGACCTGGCCCGCATTGCTGCCTATATGCGCTCGGTCCTGCCCGATGAGCCACGTTTCAAGGTTCTGGAGGCACAGGCACAACGCCTGCTGGAGGAACAGAACCATGCTGCCTGACGCCCTGCTGATCAATGCCGCGATCCTGATCGTTACCGTGCTGGCCCTGTGGGCAGTATCGGTGCGGATCAACGATGTTTCGTTCATCGATTCCTTCTGGGGCGCTGGCATGGGCCTGCTCGCCGTGGTCAGCTGGTTGCAGGTCGGCCCAGAGGCGGGGCCGCTGGCGACGCTGATCATGGCCATGACCGCCGCCTGGGGTTTCCGCCTTGGCATCTACCTGCTGCGCCGCTGGCGGCGTGAGGGTGAGGACCAGCGCTATGCCCGCATCCTGAAAAAGGACCGCGAGGCGGGACGCTTTGCCTATGCCGCGCTGACCAAGATCTGGCTGGGCCAGGCTTTCCTGCTGTTCCTGGTGTCCAGCCCGGCACAGGTCGGGGTGCTGGCCAGCGGCACCAGTCAGGCGGCGCTGCCGCCGGTTGCTCTGGCCGGGCTGGCGCTGTTCCTGATCGGCGTGTTCTTCGAATGGGTCGGCGACTGGCAGCTTAGCCGGTTCAAGGCCAACCCGGCGAATGAGGGCCGCATCCTCGATACCGGGCTGTGGCGCTATACCCGCCATCCGAATTACTTTGGCGACTGCGCTGCGTGGTGGGGCATCTGGCTGTGCTGCGCCGGGGCAGGCTGGGACTATGCGCTCTATACCTTGGCCGGACCAGTGTTCCTGACCTTCACGCTCACCAAGTGGTCCGGCGCGGCCCTGCTGGAAGCGGGGATGAAGAAGAAGCGCGGCGACAAGTATGCCGACTATATCGCGCGCACTTCACCCTTCATTCCCTGGCCACCAAAGCGGGCTTAGCGCCCCGCTTCGCTGACCCGCACTTCGGCGGGAACGGCGCGCGGCGTGGTGCCTTTCAACCAGGCCTCCAGCGCTTCCAAATCGCTGATACCAATCTGCGCCGTGCGCTGACCAGACAGGACGGTGAAGGCATCGCCGCCCTGCGCAAGGAAGGAATTGGTCGTCACCCGGTACATCCCATTGGGGTCAATCGGCTGACCATTCAGGCTTATCGCAGTGATCCGCTGGCCCACCGGGCGCGACCTGTCATAGCTGTAGCTGAACCCGGCTGACGGGATCAGCGCCTGTTCCGGCCCGGTCGCGTCAAAGCCCTGTTCCAGCACGGCCTTCAATTCAGCCCCGGTCAGGCTTTGCGTGATCAGCGTATTGTTGAACGGCTGGACCGCATAGATATCGCCAAAGGTCAGCGCCCCGCCCGCCCCCGGCGTCAGCGGTGCGCGAACGCCAAACGGGTTCATGAAAGCAATCTGCGCGCCCGCACTTTGCGTCGCGGCCAGCTGGGCATCGGCAATCAGCATCGCCAGCGCCTGCCCCGAAGCCGGAGCAGCCAGCAGGCCGACATTGCGGGACGAGAACACCTTCGCCGCATCGGTATAGGTCTGCACATAGGCCGCCACATCGCTGCGCGGGGCATAGACCGGGGCCACGTCGCTGTTGGCCACGGCACCGCGCCCGCTGGTGTAAGGTGCGGACTGAACCGGTACCTGCCGCGCCCGCTTGGTCACGACGCGGTCCGCCGTGGGGTCAATCTCCAGCGTGATGTCGGTCAGCATCATCCCGCTCTTTTCCGCGCTGGTCAGCAGGAACGGCTTTTCCGCATTCAGCTGGCCATAGTCGCAGACATAGGACCGATGGGTGTGGCCCGAAACGACCACGTCCACGCGCGGGTCCAGCTTGTCGAGGATCGGGCGGATCTCTCCGGTAAAGCCAGTGCAGGTATCAGGCAGTCCACCCTCGCCCTGCTGCCCGCCCTGATGGATCAGGACCACAATCGCATCGACGCCCTGGCGCTTCAGCTCTGGCACCAGCGCATTGATCGAAGCGGCCTCGTCCTCAAACCGCAGGCCCTTGATCCCGCCAGGCGAGACCAGGCTGGGGGTTTCCTTCAGGGTCAGGCCAATTACGCCGACCTGCACTTGCCGCGAACCGCTGCCGAAGGTGCGGATCATGTAAGGCGGGAACAGGGTCTGGCCGGTTTCCGTAACCGTGCTGGCGGCAAGGAAGCGGAACTGCGCACCCTTGAACGGTTCAACCGCGCAGGGCTGGCGCGGAGTATGCTGGGTGCAGCCACCGTTCTGCATCCGCAGCAGTTCTTCGCGGCCACGGTCAAATTCGTGATTGCCGACAGCGTTGAAATCAAGCCCAATCCGGTTGGCCACGCCAATCGCTGGCTCGTCCAGATAGATCGAGGAGGCCAGCTGCGAGGCGCTGATCAGGTCGCCGGCCGAAACGGTCAGGCTGTTGGCATAGTTCGCGCGGGTCGCATCGACTGCGCTGGCCAGATAGGCCGCGCCGCCAGCCGGGATGGCTGCCGTCCCGCCCTTGCCGTCGGCCACGGTCAGCGAGAGGCGCGGCGGCTCCAGCGTGCCGTGGAAATCGTTGAGCGCCAGCACGCCGACCGTAACATTTCCGGCAGACTGGACCTGCCCGGTGCTGGCACAGGCAGCCAGCAGGGGGAGCAGCGAAAGGGCAGCGAAGCGGGCGAATCGCGCGGGGCGCAGCGGGCTTTTGATCATGTACGATCCCTAGCCGATGGGCCGCGCGCTGCAAGACTGGCTCAGGGCGACGTAAAAATACGGCAATTTGCCTCGTCCCCTCTGGAACCTGCGGCTGCGCGTACCTATTAACACAAGTGTGAACAATCCTTTGCCACACCTCGTCCCGATTCCGGTAGATCCGGCTGACATCGACTTCATGGGCCACGTCAACAATGCCTCGTACCTGAAATGGGTGCAGGATGCGGTGATCGACCACTGGCGCAGCCTAGCCCCGCCCGAAGCGATTGCCGCGCACCTGTGGGTCGCGCTGAAGCACGAAATTACCTACCGCCGCCCGACCTTTCTGGGCGACGAAGTGATTGCCACGGTTCTGCTGGAAAAGGTCCAGGGCACCCGCGCCTTTTACGAAACGGTGATCCGCCGGGGCGAGGAAGTGCTGGCCGAAGTCAAGTCCAGCTGGTGCTGCATCGACGCGCAGACCCTGCGTCCCGCCCGACTGGCGCGCGAAGTGGTGGCGCGGTTCTTTCCGGAAACGGCTACTGCGTAATTATTGAGCCGTTAGCTTAACCACCCTGGATTGCTTCGTCGCAAGCTCCTCGCAACGACGATACTTTCGTCATTGCGAGCATAGCGAAGCAATCCAGAAGGCTCTGCAGAAAAGCGATTGTCTGTTCTTACAAGCCACGTTCCATGCCGGAAATTCGTGGTTAGTGAAAACCAATAGCTTGTTCGCATAAGCCGAAAGCTTGTCTCAATCATTACTCGTAAAGCATTTCTTTGTACGACTTCCTGGCAGAACATTAGAAAGTGTTCAGCTTTTCGCCTCGCGCTCCGTCACTTAAGTCGGGGCGTAACCATCTGGCGGCAATTGATTCAACAGCCTAGAAGAGCGGCCAAGTAAATGCGAGGACAGGAAAGCGGACATTTAAACGTCCGGATTTCGGTTTCCAGAATTGACGAACTTCAGCGATTATGCGGCAGGCACTCAAAAGCTTTATCATGCTAAAATATATTAATTATCATGAACTTGAGCATGCGGAGCAAGCGCTAACAGAGTCGCCGTTTAGCGTATCATCGAGGCATCTTTAGAAGCTGCCCTACGCTCCCCGGTAGGTGAGAACCTGAAAATGGGACTTTTCTAACGTGTGTTATTCACGCTTCGAACAGCGGAGTTGGCCAGAAGCGGGCATCGATTGATGAGGCTAAGGATAGGGATAATTGCGGACGGTCCGGAATGGCGGGTCTTGAGCCCTGATTTGCGGTAAGCTGCCGTTAGCCGATGCGTCGGCAACGGAAAAAGTCGCTGAGATAGCGGTCGTAAAGGCAGCTGATTCGGCTTCCTGAAACCGGTCACTCATTCATCATCTAGGGTGGCTTCCTCGAATGACCGAGTTTGGGACAAAAGCTGCCGATCGCGGGTGCCGGCTGAACGGCAAACTACGCCAGTAGCTGCCACTCACAGGCTGGAAAGTCGCCAAGCAAATTCGCTCTGACAGGCCCTTCGTAGATGAGATGAATATCAGTGGGCGCACCCGTTGACGCGGGTGCCAAACGTTTTGAGGCGGCTCATGCCCCAAAGGATCGCAGAACCAAATTTTTCAAATAAGTCAAACCTAAGGCTCAGGCGGGAATAGGAGTTCCTTTGTCACTCTGGGCTCGCTGCTGGGCGTCCCGTGCATCCCGCCACTCGTTGTTGAGCACGTAGTGACCACCCATGCGACGAGCCAACCTGTCAGCGGTCCGAGAAACCTGTTCTATGACCTCAAGAGTACGTCGATCTTGGTCGGTCATTTTCTGTCTCCCATTTGCCGCTTGCCTTTTATGCCCGAATCTCATTCCTTTTACCAGCGGCAACATGTGGCAGGAGGATGGATGTCCGACGAACCGAGCGCGATTTTGTATCCAGAGTTGATTTGCGGGATCGCGGGGCCGATCGGAATCGATATCGACGCAATTTCACAGACCCTCACTCAAGCTCTCCAAGCGGTGGATTATCGTACCGTCAACATCCGCATCACAGCCGAGATTGACAAGGAGCAGACGAATATCCAGAGACCGCTGTCCTCTGACTACGAAGCACTTATGTCGTACAAGATGGACCACGCGAGTGCAGTCTGTCGCCGATATGGGACCGCAGATACGCTCATGAGGTTTGCGATGCGGGCCATCCGTCAGCACCGCGCTTCGCTTTATGCGGCAGGCACCCACGAGGCGACAGATGATACAGATGCGATCCCACCAGAAGAACGGGTGGTCGCCCGGACCGCATATATTATCCGGCAGCTTAAGCGGCCTGAAGAAGTTGAGCTGATGCGCAAGGTATACGGGCGGCAGTTCGTATTGATATCGGCATACGGTTCAGCAGAGAGCCGCAAGCAGATAATCGAGCAGAAACTGAAGCATACCTTGCAATTGAATGTTCTAGATCACGAAATCAGCGCAAAAGCTGAAAGGCTTATGCACCGCGACATGAACGAAGACGGCGACATCCATGGACAACATTTGCGTGAAACGTTCCACCGGGCTGATGTATTTATCGATGGGATAAATAAAAAGGAGATGGAGGCGAAAACCGTCAGGTTCGTAGAAGCTCTTTTTGGAAAGGCAGACATCGCCCCTACGAAAGCAGAATATGGCATGTATGCGGCTAAGTCTGCTTCACTTCGGTCCAGCGATTTGTCGAGGCAAGTCGGGGCCGCGATCTTTACGGCTGACGGGGAGCTTATAACCCAAGGCTGCAATGAGGTTCCGAAGGCGTTTGGCGGCACTTATTGGGATGGAGAGGAGCCCGATCACCGAGACATTAAGTTGGGCCATGACCCGAACGACCTGTTGAAACGCGAAGTGATCCGGGACTTGATGGAACGCCTGCAGCGGCATGGACTCCTGTCCAAAGAGGCCGAGGAGATCGGAAGCTCATCCCAAATCGTCGACCGGCTGACTCGAAAGCCATCGAGCAACGCTACCGTGGGCGAAGGTGCATTGTATGGAGCTGCCATTACTGATCTGACCGAATATGGTCGGGTTGTTCATGCGGAGATGTGCGCCATTTGCGATGCAGCTCGCTTGGGGCGGTCAATCAAGGGCGCTACGCTCTATTGCACGACGTTCCCTTGCCATAACTGCACGAAGCATGTGCTCGCAGCTGGCATCTCGAAAGTCGTGTACATGGAGCCATACCCGAAAAGTAAAGCTAAGGAGCTGCACGAGAACGAGATCGAGATAGAGCACGAAGCACAGGGGCGCGTCGCATTTATGCCATTTCTTGGGATCTCGCCTTATCGCTATCGTGACATTTTCCAGAAAGGCCGTCGGAAGAAAGATGGCGTCGCGGTCCAATGGTACGAGGGTTTCGCCCGGCCAATGATCGATGTGCCAGTGCCAACTTATGTCGATCTAGAAGCTTGGGAATATAGTCAGCTTCACGGAAAATTTGCACCCACTGAGACAACTCCTTCTACTCTCGATCCAAACGAAGGCGGTGGTGATTCAGGTCAGAAAAAGAGATGGTGGCAAATGGGGATCAAATAGTATACACATTTTAGCATGAACGACGGCTCCAGGCGACACAGGCTATTCCGAAAGGTAAAGGCTTTTGGCGAGCAATGACCGAGGCTGGCCACTAGGCAACTGATAAGATTTCGGCAATGCCGGATGGTTAGGTGCTTTGTCCGGAGATACGCCTGACTGCATCCATGTTTTTCAGCGAATATGGCGCGATTCCGGCTGCCCTCTCCAGACGATGCAACGCTGATCCCCCTCAACGTAGCCTCATCACGGCCGCAACCAAGCCGACGTTACGCTACGGCCTTGGGACAGGGCATAAAAGCTTAAGAGCGGCCCGATCCGGCCCAATCACCATCTTATTTGCCATCGAAGCCTGTCTTTCGTTGCTCGCCGTAACCTCAGACGGGGTCGCGACCGCGCTGCTCCTCAAAACCGTTGCACTCGTGCACGGTTTCGCTTCAAGCGCCAAAGTTTTTGACAATGGAATTGTAAAGCCGTTGGAGAGATTTTTAGCAGGAAACGGCTGGTCTCCGAGCACGAAATTGGCACCTGCAGGAGCCTTAAGCAGTCGACAATCCATATGTGCAATCACATCCGCGACCTCATCTGTTGCCAACAGAACGTCGGTTTGAGGGAGAGATGGATCGTAAGGATGCAAGTCGAGCAAATGAAGAAGCGTTCCTTCGATCATCTCTGGAGGAAGTTGGGACAGGATAGGGTACATGTCTGATGGCGGTTGCGAGCCGAAGTGAGTTGCAAAAGCCGATGCGAAACTCTGGGCGTCTGTATGCTTTCTCACGTCGTGCAGGAAGAGGCCTAACTCCTTCGATAGTTCAATGCCGCGGTTCATGGCAGAGGGGTGACGGCAGGCGGTCAACGCGATAAACCAGAGCAAAGCAGACCAATCTTCGTCTCCTGCAGGACCGCTAGCTTCAATGTCTCGGAAGAGCCTGCTGGCGTTACCTTCGATCTTCGACAGTTCGTCCTCGACAACGTCCGACGGACGCCACCATGGATCAAATAAGGTGTAAATCCAGTCGGCGCACATTATATCACCGGCAGCGGCTACCCGGACAACGTCACCTTGTAGCGCCCAAATATTGCCGCACGCGTCCGCGAAAGCTTTCAGCCACCACCTCGGAATGAAATGTTGGTTCTGTTTTTCACTTTTAGGTGGCGGTGTTCCTGGATGGCTGGTCATAATGTCCCACGAGCTGCACTGGCGACTGCATAACAGGCTTCGGTCCATCCCCGAACTGCTCACTTCCGTTTCGGACGATGGCTGTGGCTAGCGCCAACTTTACCTGACGCCCATCCTATCAGTACGCTCAATAACCAAGATTAGGTATTTCGCCTCGACCGGATGATTGCAGGTGAACGGCACCAATCGTTAGAAGCTGCCATTCTCAGGTTGTGAAGAAATGGCTGGCATTGGGTCGGATGCTGCCAGAAGTGAACGCTGCATCGTGGGACTTTTCTGTCGTTCACGCGAAATGAGGTGAACGGCGGCTTGCGCCAGAAGCGGCACGCCAAGGAGGCCTTTCCTCTTCGAACGGCAGTGAGTTGCCTTCGTTCGCATTTTGTTCTATGCGACTGTCACCGATTGAGCAACCTGTTGTCTGGAAATTCTGATTTTGCCGTGTCATGCATTCTGG
>CAZLPK010000033.1:0-23653 GCA_964561375.1 uncultured Novosphingobium sp.
CCGTGTTTGCGACTACAGGGCAAGATCAAGGGGCGGCGGGAGAGGGGGCGGGAAAGGGGGCGCCTGGCCGGTGCGAGGGGCGCTGTGCCAGAAAATGCTTAAGGCGTTAGGTAAAAATACTTTTTGTGATAGTCGGAAATGGGCTGGGCTAGTGCAGCGTTCGCCGTGTCGCGGCAGATTTGTGGTCGCAATATTGATTCGGGTTGCAAAGTCATGTCTCAACTTCCTGCCGCATTTCGCGGAGCTAACCGCGCTTTCAAAACTGGCGGCGCCAGCCTTGCCGCGCTTGCTGCGGCGCTGATCGCTGCCCCGGCTTTCGCGGAATCGTCGGCAGCGCCCGATGCGGGCGAATTGCTGGGCAAGGCCGGTCTGGTCACGACCGTCCAGCGCGAGGCACAGGCAGCTTACTGGCAGGCGGGTGACATTCGCACCGCAGTCCACAACCAGCGATCGAAGTGGTGGTGCCGCAGCCCAATATTCTGATTGCCGATCCGGGCACTCCCACCACCGCGCGGGACCCGGTCAACGTCAACGGCATCGGGGAGATGGTTGTCGATTATGGCGACTCTGGTGTCGCCCTGTGCACGGGCACGCTGATCAACCCCCGCACCGTCCTGTTCGCTGCGCACTGCGTGAACGGTGCGGCTCCCAGCAATTATGGCGCAAACAGTGGCGGTCAGGCGATTGCCTGGGGCTTTGAGAACAACACGCTCGCCAATGCGCCGGGCGAGGAGAACGAAGTGCTGACCTGTCTGGGCTACGCTCCGGGCAGTGCCGGCAAGTATCAGACCAACATTGCCAAGGCGTTCTACAACTCGAACTACGTCAGCTATAATGCGCTCTCGCTGGAGCCGGCTGCCCAGAGTTTCCTGTACGGCGACGTGGCGACTTCATCGCTGGATACGCCAGCGGCCAATGTCCCGACCTGGGCCTTGCTGTTTTCCCAGTTGCCCGCAGTTCCGATTACGGCTGACGGGACCGGCTATCACGTGACCATCTCCGGCTATGGCGGCAACGGCACTGGCACCAGTGGCACCCTGCCGATCGATTTCCGCCGCCGCGTGGCGGAAAACACGCTGGGCGCGCTGGCCAGCATCGACGAATTTGAAGAGTTTCTGTTCTACGGCTCGTCCGGCAATCTTCCGCAGAACCTTTACTGGACTGATTTCGACGATCCACTGCGCTTCACGGATGCGGCATCTCCTTTTGATTTTAATGCGTTGAGAGACAATGCGCTCCCGAATGAAGGGGCTACGGCGGGCGGGGATTCGGGTGGTCCGCTGATTCTGGATCGCACCTTTGCCAAATCCGTGCTGCTGGGCGTGCTGTCGGGTGGTTACCCGGGCTTCTTTGAAGGACAGCCGGAGAACAGTTACGGCACCGTATCGTTCTATCAGCCGCTATACCTCTATTGGGACTGGATCGCGGCCAACAACTTCTATCACTATGTCGGAGCCAAGGCCGGGGACGGCAACTGGACTGACCCCGGTCACTGGGTGACCAACGTTGATCCAGCCTATCAGGTGATCGTCAATGGCCATCTGGTCAACGGCATTCCCGGTGAGCCCGGGGCCGGTAATACTGACCAGCCGGGTTTCGGGCAGGCCTGCTTCCAGGATTCGACAGGTTCGGAGTGTTACGATGTTGCCACTGGTGAAATCATCTACGGCGACAATCCGATCGGCACTGAAGACGCGCCCCCGCCGGAGCGGAATTCAGCCATTCGCGGCGCTGCGCTATCCGGCGCTGGCGAACGGCCTGCCCGGTGCAACCGGTTTTGTGCCGGACAATTTCGACGGGGACCGTCTGGCCCAGCTGAAGCCCAATTACTTTGACGTGACTCTGGGCGCGGCGGGCAAGACCACGCTGAACAGCACCATGGTGATCGACCGCTTCACCATTGCCAATGCCGCAGCCACGCTGGACATTCAGGCCGGCGGTTCGCTGACCAGCCTGATGAGCATTACCCAGGGCACCGGCACCATGCAGGTCAACGGTGCGCTGACCTCGCCGGGCGATTACTTCATGCTGACTGGCGGGCTGAACGGTACGGGCGTGATTACCACGCCGTTCTTCACCAGCATGGCCGGAACGATCTCTCCGGGGGTGACCGGCAATGCCGGGACGATCGGCGCGCTGACTTTCCGCGGCAACACGATCTTCGCCTCGGGCACGACCTATATGGTCGATCTGGGCGCACCGGGCGCGTCTGACCAGATCATGGTCGTGGCGGGGCCGACTGGCGGCGGGATTGCCAATGTCGGCGGCAAGCTGGCGATTTCCTTCGCTTCGGGGGTTCGCCCGGTCGATGGCAGCACCTATCGCATCCTGACGGCTGAGAACGAGGTGACCGGTGCATTCGCTACGCCGACGATCAGTGCCGTGATCCGGGCAGAGCTGACCTATCTGGCCGATGCGGTCGATCTGAAGCTCAGCATCGGCAGCTATGCGAACGTGGTCGATCCGGCCTCGGCGGTGCAGCGGTCCTATGCGGCCTTGCTGGATGGCAACCGCGCCGGATCGTACAGCGCTCTTGCCGGGCTTTACGATACGCTCGATCTGCAGGACGTGGCCGGGGTGCGCAGTTTCATGGAAGCTGCGACGCCGCGCACTGAAACCCTGCGCACGGCAACCGCGCGGGCGGCGACCGAGACGGCAGACCGCTTCTTCCGCCAGCGGCTCAATGCGATCCGTCCGGGCGAGGCGAGCGGCGAACTGGCCGTGAACGGTAATCCGCTGCCCCTGGCCAGCCGCAGCAGCTTTGCCCGCAATTTCGCCCCGATGGAAGGCTCGCTGAGCCTTGCCGATGTCGGCACTTCGGCGGGCAAGCTGGCCGATGATGCCAGTGGCTATCTGGCGGCAGGCTATATCGATGGCAGCTCGCAGGCGATGCCGACTGCAGTTTCGCTGGGGCGTGACCAGTTCGACGGCTGGTTTGCCGCCTTCGGTCTGGAAAAGGCGGTGTCGGGTCAGGCCACGATCGGTTTTGGCCTGAGCTATAGCGACCTGAACGGCACCACTGGCGGTGCCGCCCAGCAGGCCGGAGCGCAGCTGGTGCAGGGCCATGTCTATGGCGCATTGGCGGCAGGCAAGAACCTGATGCTCGACCTGCGGGTCAGTGCGGGCCTGCTATCCAGCGACAGCCAGCGCAGCGTGACCTTGGTCTCGACCCCCTATGCCCTGAACCTTCAGCAGGATTCGCTGGCTTTCGCGGCAGAGGCGGGGATCGGCTATGACGTGATCAAGGGCGGCAAGATCTCGTTCGTGCCGCGCGCTTCGCTGCGTTACGCCTCGATCGGGTTTGATCGGGCGGCGGAAGTGGGCGGCCCGATGGCGCTGGCGGTTGAGCTTCAGGCCTACAAGGCGCTGGAAAGCCGCTTTGGCGCCAGCGTTGCCGGAACGGTGGGCAAGGTGCGCGCCCATCTGGAAGCCAGCTTCGTGCGTGATCTGATGGATCAGAAGACCGGCTTTGACGCCGGCTTTGTCGGCGGCACGGCATTGGCGCCCTTTGCCCTGGCCGGGACGGACGACAACTGGGCCGAAGTGAGCGGCGGCCTGTCGTTCGATCTGGGCCGCAAGGCCGTGTTCGCGGTCGAGGCGGACAGCACGGTCTTCCGCAGCGACCTGCGCAACCAGACCTATCGCGGCAGCCTGACCCTGCGCTTTTAAACGCGGGTCTGGAACCACGATCAAAAGGGGCGGGGCGTCACAGGGCGCCTCGCCCTTTTGCTATATGGGGGCCATGCCGCAGGTGACCGGTTGATCGCGTAAGGGACTCGAAAGCTTGCCGTGATCGGGCCTCTGCTGCGCGCAAATGGCTGTGCTTATGGCATTGCAGGGCTTGCCAAGGGGCGATTCAGGTGGTAGCCGCCCGCCGGTTAGAGCCGATCCCAAGGGATTCGGCACTTTTGTGTTTTTTAGTTTTTCCGATTTAGAGGTGCTCCCCCGCGCCGGACATAAGCGGGGTTCTGACCTTTTGCATGTGAGGTGTTTCGGTTTATGCAAATTCTCGTCCGCGATAACAATGTGGAGCAGGCCCTGCGCGCGCTCAAGAAGAAGCTGCAGCGTGAAGGCGTGTATCGCGAGATGAAGCTGCGCCGTCACTTTGAAAAGCCGTCGGAAAAGCGCGCTCGTGAAAAGGCTGCTGCCGTGCGTCGCGCCCGCAAGATGGAGCGCAAGCGGATGGAGCGCGACGGCGTCAAGTAAAACGCCGTTTGCAAGCTTGAACCGTAGCTTGTGATAAGCCATGAGGGCGCGGAGGCTTCCGCGCCCTTTTGCATATCTTCCAGACTCGTTCTGATCAGACAGGGAAACCCGATGACCGAAATCACCCGCGTACCGCTCCAGCCGATCGCCAAGGGCGCGCTGACCAAGCTCTGGCTGGGGGTGGCCGCCGCCGCTCTGGCCGCTGGCAGCATCGTCGCGGCCAGTCTGCCTGCCGCCGTCTCGGTTGAAACCGTCCAGGCCGGCAGCGGCGCCGCGCCGACCGAAGCTGACGTTGTCACCATCAATTACAAGGGCACGCTGCCCGACGGTAAGGTGTTTGACGAAGCGCAGGGCGCCAAGCTGCCGCTGCAGGGCATCATTCCGGGCTTTGTCGAAGCGCTGAAGAAGATGCAGTCGGGCGGCAAGTACAAGGTCGTGATTCCTTCGGAAAAGGCCTATGGCAAGGAAGGCGCTCCGGGCATCGCTCCGAACACCGACCTGCACTTCGAAATCGACCTGCTGAAGGTGCAGAGCCGCGCTTCGGCCGAGCAGGAAATGCAGGCCGCGCAGATGAAGGCGATGGAAGCCGCTGCTGCCGCTGCCGAAAAGGGTGGCAAGAAGCCGGCCGCCGAAGGCGCCGCACCGGCCCAGTAACCGGTTGGATTGCTTTTCCGGTTCGTCATTGCGAGGGACGTAGTCCCGAAGCAATCCAGAGCGGGGTACTTGACCCCTGGATTGCTTCGCTCCGCTCGCAATGACGAAGCGATCAAGATCATTCGCAACGTGCGATAATTAGGTGAGTCGAAACAATGTCGGTTGATACTGCCACGGTGGCCAAGATCGCCGCGCTGGCCCGCATCAAGGTCAGCGAGGCCGAGCTGGAAGCGATGGTGCCCGAACTCAACGGGATTCTCGCCTGGGTTGAACAACTGGGCGAAGTCGACGTCACGGGCATCGAACCGATGACCGCCGTGATCGAAAACAAGCAGCGCCTGCGCGACGACGTGATCAATGCCGATCCGCTGACTGGCGGCGGCGTGCGCGATTCCGTGCTGGCCAATGCGCCCGCTGCCGAACATGGCTTTTTCGGCGTGCCGAAGGTGATTGAATAATGCCAAACCCGTCTGATTCCCTGACCGAACTGGGCATTGCCGCGATCCGCGATGGCGTTGTCAAGGGCGATTTCACCGCCGTTGAAGTGGCAGAGGCGTTCAACGCCAATGTCGCTGCGGCGCAGGAAGCGCTGAACGCATTTATCGTTACCACTCCGGAACTGGCGGTCGAAGCTGCCAAGGCCACCGACGCGCGCCGCGCGGCCGGTCAGCCGCTGGGCAAGATGGGCGGCGTGCCGATTGGCATGAAGGACCTGTTCGCCACCAAGAGCGTGCAGACCACGGCCGCCAGCCAGATGCTGGAAGGCTTCAAGCCGGAATACGAAAGCACCGTCAGCCAAAAGCTGTGGGATGCGGGTGCCGGCATGCTGGGCAAGCTCAACCTTGACCAGTTCGCCATGGGTTCGTCGAACGAGACGAGCTATTTCGGCAATGTGATCTCGCCGTGGCGGCGCAACGATGGCGGTGATGCCGCAATCGCTCCGGGTGGCAGCTCGGGCGGCAGCTCGGCAGCGGTTTCCGCGCGCCTTGCTCCTGCTGCAACTGGCACCGATACCGGCGGCTCGATCCGCCAGCCCGCTGCCTTTACCGGCATTTCGGGCATCAAGCCGACCTATGGCCGCTGCAGCCGCTGGGGCATTGTCGCCTTTGCCAGCTCGCTCGATCAGGCTGGGCCTATGGCCCGCGACGTGCGCGACTGCGCGATCATGCTGGAAGCCATGGCCGGGTTCGATCCCAAGGATTCCACCAGCTTGAACATGCCGGTGCCGGAATGGGAAGCAAACCTCTCTGGCGACCTCAAGGGCAAGAAGGTGGGCATCCCGCGCGAATACCGCATGGATGGGATGGACGCCGATGTCGCCGCCAGTTGGGATCAGGGCATTGCCTGGCTCAAGGACGCGGGCGCTGAAATCGTCGAGGTTTCGCTGCCGCATACCAAGTATGCGCTGCCGGCCTATTACATCATCGCCCCGGCCGAAGCCTCGTCGAACCTCGCCCGTTATGACGGGGTCCGCTATGGCCTGCGCGACCTGCCGGATGGCGCCGGTCTGCAAGACATGTATGCCGCCACCCGCGCCGCCGGGTTCGGGGCAGAGGTCAAGCGCCGCATCCTGATCGGCACCTATGTGCTCTCGGCGGGCTTCTATGACGCCTATTACACCCAGGCGCAGAAGGTTCGCACCCTGATCAGCCACGACTTCAAGAACGCGTTCACCCAGTGTGACGTGATTCTGGCGCCGACCGCGCCGACTGCGGCATTCGGTCTGGGTGAAAAGACCGCTGATCCGCTGTCGATGTACCTGAACGACGTGTTCGCGGTTCCCGCTTCGCTGGCAGGGCTTCCCGCCATGTCGGTTCCGGCTGGCCTGAACCGTGAGGGCCTGCCGCTGGGTCTGCAGATCGTCGGCCGCCCGTTTGACGAGCAGGGCGTGCTCAACGCCGGCCTCGCGATCGAGAGCCGTGCACAGTTTTCGGCCAAGCCGAACAAGTGGTGGTAAGATGAGCAGTTATCGCATCCAGGGCGCAACGGGTGAGTGGGAGGTCGTGATCGGCCTGGAAGTCCACGCCCAGATCACTTCCAACTCCAAGCTGTTTTCCGGCGCGGCAACCGCCTTTGGCGCAGAGCCGAACAGCCAGGTCAGCCTGGTCGACGCGGCCATGCCGGGCATGCTGCCCGTGCCGAACCGCGAATGCATCCGTCAGGCGGTTCGCACCGGCATGGCGATCAACGCCCAGATCAACAAGTGGTCGCGGTTTGACCGCAAGAACTACTTCTACGCCGACTTGCCGCAGGGCTACCAGATCAGCCAGCTTTACCACCCCTTGGTGGGCGAGGGTGAGATCGAGGTGATCCTTGATCCCAAGGACCCCGAAGGCAGCACCAAGACCATCGGCATCGAGCGTATCCACGTTGAGCAGGATGCGGGCAAGCTGATGCACGACCAGCACCCGACCATGTCCTATGTCGACCTTAACCGGTCGGGCGTGGCGCTGATGGAAATCGTCAGCCGTCCGGACATGCGTTCGCCGGCAGAGGCCGGGGCCTATCTGGCCAAGCTGCGCCAGATCGTCCGCTACGTCGGATCGTGCGATGGCAACATGGACCAGGGCTCGATGCGCGCCGACGTCAACGTCTCGGTCCGCCGTCCCGGTGAGCCGTTTGGCACCCGCACCGAAACCAAGAACGTCAACTCGGTCCGCTTCGTCATGGCCGTGGTCGAAAGCGAGGCACGGCGCCAGGTCGACCTGATCGAGGACGGCGGCACGGTGGTGCAGGAAACCCGGCTCTACGATCCGGACAGGAACACCACCCGTTCGATGCGCAGCAAGGAAGACGCGCACGATTACCGCTATTTCCCGGACCCGGACCTGCTGCCGCTGGTGCTGGACGATGCGTTCCTTGAAGAATGCCGCGCGTCCTTGCCGGAACTGCCCGATGCCAAGCGCCACCGCTATGAAACCGCGCTGGGCCTGTCGGCCTACAACGCCGGGGTGCTGACCTCGGACGTCGAAACCGCGCGCTGGTTCGAAGTGCTGCTGGCCGCCACCGCCGCCAAGGCCGGCAAGCCCGAAGCTGACGTCGCCAAGCAGGCGGCGAACTGGCTGATCTCGGAACTGTTCGGCGCGCTCAACAAGTTGGGCCGGGGGCTGGACGACAGCCCGGTCAGCCCGGAAAGCGGGGCGGAACTGCTGGCGCTGGTGGCCGATGGCACGATTTCGGGCAGCATTGCCAAGCAGGTGCTGGAAAAGATGCTCGAAACCGGCGACGGCGCCGCCGCCATCGTCGAACGCGAAGGGCTGAAGCAGACCACCGACACCGGCGCGATCGAAGCTGCGGTGGACGCGGTGCTGGCCGCCAACCAGGACAAGGTCGAACAGTACAAGGGCGGCAAGGAAGCCCTGTTCGGCTTCTTCGTCGGCCAGACGATGAAGGCCATGCAGGGCAAGGGCAATCCGCAGCTGGTCAACCAGGTGCTGAAGGCGAAGCTTGGCTAACGCCGCCGCGCAACGCAAACAAAAAGGGCGCCGGAGTATTGCTCCGGCGCCCTTTCTCTATTCCGTTACCGCGTGGCTCAGGCCTTGCGGGTGCCGCTCAGCGGGAAGCTGCCGAAGGCGCCGGCCTTGACGTTGCCGGTGATGGTGTCGCCGTCAACGGTGGCTTCGCCTTCCAGGGTCATCGGCATGGGGACGGTCATCTTCATCGTCCAGGTCAGCTTGTTGCCATCGACCTTGCCGTTTTCCATTTCCATCGAACCCATCTGGCCCGAATTGGTGCCGGTGAAGGTGTCGCCGTTGACCACGATGGTCACGTCGCTCTTCTGGTCACCCATCGGGGTCTTGGTCACGCATTCGTAAGTGCCTGCAACGGACATGCTAAACTCCTCTCACTTACAGGGGGGTAAGTAGTGCAATCACTCGCCGGTTGTCTCGCCAGAGTCAACAGGGGACAGAACTTCTACCGGCAGGCCGAGACCTGCCAGTTGCGGCTCTACGCTCTTGAGGTCGCCAACCACCATGATCACCATGCCATCAGGCTGCAGCCAGGTGCGCGCGGCCGCGTCGATCGCCTTGCGGTCAATCGCGCGATAGCGGGTGGGCAGGGTGGCCTGATAGTCGTCCGGGCGGCCCAGCAACTGGTTGCTGACCAGCGCGCCCAGCACCTGTCCGTTGGTTTCATAGCGGTTGGGCAGGCCGCGGATATTGCCATCGGTGGCGCGGGCAAATTCGGTGTCATCCACTCCGCGCCGGGCCGGGAAGCCCGCCATCTGGGCACGGATCGCGGCGATGGCCGCGCCGGTCTTGTCGCTTTGCACCGGGGCGGTGACGATCAGGCTGCGCGGCCCCTTGGGACTGCGCACGGCGGAGCGTACGCCATAGGACCAGCCCTTGTCCTCGCGCAGGTCGAGATTGAGGCGCGAGAGGAAGTTGTTGCCCAGCACTTCGTTGGCGAGGTCCAGTGCCTCCAGACCCTGCTGCCGCCCGCTGAGCGGCAGGACGCGGCCCGCCATGATGACGGACTGCGGCGAGCCGGGACGGTCGATCAGGACAATGCGCGGGCGGGCCTGCGGGATCGCCGCGTCGAGCGATTTGACCGCGCGCGGGCTGAGCGGGGCCTGCCAGTTGCCCAGCGAGGCCTCCAGCATTGGCTTCAACTGCTCCATGGTGACATCGCCGACCACGGTGATGGTCATGTTGTCGGGCCGCAGCCACTTGGTCTGGGCAATCCGCAGCGTGGCCGGGGTGAGGGCGGAAACCGACTTCACATTGCCAAGGCCATCGGCGGGCTGGCCATAGGGGTGGTTTGGCCCGAACAGGATCGGGCTGAGCGTGCGGCTGGCCAGTGCCGCCGGGCTGGCATTGGCCTGGGCAATGGCGGCCAGTTGCTGATCGTGGGCACGGGTCACGTCGCTGTCGCGGAAGGCTGGGCGGCGGACGATATCGGCCAGCAGGTCGAGCGAAGGGGCAAGGTTGGGCGCCAGCGCCGCGAGCATGACCGTGGAACTGTCAATGCCGGTGCCGGTGCTGATCTGCGCGCCGAGCCGCTCCTGCTCTTCGGCAATCTGGGTTGCGTCGCGGCTTTCGGTTCCTTCCTCCAGCACGTCGAACAGCAGGCGCTGGGTGCCGGGGCTGTCCTGCGCATCGGCGGCATAACCGGCATCGAACGACAGGTTGACCAGCACGGTCGGCGTGCCGCTGCGCCGGGCTAGGACAACCGGGATTCCGTTGGAGAGCACGGCGCGTTCGGCCGTGGGGAAATCGAGATTGCCGACCGGATCGACGGAGGGAAATTCGCGCTTGGGGCCAGCCTTCAGCTTGGGCGCGGGCTTCCTTGCATCGGGTTTGGGTGGGGGGGAAGTGGCTTCATCGCCCCAGCCGCCCATGGTTTCGCCCTTTTCCTTGCGCTCTCCCGGCGTGACGGCCAGCGCAAAGACCGGGCGGCCCAGCCAGCGCTGCATCGCCTCCTTGACGCCAGCCGGGGTCAGGGCGGCGATCTGGGCAAGGTCCTTTTTGAACCGGGCCGGATCGCCCGCGTAAAGCTCTCCTTCGGCCAGCTGTGCGCCCTTGCCGGAAAAGCCGCCGACCTGTTCCAGCGCAAAGATCTGGCCGGAAACGGCGCTGGTTGCGGCGCGGCGCAGTTCGTCCTCGCTGGGGCCGTTCTGCATCAGCTTGGCAATTTCGGCATCCAGCGCGGCTTCCGCCGTGGCGCGTTCAATGCCCGGCTTCACGTCCATCTGCACCTGAACGAAGCTGGTCTGCTCGAACTGCAGGACATTGGACGAAACCGAAACGGCCAGCGCCTTGGCGCGGACCAGCTCGTTGTCGAGGCGCGACGAGGCGAGGCCGCCCAGCACTTTCATGCCAAGGTCCAGCGAGAGCGCATCGGGATCGGCCATGCCGGGGCCGCTCCATACGCGGTAGATGCGGGTCAGCGGGACGGCATCGGTCATCTCGCGCTTGACCGGCGCGGGCAGAGTGATCGGGCCAGCGTCAACCTTGCGCACTTCCGGGCCGCGGGGAATGTCGCCAAACCACTTTTCGACCAGCGGGCGGGCGGTGGCCGCATCAATGTCTCCCGACAGGGCAAGGACCACGTTGTTCGGAGCATAGTTGCCGGTAAACCAGCTGCGCACGTCGGACAGGCTGGCCGCATCAAGGTCTGCCATCGAGCCGATCGTGGCATGGCGATAGGGGTGGCCGACCGGGAACAGGCCATCGCCGATCGCATATTCAACCAGCCCATAGGGTTCGTTGTCGCCCTGGCGCTTTTCATTCTTTACCACGCCGCGCTGCTTGTCCAGCTTGTCCTGCGTCACCGCGCCAAGCAGGTGGCCCATGCGGTCGCTTTCCATGAACAGGGCCAGGTTTACCGCCCCGCTGGGCACGGTCTGGACGTAATTGGTGCGGTCATACCAGGTCGAGCCATTGGTCGGCGTCGAACCTGCGGCCTCCAGCGGAAAGTCGAAATTGGGGACGTTTTCCGACCCGCCGAACATCAGGTGTTCGAACAGGTGGGCAAAGCCGGTCCGCCCCTTTGGCTCATGCTTCGATCCGACGCGGTAATAGGTGGTGACGCCGACAATCGGGCTCTTGCGGTCGGTATGGACCAGCACGGTCAGGCCATTGGCCAGCACGAACTTTTCATAGGGAATATCGACCCGGCTGACCAGTTCGGCTAGCGGCGCGGGCTGATGCTGGGGCGCGGTCGGGGCAGCCGGAGTAGTGGCCAGTTCCGCTTTCGGCTGGGCCGCGCAGGCAGTCAGGGCAATGGCAAGCAGCGAAGCGGCAAGAGAGCGGCGCATGGTGTGAAAGTCCCGATGTGTAACGCGAACCCCTTGCTTAACCCATGACGGGCGCAGGCAAAGCCCGATCTTCGACCAACGGCATGGCGGCGGGATGAACGGTGTCCTTTCGTCGGTCCGGGTTGGCGCTTGGTCCGGGCGGGATTGGCAGGGACAGATGGTGCGGCTAGCGCGCCGGCAAAGCAATCCTTCGGGGAGAATATCATGCGTTTCGCCGCGCCAGCTCTGGCCATTTCCATCCTGCTTGCCCCCGCCGCCGTCGTGGCCGGAGAGCAGGTTCAGTTCGATCCGGACGCAGTGCGCGCGCACGTAACCTTCCTTGCCGACGATACGCTGGATGGGCGCATGTCGGGGACCAAGGGCTATTCCATCGCGGCCAATTATGTCGCGACCCAGTTCATGGGCATTGGTGCCACGCCGATGGGCGATCCGGCCACGGGCAGCTATTTCCAGCAGGTGCCGCTGCGGGAATCCAGCCTGGTCGGCCAGTCGGCCGTCACCATCACCGGCAAGGGCAAGACGCTGCGCTTTGCCAGCAGCGATCAGGTGTTGATGGGCCCCAATCCGGCGGAAGAACAGCAAGTGGTCGAAGCGCCGCTGGTCTTTGCCGGGTTCGGCATGGACCGCCCGGAACTGGGCCTGGATGACTATGCCGGGCTGGACGTGAAGGGCAAGATCGTCGTCCTGCTCAGCGGCTATCCCAAGGGGCTGAATTCGGAACTGGGCGCGCATCTCAGCGCTGACAAGGCGCGCATGGCGATGCAGCGCGGCGCGATTGGCGTGGTCTCGATCCCGACCAAGGCCGATACCGCCCGCCGTTCATGGAAGCGCCGCGCCGAAATGTCGGGTGAGTCGCGCTCGAACTGGTTGCAGGCCGATGGTTCGCCATTCCTGCGCGCACCCGCCATTCGCGGCGATGCGGTAATCAATCCGGACGTTGCCGCTCAGTTCTTTGGCACCGGCAAGCAGAGCCTTGCCGCCGTTCTGGCTCAGGCTGACAAGAAGGGCGGTAAGCCCAAGGGCTTTGACCTGGGCATGACTGCCAAGCTGGAGCGGACCAGCAAATTCCGCCCCTATACCAGCCCCAATGTGGTCGCGATGATCCCCGGTTCGGACCCTGCGCTGGCCGACGAATATGTGTTGATGACCGCGCACCTCGATCACATTGGCGATCACGGCAAGGGTGATGACAAGATCAACAACGGCGCGATGGACAATGCCGTCGGGATTGCGACCATGCTGGAAGTGGCCAAGGCTCTGGCCAAGGATGGCCAGCGTCCGCGCCGCCCGATCCTGTTCGCCGCCGTGACGAACGAGGAAGGCGGCCTGCTCGGTTCCGAATATCTTGCCCGCAATCCGGTGACCGGAAAGGGCAAGGTCGTGGCCGTGGTCAATTTCGACATGCCGATCCTGACCTATCGCTTTACCGACGTGGTGGCGTTTGGCGCGGAAAACTCTACCCTTGGCCCGGTCGTGGCCAAGGCATCCAGCGCGGCTGGCATCCAGCTTTCGCACGATCCGCTGCCGGAAGAAGGGCTGTTCACCCGGTCCGACCACTATCGCTTTGTCCAGCAGGGCATCCCGGCGGTGTTCCTGATGACCGGCCATGCCGGACCCGGCAAGCAGGCCTTCAACGACTTCCTTGCCAAGAACTACCACCAGCCGAGCGACGACCTGAAGCTGCCGTTTGACTGGGTGGCCGGCGCAAAATTTGCCGAAGTGAACTATTCCATCGTCCGCGCCATCGCCAACGAGGCGCAGGCGCCGCGCTGGTATGGCGACAGCTTCTTCGGCAAGGAATTCGCACCGACTGCCGTAAAGGCCGAGCCGCCAGGAAAGTAAGCGCACCCGCTTTTCGTCATTGCGAGGAGGCGAAGCCGACGAAGCAATCCAGTGCGCCGCCAGCCTCGCGAACAGCGCTTAGGGGTTTTTACTTGAGCCGGATCAAAGACGATCCGTGCGGTGCGCGCGACATTTCTTGCGCGCACCCCTTGTGTGGCCAATGGGCAACACTATCTGTGGTGTAACAGGAGGCTGATACACCATGAACCTCGAAAAATTTACTGACCGAGCCAAGGGCTTTCTCCAGTCGGCGCAGACCGTTGCGATCCGCCTGAACCACCAGCGCATTACGCCCGAACATATCCTGAAAGCGCTGCTGGAGGACGAGGAAGGCATGGCCTCTGGCCTGATCCAGCGCGCGGGCGGCAATGCCCAGCTCGCCGTGGCGCGGGTCGATGAAGCTCTCTCCAAGATTCCCGCCGTGTCCGGTTCGGGCGCGCAGCAAACGCCGGGTCTGGAAAACGACGCGGTCCGCGTGCTGGATCAGGCGGAACAGCTTGCCGCCAAGGCCGGTGACAGCTTCGTTTCGGTGCAGCGCATGCTGCAGGCGCTGGCGCTGGGCACCACCAATGCCGCCGGGCAGGCGCTGAAGGCTGCCGGGGTTGAGGCCAAGGCGCTGGAAGCCGCAATTCAGGAACTCACCGGCGGACGCACGGCAGACAATGCCAGCGCCGAGAACGCCTATGACGCGATGAAGAAATATGCCCGCGACCTGACCCAGGCCGCGCGGGACGGCAAGCTTGATCCCGTGATTGGCCGCGACGAGGAAATCCGCCGCACCGTCCAGATCCTTGCCCGCCGCACTAAGAACAACCCGGCCCTGATCGGTGAACCCGGCGTCGGCAAGACCGCGATTGCCGAAGGCCTCGCACTGCGTATCGCCAATGGCGACGTGCCGGACAGCCTGAAGGACCGCCGCCTGATGGCACTCGACATGGGTGCGCTGATTGCCGGGGCCAAGTATCGCGGCGAGTTCGAGGAACGGCTCAAGGCCGTGCTCGACGAGGTGAAGGGCGCCGAGGGCGAGATCATCCTGTTCATCGACGAGATGCACACCCTGATCGGGGCGGGCAAGTCGGAAGGGGCGATGGACGCCGGCAACCTGCTCAAGCCCGCGCTGGCGCGCGGCGAGCTGCACTGCATCGGCGCGACCACGCTGGATGAATACCAGAAGTACGTCGAAAAGGACCCCGCGTTGCAGCGGCGGTTCCAGCCGGTGTTCGTGGGCGAACCGACGGTCGAGGACACGATCTCGATCCTGCGCGGCCTCAAGGAAAAGTACGAGCTGCACCACGGCGTGCGGATTGCCGATAACGCGATCGTCGCGGCGGCGACCCTGTCCAACCGCTACATCGCCGACCGCTTCCTGCCCGACAAGGCGATCGACCTGATGGACGAGGCCGCCAGCCGCATCCGCATGGAAGTGGAATCGAAGCCCGAGGAAATCGAGGTTCTCGACCGCCGGATCATCCAACTGAAGATCGAGGAAATGGCCCTGGCCAAGGAGACCGATCAGGCGAGCAAGGACCGGCTGGAGAACCTGCGCGAAGAGCTGGCCAATCTGGAGCAGCAGTCCGCCGAACTGACGACCCGCTGGCAGAACGAGCGCGACAAGATCGCCGCCGAAGGCAAGATCAAGGAGCAGCTCGACGCGGCCCGGAACGAACTGGAACAGGCGCAGCGCGGCGGCGACCTCGCCAAGGCGGGCGAGCTTTCCTATGGCCGCATCCCGGAACTGGAACGGCAACTGGCCGAAGCGCAAGGGCAGGCTGAAAACGCCCTGCTGCGCGAGGAAGTGACCGCCGAAGACATCGCCGCCGTCGTCAGCCGCTGGACCGGCGTGCCGGTCGACCGGATGATGGAGGGCGAGCGCGAAAAGCTGCTCAAGATGGAAGAGGTCATCGGCCAGCGGGTGATCGGCCAGCGCGATGCAGTGGTGGCCGTGTCCAGGGCGGTGCGCCGCGCGCGGGCCGGGCTGCAAGACCCGAACCGGCCGCTCGGCAGCTTCCTGTTCCTTGGCCCGACGGGCGTGGGCAAGACTGAACTGACCAAGGCGCTGGCCGGGTTCCTGTTCGATGACGATACCGCGATGGTCCGCATCGACATGAGCGAGTTCATGGAGAAGCACTCCGTCGCCCGCCTGATCGGTGCGCCCCCGGGCTATGTCGGGTATGAAGAAGGCGGCGTCCTGACCGAAGCCGTGCGGCGCCGGCCCTATCAGGTCGTGCTGTTCGACGAGGTCGAGAAGGCCCACAGCGATGTGTTCAACGTGCTGCTGCAGGTGCTGGACGACGGCCGCCTGACCGACGGGCAGGGCCGGGTGGTGGATTTCACCAACACCCTGATCATCCTGACCAGCAACCTTGGCAGCCAGTACCTTGCCAATCTGGAAGAAGGGCAGGACGTCGAGAGCGTCGAACCGCAGGTGATGGAAGTGGTACGCGGACATTTCCGCCCCGAATTCCTCAACCGTCTGGACGAGACCATCCTGTTCCACCGTTTGGGCCAGGAACACATGGGCCCGATCGTGGAAATCCAGGTTGGTCGCGTGGCCAAGCTGCTCAAGGACCGCAAGATCACGCTGGACCTGACCGAAGGCGCCAAGCGCTGGCTGGGCCGCGTCGGCTATGACCCGGTCTATGGCGCAAGACCCTTGAAACGCGCAGTCCAGCGCTATCTGCAGGACCCGCTGGCCGAAAAGCTGCTGGGCGGCGAAATCCCGGACGGCAGCACGGTAAAGATCGACGAAGGCGACGGCGCGCTGACGATTGTGGTTTGATTCCAAGCTGAAAAGGTCAAACAAGAGGGGGCGGAACTGGTGTTCCGCCCCCTCAGTTTGCTTTTCTTCTTTGTTAGCTAGAAGCGTGCAATCGCACCGGCATACCAGTTGCGACCACGGATGTTGTAGATCGAGCTACCAGCACCAGTCGCGGTCGTGCCGAAAGGCAGCAGTTTGTTGGTGAAGTTGTCGACGCCAACGTAGAAAGTGAAATCCTTTCCAAAGCCAGCGCCGTCCAATTTCCACTCAAACCTGGCGTTGTGATAGAATACGGCTGGGTACTTCAGCGTGTCGAAGGCATCCGTATTCAGCGGCGGGCAGACTTGCGGCGTCGTATTGGTGGTGCATGCGCTGGGAAGAGCATTGAAGCTCTCATAAGTGGTCGTGTACATAGGACCAATGTAGCGCATCACGTAGCCGAGGGTGAATGGACCCTTCGTCACATCGACGTTCCAACGGAACTCGTCCTTAGGATCGCCCAATTCTTCCAGTAGGCGGTTTTCGTAGTTCGGTAGAACCGGATTTTCGAAATTGCTGTTGGTGAACTGATGCGAATAGATCAGGCGCGTGCTGAGCTTGAAGTCGCCACCCAGATTACGGCGATACCCCACTTCGACGTCGATTCCTTAGCGAACACGACTAGCAAAATTGTTGGGCCCGGCTACCAGCGATTTGAACAGGATCTGCCCCGGCAGTTCGCCTAGAGGACCGTTCCCTCCGCTCAGATTGCGCTGGAATGCGCTACAAAGCGGGCTGCTAAGACTCGGGGAATCGTAGCAGGAATTAACGATCGTCTGTGCTGAAAGCGTCGCAATCACGTTTTTGACGGTGATATGATAATAGTCTGCCGTGAGCGTGAGGCCAGGAATGAACCTCGGAGTGAAGACGGCTCCTGCAGTGCAGGAGTCTGATTCCTTATGGCTGCCGGATGTGGCGCGGGTGGGCAATTACCGAAAAGTGCAGGTTTGCTTTTCATGCGGCCTTGTGATCTTTCTGCCACACCTCAACGCAGTCCTTGACGGTCGTGCAGGGGCGCTTTAATCGATCGGTTAAACAACCCAGCAGAAGGAATCGGATGTCATGGCGACCGCCTATATTGTTGATGCAGTTCGTACCGCAGGTGGACGCCGTGGTGGGCGTCTGGCCGGGGTTCACCCGGTCGATCTCGCCGCCAACACGATGGATGCGCTGGTTTCGCGCACCGGTGTCGATCCGAACGCCGTCGATGACGTGATCATGGGCTGCGTCAGCCAGGGTGGTCAGCAGGCTGGCCAGGTTGGCCGTAACGCCGTGCTCGCTTCGAAGCTGCTGCCGCAGTCGACTCCGGCCGTGACGATCGACCGTCAGTGCGGTTCGTCGCAGCAGGCGATCCAGTTCGCGGCGCAGGCCGTGATGAGCGGCACCCAGGACGTGGTGATCGCTGCCGGTATCGAAAGCATGACCCGCGTGCCGATGGGCTCGACCGCGATGTTCCACATGAAGGAAGGTCTGGGCAACTACAAGTCGCCGGGTCTGGAAGAGAAGTATCCGGGCGTCACCTGGTCGCAGTTTATGGGCGCCGAAATGATCGTGAAGAAGCACGGCTTCACCAAGGAAATGCTCGATCAGTTCGCCCTGACCAGCCACCTGCGCGCCAAGGCCGCAACCGAATCCGGCGCTTTCACGAACGAGATCGTGCCGATCGAGATCGAAACTGCCGAAGGCAAGGGCTGGCACACGATCGACGAAGGCATCCGCTTTGACGCGACGCTGGAAAGCATCGCTGGCGTCAAGCTGCTTAGCGAAGGCGGTACGCTGACCGCTGCGACCTCCAGCCAGATCTGCGACGGTTCGTCGGCTGCCCTGGTCGTCTCGGAAGAAGCGCTTAAGCGTTACAACCTGACCCCGCTGGCCCGCATCCACACCCTGACCGTCACGGCAGGCGATCCGGTGATCATGCTTGAAGAACCGCTGTTCGCGACCGACAAGGCGCTGGCCAAAGCTGGCCTGTCGATCAACGACATCGACCTTTATGAAGTGAATGAAGCCTTCGCTTCGGTGCCGATGGCATGGCTAAAGCACACCGGCGCCGATCCGGAAAAGCTGAACGTCAATGGCGGTGCGATTGCGCTGGGCCACCCGCTCGGCGCTTCTGGCACCAAGCTGATGGCGACCCTGCTCCACGGGCTGAAGGCACGCGGCGGCAAGTACGGTCTGCAGACGATGTGCGAAGGCGGCGGTGTCGCCAACGTCACGATCGTCGAAATGGTTTGATTTCAAGGCGGCCCCGGATTGGTTCCGGGGCCGTTTCTAACAACGCTGCGCCCCTGGGCCAGCGATCCCGGATCAGTTCCGGGATGACGAAGAGAGGGAGCTACTGAAATGATTCTCGACAACACTGTTGCCGCCGTTGTTACCGGCGGTGCTTCGGGCCTTGGCGCTGCCACTGCCCGCGCTCTGGCTGCCAAGGGCGTGAAGGTCGCCATTTTCGACCTTCAGGCTGAAAAGGGCGAAGCCATGGCCAAGGAACTTGGCGGCGTGTTCTGCGAATGCAACGTCACCGACGACGCTTCGGTTGATGCCGCTTTCGCCAAGGCCCGCGCTGCCCACGGTCAGGAGCGTATCCTGGTCAACTGCGCCGGCACCGGCAATGCGATCAAGACCGCCAGCCGCAGCAAGGAAGACGGTTCGATCAAGCACTTCCCGCTCGATGCGTTCGACCGGATCGTCCAGATCAATCTGGTCGGCACCTTCCGCTGCATCGCCAAGTCGGCTGCCGGCATGATGACGCTGGAACCGCAGGCAGACGGTGATCGCGGCGCGATCGTCAACACCGCTTCGGTTGCTGCTGAAGACGGCCAGATGGGTCAGGCTGCCTACTCCGCTTCGAAGGGCGGCGTGGTTGGCATGACCCTGCCGATTGCTCGCGACCTTGCTTCGGAAAAGATCCGCGTCAACACCATCCTGCCGGGCATCTTCGATACCCCGCTGCTGGCCGGTGCGCCGCAGAACGTGCGCGACGCGCTGGGCGCCTCGGTGCTCAACCCGAAGCGTCTGGGCAACCCGACCGAATACGCTAATCTCGCCATGTGCATGATCGAGAACGGCTACTTCAACGGCGAAGACGTCCGCCTCGACGGCGGCATCCGCATGGCGCCGCGGTAATAAACAGGTTCGGCTCCGCCTCTTCATCCTTGCGAAGAGGCGGAGCCGGCAAAGCAATCCAAGGGCGGTCAGCGCTCTGGCCGATCGCTCTGGATTGCCGCGCGACCTTATGGTCGCTCGCAATGACAAAAGAGTTTGGGAGACGAAGATGGGCTATTCGCAGATCGACCTTCATATCAGCGAGGGGATCGCAACGCTGACCCTCAACCGGCCGGAGAAGATGAACGCCTTCACCGGTACGATGATGAACGAGATCATCGATGCGATGGACCGCACCGATGCGGACGACAGCGTTCGTGCGGTGATCTTTACTGGTGCTGGCGACCGCGCCTTTTGCGCCGGGGCCGACCTTACTCCCGATGATGGCCGCGCAGTCTTTGCCAGCGGCGAAGCGGTGACCGACCTTTCGGACGAGCGCGTGCGCGATGGCGGCGGCCTGCTGACCCTGCGCCTCTATCAATCGAAGAAGCCGCTGATTTCTGCCTGCAACGGCGCCGCCGTGGGCGTTGGCGTAACCATGCAGCTGCCGATGGATATTCGCCTGGCCAGCGACAATGCCCGCTACGGCTTTGTTTTTGCCCGCCGCGGCATCGTGCCGGAAGCCTGCTCCAGCTGGTTCCTGCCCAAGATCGTCGGCATCAACCAGGCGCTGGAATGGTGCATGACCGGGCGCATCTTTGGCGCGGAAGAAGCGTTGAAGGGCGGACTGGTCCGCTCGGTCCACCCGCATGGCGAGTTGATCGACGCGGCGCGCGGTCTGGCCCGTGAAATTGCCGACAATACCTCTGCCGTATCGGTCGCCATGACCCGCGCCATGCTGTGGCGCGTGCCTTCGGGCGCGCATCCGATGGAAGCGCACAAGGTCGACAGCCGGGCGATCTATCGCCTGTCGAAGGGCGCCGATGCGAAGGAAGGTGTGCAAAGCTTCCTCGAGAAGCGTCCGCCGGCCTTCCCGGCCCGGGTCTCTGCCGATATGCCGGACTTTTATCCTTGGTGGGGCGAGGAGCCGCCGTACGAATGACCGAAAGCGCAAAACAGGAAGGGGAGGTTCCGGCCGGGGCACGCGAACTGCTGTTGCAGACCGCGTCAGACATCATGCGGGAAGGGGATATCGTCGATATCTCCCTTTCCGAACTGTCGCTCCGTTCGGGCCTGAATTCCGCGCTGGTCAAATATTACTTCGGCAACAAGGCCGGGTTGATGAAGGCCTTGCTCGACCGCGACATGGAAGGGATCGTCAACGCGGTCGACGCGCTGATGGCCAAGGACATGCCGCCGGAAGTGCGCCTGCGCCGCCATATCGGGGCAGTGGTCGATACCTATTTCAAGACGCCCTACCTCAACCGGCTGCTGATGCGGCTGGTGCGCGAAAGCAGCGAGGACGAAGCGCGCCGCATTGCCGATACCTACCTTACGCCGCTCAGCCGCGCCTATGACAAGCTGATCGAGGACGGGGTGCGCCAGGGCGTGTTCCGCAATGTCGATCCGCAGCTGTTCTACTTCACGACGACTGGCGCGGCAGACCGGTTCTTCTCGTCGCGGCTGGTGCTCAAGCATTGCTATGACACCGACACCCTGACCGAGGAACTGCGCGACCGTTACCGCGAGCATTGCATCGACTTCATCATGGCTGGTATCCTCGCGCCGAAATGAACGGCAACTGGCACATCGGAGTGATCGGCGGTTCGGGTCTGGCGGCCGGAATCGGGATTGAAAACGCCCAGGAAATCGAGGTTTCCAGTCCGTTTGGCGCACCTTCAGGGCCAGTGACCACAGGCACGCTGGAAGGGGTGCGCTTCACCTTTCTGCCGCGCCATGGGCCGGGCCATGTGATCCCGCCGGCCATGGTCAATTACCGCGCCAATATCGACGTGCTGAAGCGTTGCGGCGTGACCGATGTGATCGCGCTTTCCGCAATCGGCTCGCTCAACGCAGCGATGGCGCCGGGGCATTTCGTTGCGGTGGACCAGTTCATCGATCGCACCACCAGCCGGGCCAATTCGTTCTTTGGCCCCGGTCTGGTCGCCCATGTCAGTCTGGCCGATCCAGTCTGCCCGCGCCTGTCGGACGCCCTGGTCGAGGCGGCCCGGGCCGAGCAGGCAAACGTCCATCCGGGCGGCTGCTACCTTGCGATGGAAGGTCCGCAGTTTTCGACCCGCGCGGAAAGCAGGCTCTATCAATCGTGGGGCGCGGATGTGATCGGGATGACCGCCATGCCCGAAGCGCGCCTCGCCCGTGAGGCTGAACTGCCCTATGCCCTGCTGGCCATGGTCACCGATTACGACAGCTGGCGCGAGGCCGAGGAAGGCGTCGATGCCGCGGACGTGATGCGCGTCATGGCAGAGAATATCCGACAGGCCCGGCAAGTGGTGCGGCGTTTTGCCAAACAACTCCCTGCCGAACGCGCTGCCAGTCCGATTGACCGTGCATTGGACAATGCGATCATGACCGCTGCTGACAAGCGTGATCCGGCGCTTATGGCCAGGCTTCACGCCGTGGCCGGACGCGTGCTGCGGTAATCCTTCACGCCAGTTCGGGATTGCGCTGCGCCGCGCTTGGCCCTAGCAAACTGGTTGCAACAGGAACCAGTTGATATGCCTACGCAGACCAGGCTCGCCGATTTCATCCCTTACCAGATGTCGGTTGCGACCAATGTGGTCAGCGACCTTGTCGCTCGGCAGTATCGCAATACCTATGGCCTGAAGATCCCGGAATGGCGGGTCATGGCAGCGCTGGGCGATTCCGGGGCGCGGACCCAGCGTGAACTGGTCCAGGCCACGCGAATGGACAAGGTCGCGGTCAACCGCGCCTGCAAGGTGCTTGAGGAACGGGCGCTGGTCCAGCGCAGCCCCAATGCCCGCGATGGCCGTTCACACCATCTGGAACTGACCGAGGCCGGGCTGGAAATGCACAGCCGGATCATGCCCCACGCGCTGGAGATGGAAGCGCGCATTCTGGCTCCGCTCAGCGAGGCCGAGCGCAAGCAGTTCGTCTCGCTGCTGACGCGGATCGAAGCGAGTGCCGAGGCTCTGGAAGAAGGAATGTCGAAATGAAGCTAGCTTCTTTGCCCCATGGCCGCGATGGCCGTCTCGTTGTCGTTTCCAGCGATCTCGCCTGGTATACGCCTGCTGACCATCTGGTCCCGACCCTGCAAGCCGCGCTGGATGACTGGGATCGTCACGAGCCGGTCCTGCGTGCGCTGGCGACCGATCTGGAACATGACGTGATCCCGCGTGAACGCTTTCACGAACGCGAAGTGGCCGCACCCCTGCCGCGGGCCTATCAGTGGGCCGACGGTTCTGCTTACGTCAATCACGTCGAACTGGTGCGCAAGGCGCGAGGGGCGGAACTGCCGGACAGCTTCTGGCACGATCCGCTGATGTATCAGGGTGGCAGCGACGATCTGCGCGGCGCGCGTGATCCGATCACCCTGGCCGATGAAGCGTGGGGCTGCGACATGGAGGCGGAAATCTGCGTGGTGACGGGTGATGTCCCGCAGGGCGTTTCGCCCGAGGCCGCGCTGGATCACGTGCGCCTGATCGGTCTGGTCAACGACGTCTCGCTGCGCAACCTGATCCCGGGCGAACTGGCCAAGGGCTTCGGCTTCGTCCAGTCCAAGCCGGCCACGCACTTCTCACCCGTCTTCGTCACGCCGGATGAACTGGGTGAACGCTGGCAGGGCGGGCGGCTGAACGGCGTGCTGGCGGTTAACCTTAACGGTGAAGCCTTTGGCCGGGCCGAAGCGGGCGAGGAATGTACGTTCGATTTCGGCACCCTGATCGCCCATCTGGCCAAGACGCGGCGGATTGGCGCGGGTTCTATTATCGGTTCTGGCACCGTTTCCAATCGTGATCCGGACGGTTCGCCGGGGCGGCCCTGCCACGAAGGCGGGCGTGGTTATTCCTGCATTGCCGAACAGCGCATGGTCGAAACCATCGCCAGCGGCGAGGCGAAGACGCCGTTCCTGCGCTATGGCGATACGGTCCGCATCGAAATGCGCGACGAGCACGGTCACACCATTTTCGGCGCGATCGAGCACAGCGTGGTCCAGCCCTGAAACGAAACCGGGTCGGATTTCGCAGCGGAAATCCGACCCGGCGGGTTTTCGGCAGGCGGTTCTAGCCGCCTCCGCCCTTGGCCGGACCGCCGTCGGCAAAGGCGTCGGAGATCGAGCAGGCGGCCGGTCCCAAGATCACGACGAACAGCACCGGCAGGATGAACAGGATCAGCGGCACGGTCATGATCGCGGGCAGGCGCGCGGCCTTTTC
>CAZLPK010000034.1:0-23634 GCA_964561375.1 uncultured Novosphingobium sp.
CCCCAGCCCCGCAACCTGAACCCGCACCGACAGCCGCCCCGGTCACTGGCCTTGGCATGGCGCTTGAAGTGCGGCGCATGAATGCCTCGCTGATGGCGACTTCGCTGAACTATGTTCTGAAGCTGACCAATCATGGCGCAGAACCGCTCTCGGCCCTTGCCGTCGAAGGCGACATGGTTTCCGCCCATGCCTCGCTGCCGCCCGAGGCGCAGATCGCCAATGACAATCACCGGATGGAGCCGCGCCACAAGCTCGTCACGCTGGCGCCGGGCGAAAGCGCTGAGTTCACCGGCGTCTTCATGCTGCCGCTGACCGCCGTCACGCCGATTCGCGCTGGCGATGCGGCCTATTTCGTTCCGCTGGCACGCCTGCGGGTTGAGGCCAGCACGCCTTCGGGGGCTTCGCTGGTTCAGGCGCAGACCTGGGTGGTTGGCGAATTGCCGGAAGACGCGGCCTCGGCCCTCAAACCCTTCCGGCTCGACCTTGGCCCGCGCACCTATTCGCGCGTTGGCCAGCGCGCGGTAAAATAGGACAATCTCCCCCTCGACAGCAGGGCGAGTCAGGGTCTAGTCTCCTTCGCAATTGCAGCGAAGAGGGGTCGCTGCAATTGGCCGTGGAGGACGGCCTTGAGGAGGAACGTACAGTGGAAAGTCTGGTTTCGACGGAATGGCTCGCCAACGAAATGGGGGCGAGTGACCTGCGCATTGTCGATTGCACCAAGCACCTGCCCGGCACCGGGCGCGATGCCTTGGCCGAATACGAGGCCGGACACATCCCCGGCGCCGTATTCATGGACCTGAACGATCTGGTCGATAGCAATGCGCCGGTCGAAAACACCCTGCCCCCGGCGGAAAAGTTCGCCAGCCGCATGCAATCGCTGGGTCTGGGCGACGGCAGCCGGATCGTGCTTTACGATGACAGCGCGGTAAAGACCTCCGCCCGCGCGTGGTTCATGCTCAAGATGTTCGGCGCGCACGACGTGGCGATTCTTGATGGTGGTCTGGCCAAGTGGAAGGCCGAAGGGCGTGCCCTGGCTCAGGGCAAGGAAACCCTGCGTCACCGCCACTTCACTGTGTGGCAAGATGACAAGAACGTGCGGACCAAGGCCCACGTTCTGGCCAACCTTCACTCCAAGGACGAACAGGTCGTCGACGCCCGCGGTGCAAAGCGCTGGTCGGGCGAAGAAGCAGATCCGCGTCCGAACATTGCCAGCGGCCACATTCCGGGCTCGCTCAATGTCCCCTTTACCGAAGTTTACAACGCCGACGGCACTTTCAAGGACAAGGCCGGTCTGCGTGCCACGTTCGAAGCAGCTGGTGTGGACATGACCAAGCCGGTCATCACCTCCTGCGGCAGCGGCGTGACCGCCTGCGTGGTGATCTTTGCCATGCATCTGGCCGGCAAGGATGACGTCGCCCTCTATGACGGCAGCTGGACCGAATGGGGCAACGATCCGGACACGCCAAAGGCGGTGAAGACGGCCTGATCGGCCCCTTCCCACGCCAATGGCCAAGGATATTCCAGAGGACGTAACCCCCGCCACCCGGCTTGTCACAGCCGGGCGGCGGGCGGACTGGACCGGCACTCCGGCTGAGCCGGGAGTCGTGGTCAATCCGCCGGTCTGGCGGGCCTCGACCCACCTCTATCCCGACAGCAAGTCGCTCCACGCGGGCAAGCCCAATGCGGACGGCCATTTCTATTATGGCCGCCGTGGTTCGCCGACTCAGTGGGCGCTGGCAGATGCCCTGACTGCGCTGGAACCGGGCGCGGCGGGAACGGTGCTTTATCCGTCTGGCGTGGCCGCGCTGGCCGGGGCCTTGCTAGCCGTACTGCGGCCCGGCGATGTCCTGCTGATGACCGACAATGCCTATGAGCCGACCCGCAACATGGGGCGCGGCCTGTTGGCGGATTTCGGCATCGAAACGCGCTGGTTCGACCCGCTGAATCCCGATTCCCTTGGCGCTGCAATTGACGATCGGTGCAAGGCAGTCCTGCTGGAAAGCCCAGGCAGCCTGACGATGGAAGTTTGCGACGTTCCCGCCCTCGCCGCGATTGCCCATGCCAGGGGGCTGGCAGTCGTGCTGGACAATACCTGGGCCGGACCGCTCGGCTTTCCAGCGCTGGAGCGCGGGGCCGACATTACGGTGATGAGCCTGACCAAGCACGTCGGCGGCCATTCCGACCTGATGCTGGGCAGCGCCGCTGCGGGTGAGAAATACTACGCCAAATTGCGCCGCACTGCACAGGCGCTGGGGCAAGTGGTTTCGCCCGACGATTCGAGCCTAGCCCTGCGCGGCTTGCGCACCATGGGCCTGCGCCTGAAGCAGGAAACCACCAGCGCTCTGGACCTTGTCACATGGCTGGATTCGCGCGCCGAGGTGGCCAAAGTGCTGTGCCCGATATTGCCCGGCTCGCCCGGTCATGAAATCTGGAGCCGCGATTTCAGCGGCGGTTGCGGGCTGTTTTCGTTTGTCTTCCGGGGCAAGGACGGAGCCGCACGCGATGCCTTTATCGATGCGCTGACCCTGTTCGGGATCGGCTATTCCTGGGGCGGGTTTGAAAGCCTGATCACGCCGCTGGACCCGGCAAACTTGCGCACCGCGACCCATTGGCCTCTGCCCGGAATGGCCCCGGAGGACCGCTTTGGCGTGCGCCTTTCCATCGGGCTGGAAGGGATTGCCGACCTCAAGGCCGATCTGGAACGCGCCCTCGCCGCATGGGCTGCGGCATAGACAGAATTTCAGGCCGGCAAAGCTGACCTAATCCCCTGCAAAGTCATTCTGACTGGCACCAAGGCCCCCAGCCGCGCATTCCGGCAGGATGGAACACAAATCCTCCTCTGCCGGAAAGGTCTGGCTGGTTGGCGCCGGCCCCGGCGATCCCGACCTGCTGACTCTGCGCGCCGCGCGCCTGATCATGCAGGCCAAGGTGATCGTGCACGATGGCCTGGTCGATCCGGCCATTCTTGCCCTCGCCAGCCCCAAGGCACGGCTGATTTCCGTCGCCAAGAGCCGTTCGCGCCACACCCTGCAACAGGAAGAGATCAACGCCCTGCTGGTCCGCGAAGCCCTGTCCGGCCATGATGTAGTGCGGCTGAAGGGCGGCGATCCGTTCATCTTCGGACGCGGCGGCGAAGAAGCCGAAGATTGCCACGCAGCCGGAGTTGAAGTCGAAGTGGTCCCCGGCATCAGCGCTGCAATTGGCGCCGCTGCCGCCGCACAAATGCCGCTGACCCATCGCCGCTCCGCCTCGATCGTCAGCTTCGTCGCGGGCCAGTGCAAGGGCCTGACCGAGCAGGACTGGACCGGCCTCGCCGGTCAGGGCCGCACTCTGGTGATCTACATGGGCCTCGCCACGGCAGAGGCGATTGCCGAAAAGCTGATTGCCGATGGCCTTTCCCCCGAAATGCCGGTCGCCGTGGTAGAAAACGCGACTCGTCCGACCATGCGCGTGCTGCGCAGCCCGCTGGCCGGGCTCAGCGATCTGGTTTCGCGCAACAAGGTGAAAAGCCCCGCCCTTATCATCATCGGCGAAGTCGCGGCCCAGCCCGCCGACGCGCCCCTTGCAGCTCTTGCCCCGGAGGCAATTCAATGAAGATACTGACCGGCAACGATCTGAAGACCGGCGCCGTAACCTGGTGGGATGGCGTCCAGTGGTCGCTCCATGTCGAAGATGCGGTTGATGTTGGTGAACATGCCGACACGATCCTGGCCCGCGAACAGGCCGCCCGCCGCGTCAATGCCGCCTATGCGATCGACGCGGTGAAGGACGAAACCGGCGTGCGTCCGGCTCATATCAAGGAACGCATCCGCGCCCTTGGCCCCACCGTCCGCCCTGACCTGACACTGAAGCCGGCCGATCCCGCCGCCGGAAATTGGGTGATCTGATGTACAAGTACGATACCTATGACCAGGCGATGGTCGATGCCCGCGTCGAGGAATTCCGCGACCAGGTGCGCCGCCGCCTTGAAGGCCACATTACCGAGGACCAGTTCAAGCCGCTGCGGCTGATGAACGGGCTCTACCTGCAGCTTCACGCCTACATGCTGCGCGTGGCAGTGCCCTATGGCACGCTCAGCTCTGCGCAGATGAAGATGCTGGGTGACATCGCGGACAAGTATGACCGCGGCTATGGCCACTTCACCACCCGCCAGAACATCCAGTACAACTGGATCAAGCTGGAAGATGCGCCCGACATTCTGGCCGACCTGGCCAAGGTCGAAATGCACGCGATCCAGACCAGCGGCAACTGCATCCGCAACACCACGTCTGACCAGTACGCCGGTGCCGCCGCTGACGAAGTGATCGATCCGCGCCCCTATGCCGAACTGATCCGCCAGTGGAGCACGTTCCACCCGGAATTCAGCTTCCTGCCGCGCAAGTTCAAGATGGCGGTGATCGCCAGCGATATCGACCGCGCGGCGATGAAGCTGCACGACATCGGCATCCAGATCGTGCGCAATGACGCGGGCGAGATTGGCGCGGCCTTCTACGTCGGTGGCGGCATGGGCCGCACCCCGATGGTTGCGCCCTGCATCAACCCCTTCGTGCCGATCGATCAGATGATCACTTATTCGGAGGCCTGCCTTCGCGTTTACAACCGCTATGGCCGCCGCGACAACAAGTACAAGGCACGCATCAAGATCCTCGTCCACGAACTGGGCAAGGATGAATATACCCGCCAGGTCGAGGAAGAATTCCGCCACCTGCTGACCCAGAGCATCGAGCCGCCGCTGGCCGAGCTGGAGCGGATCAAGGCGATGTTCGCCGATCCCGCTTTCGATCCTGCCGCAGCGGACGAGATTGACCGTTCGGACCCGGACTTTGCCCTGTGGGTCGATAACAACTGCGTCACGCACAAGCAGCCCGGCTATATCGCCGCGACGATCAGCCTGAAGCCGGTTGGCGGCATTCCGGGCGACGCCACGGGCGAACAGATCCGCCTGATAGGCGAACTGGCGCGGGAATACTCGTTCGACGAACTGCGCGTCACCCACGCCCAGAACATCGTGCTGCCCCACGTGAAGAAGAGCGATCTTTACGCCCTGTGGCAAAAGCTGGACGCGGCCGGCCTTGGCACGCCGAACCTGGACCTGATCGGCGACATCATCGCCTGCCCGGGTCTGGACTATTGCAGCCTGGCCAATGCCCGCTCGATCCCGGTAGCGCAGAAGATCAGCGAGCGCTTGTCAGACAAGGCGCAGGAAATCGGCGAATTGAAGCTGAAGATTTCCGGCTGCATCAACGCCTGCGGCCACCACCACGCGGGCCACATCGGCATCCTTGGCGTCGACAAGAAGGGGGTGGAAAATTACCAGCTCCTGCTCGGCGGCTGTGAGGGTGCCGATACGTCGCTGGGCCAGATCACCGGCCCGGGCTTTGACGAGAACGGCATTGTCGATGCCGTCGAAAAGGCCACCCAGGTCTATCTTTCCAACAAGCAGGGCGAGGAGCGCTTCCTCGACACCTACCGCCGCATCGGCATGGCTCCGTTCAAGGAGGCGCTCTATGGTTGAAGTGCAATTCCGCTTCCGCGACGATGAACCCGTTGCCGATCCCGCCGTCACGGTCGATTCCTTTGGCGAGCAGACCAACGCCGCAGCCGTGCGGCTGGAACCGGGCGACGATGCCCGCAACCTGCTACCCTATCTGGACCGGCTGCAGCTGATCGAAGTGAACTTCCCGGTGTTCGGTGACGGGCGCGGTTACTCTGCCGCCCGCATCCTGCGTGAAGCGGGCTATCAGGGCGAACTGCGCGCCGTGGGTGAAGTACTGGTCGATCAGATCGCCTTCATGCGCCGCTGCGGGTTCGATGCCTTTGCGCCCGACGTGCCGCTTAACCCGGTGGACGCGGACAATGCGCTCAAGCGGTTCGATAACGTCTATCAGCCGACTACCGACCAGCGCGCGCCAATCTGGAAGCTGCGGCATGGCTGATGCCGCGCGCAGCATTGACCGCCTCGACACTTCGGCCCGGTTCACCGCCGCCGATGCCGAGGCGCTCAACGCGCGCTTTGCAGGCGTTCCGACTCAGGAAATGCTGGCAGCAGTCCTGCGTGAAAGCCTTGCCGGCAAGATCGCGGCCGTTTCCAGCTTTGGCGCCGAAAGCGCGGTGCTGCTGCACCTGATCGCCAGCGTCGATCCGGGCGTGCCGGTGCTGTTCCTCGATACCGGCAAGCACTTCCCCGAAACGCTGGCCTATCGCGATGAAATCGTGAGCCGACTGGGGCTGACCAATCTGATCAATCTGACGCCCGAAGCAGACCTGCTGGCCAAAAAGGACGAAAGCGGCCTGCGCTGGTCCTATGACCCCGATGGCTGCTGCGAAGTGCGCAAGGTGTTGCCTCTGGCCAAGGCGCTGGAAGGGTTCGACGCCAGCTTTACCGGGCGCAAGGGCTTTCAAAGCGCGACCCGCGCTGGCCTGGCCCGCTTTGAACTGGACCAGACCGATGCTGCCGGGCGGCTCAAGGTCAATCCGCTGGCCGATTGGTCCAGCGACCAGATCCAGTCCTATTTCGCTGCGACCGGCCTGCCGCCCCATCCGCTGGTGGAACAAGGCTATCCCTCAATCGGCTGCATGCCCTGCACCAGCAAGGTCGCGCCGGGTGAAGACCCGCGCTCTGGCCGGTGGAAGGGCTGGGACAAGACCGAATGCGGTATCCACGTTGACGGCGCAGCCAGCGAACTGCCGCCGGGTTTCGATCCCGCCTTCTAAAGCAGGTCTTCCAGAAACAGGCTGACCAAGCCCGCCTGGCTGGTCACGCCCGCCTTGGCATAGACCTGGCTCAATTGCGCCCGCACCGTCCCTTGCGCCGCGCCGCGCAGCCGTGCAATCTCTGCCGCATCGCAGCCTTTCAGCGCAAACAGGGCGACATCGCTTTCCGCTGCGGTCAGGCCCCAATCGGCAAACCGCGCGGCAATATGCTGGGCCAGCGCGCCCTGCGCCACTGCCAACGCCTCTTCACGCCGCTGCGCTTCGGCCAGCAGCAGACGCATATGCCACGCACCCAGAAAGACGCCGGCCAGCAGGGCAAAGGCGATCAGCGCCTCGATCACGATATGGCCGCTGACCCCACCTTCGGCCACATCGCCCAGTGCATCGGCAACGAAGAAGACCGCCGCGACGGCCTGAACCACAACGACCACCGCGACCAGCAGCGTCTGCCGGTCGCGGTTCCATAGCCGGGCCTTCCGAATTGCGGCCATCATTCTTCCTGTCAGCCCCGGCGATTGCCGCCCGGGATCATTGAACCAACAATCTCACGCCCGGATCGGCGCGTTTCGAACACTACACCGGCAAGGTGCAACGCGATCAGGACATAGAGCAAATTTACCGCCAGTTCGTGCATTTCCTCGAACAATTCTTCGCCCTCACCTTCGCCGCCATCTCGTTTGCCGTCTTCATCGGCAAAGGCCGGAGCGATCAGCATATTGCGAATCGAAAGGGCGGCGCTTTCATGCTCCTCGTCCTCTTCGCCGCCCTCGGCCTTGCCGCCTTCGCCGTGTTCACCGCTGATGGCGTTGGGATCGGCAGGCGGCGGGCCTGACATGGCAATGCCGCTTCCCGCGATGACCAGCAGGGTCGCCCAGATGGCATAGGCCATCAGCGAGCCCAGCGGATTGTGCGAGTGATGCCGCACCACTTCACCGCGCCGGATCTCACCGATATGGGCGAGCGCCCGTTTCGGGCTGGGCGGAAAAGCGGAAAAGCGCGCTTCGGACGGCCCGATCAGGCCCCACAGAAAACGCAGGCCCAAAAGCGCGGCAAGACCGTAGCCGACCCAGATGTGCCAGCCCGAACCCTCTTCGGTGAAGATCGCATTGGCGATGACCGCCGTGACGACGCCCCAGTGGGTCAGCTTGACAATCGGGTCCCAGACGCGGGGCCGCTCAGCTTGGTCTTCCATGGCATATGCTCCTGCTCGTATTGCAGGACCACGATGGACCGTTCGCCACAACCTGACGAGGGCACAGCCGTTTAGGCGGCCCCCAATAAGCGCCTGCTTAGGCGCCGCGGCGCGGCATCATGCGCAGCAGTACGCCATCCTTCAGCACATAGTGATGGAACAGCGCGGCCAAGGCATGCAGCCCGACCAGCCAGATGCCGATCTCACCACCCAACTCGTGCAGTTCCTTGATCTCTCCGGCCAGGGCCTCGTTCGGTCCGACCAGCGGCGGCAATTCCAGCCCGAAGAACGGGATCGGCTTGCCTGCCGCGCTCAGGATTACCCAGCCGGCAATCGGCATGCCCAGCATCAGCGCATAGAGCGCCAGATGCGTCGCCTTAGCCGTCCACTTGCGCCAGGCCGGTTCCGGCAGTTCAGCCGGAGACGGCGTTATCAGCCGCGCCGCGATCCGCACGATGACGAGGGCGAGCACCGACAGGCCCAGCATGAAGTGCCAGGTCTTCAGCCCTTCGCGAATGTCGCTGCCGCGCGGGAAGTTGGTGCGCAGTTCAATCGTGAGAAAGGCAGCCGCGATGACCAGTACCATCAGCCAGTGCAGCGTAATGGACAGTTTCGAGTAGCGATCGCTCTGGTTCAGTGTGCTCATGCCCGCAGTCTACCGCAAATACCGCAGTGGGCAATTGCATTAACAGCGTCAGAGCCAGCGATTTTCGCGGTACCAATCGGCCGTTGCCTTCAGGCCTTCGCGGGTCGGAATTTCAGGCTGCCACAGGCTGCGCGGCGGGCGCGCATCGTGGGTTACCACCCAGTCGGGGTGGCTAATATAGCGGGCGCGGTCGAGCGTCAGCTTGGCACGGTGACGGCGCAGGAAACGGTCGGCCCTGGCCGCGCGCTCCAGCGAGGCGCGACTGAGGTGGATCACCCACGGACGGCGGCCCAGCGCCCAGCCAATCGCGCGGGCGAGTTCGTAATGCCCCCAGCCGTGCTTGCGGCCATCGTCCGGTTCAAACACTTGCCCGGTCACGCCTTCGCCGCCCGGCACCAGCGCGAGCAGCAGGCGGGCAAGATCATCCACATGGATTACCGAGGTCCGCCCATCGCTGGGCGGCATCGGCATCAGGCCCCAGCGAGCGATGCGGAACATCTCGAACATTTCGGTATCGCGCGGGCCATAGATCGCCGGCGGACGGACCATGGTCCAGTCCAGCCCGCTGGCTGCAACCAGCTTTTCCGCCCGCGCCTTGCTGGCGCCATAGACCGACAGGTCCGGCTCCCGCGCGGAAAGCGAGGAGACATGAATGAAGCGCCGCACCCCTTCATCAAGGCAGGCTTCGATGACATTCAGCGTGCCGGTGACATTGCCCGCCTCAAACCCGGCTTCGTCCGGGGCATTGACCACCCCGGCGACATGAATCACCGCTTCGCTGCCGCGCACCAGTTTGCGCAGGGCCGCCTTGCCCTCCAGATCGCCGCGCACCCAGTCCACGCCTTGCCGGGGCTCCTGCTGGCGGCGGGTCAGCGCCTTGACCGGAATTCCCTGGTGCTCCGCCCGTTCCAGCAATGCCTGTCCGACAAACCCGGTCGCGCCGGTAACGGCTATGGTCACAGGACAACCATCTGGTCGCGGTGGACCACGGCCGAGCGCGGCGCATAGCCCAGAATCGCGGCATGTTCGGCCGACTGGTGGCCCATCAGGCGGGCACATTCCAGCGCGTCATATTCGGCCAGACCATGGGCCAGCACCGTGCCATCCTCACCCCGCACGGCCACGGCATCGCCGCGCTGAAATTCCCCTTCGACCGAGGTGATTCCGGCGGCAAGCAGGCTGGAGCCTTTGCCCAGCGCGCGCACGGCGCCAGCGTCGATCACTAGCGCCCCTTTCAGGCGCAGACGTCCGCCCAGCCAAGCCTTGCGCCCGGCATCCTTGCGCTTGGGCAGGAACAGCGTGCCAATGCCCTGCTCCGTCGCGCGGGCAATCGGGGCATCGTGCAGGCCCGAAGCAATGGCGAGGGCAATGCCTGCCCGCTCCGCAATTTCAGCGGCCTGCAACTTGCTGGTCATCCCGCCCGATCCCATGCCGGAAGAACTGCCGCCCGTGGCCATGGCGTGGATTTCCGCCGTCACGCCCCGCACTTCGGCCAGCCGCACTGCGCCGGGTTCAGCCGGGTTGCGGTCAAACAGGCCATCAACGTCAGACAGCAGCAACACCGCGCTGGCCTGCGCCGCCTGAGCCACGCGGGCGGCCAGACGATCGTTGTCGCCAAAGCGGATTTCCTGCGTCGCAACGGAATCGTTCTCGTTGATCACCGGCACGGCCCCGGCATCGAGCAGACGGGTCAGCGTGGCCGTGGCATTGAGATAGCGGCGGCGATCCTCAAGGTCTTCCAGCGTCAGCAGCAATTGCGCGGCCGTAATGCCATGCGCGCCAAGCAGATCGGCCCACAGCCCAGACAGCGCAATTTGCCCGACAGCGGCTGCGGCCTGCGCATCGGCCAGACTGCCACGCCCGCCCTTTTCCAGCCCCAGCCGCGCCGCACCCAGCGCGATGGAGCCAGAAGAAACGACGATCACTTCCTGCCCGCGTGCCTTGGCCGCGGCGATTTCGGCCACCAGCCCTTCCAGCCAGTCGCGCCGCACGCCCTGTTTGCCAACCAGCAACGACGATCCCACCTTGACCACGAGACGGGGGCAAGCGGCCTTGTCGGCAAAGTCGGAGAGGCGAGCGATCTTCATTGCCCAAGCCGATTAGGCAAAACCGCGCGCGATGCAACCTTTGGCAAGGTGGATGGCGTCAAACCGGCGACCAGGGCTTGGCCTCGCCCTCTTCCTGCTCGCCAACCGGGCGTTCGGTCACGGTCGCAGCGGGCAGATATTCGATCACGGCATCGAGCAGGGCATCCATGCCCTTGCCAGTCGCGCCGGAAATCGGGAAAACCTTCTTCGCACCCGCCGCCTTCAGTTCCTTGATAAAGGCATTGACGAGTTCACGGTCGACCGTATCGATCTTGTTCAGGGCGATCAGGCGCGGCTTTTCATCCAGGCCGTTGCCATAGGCTTCCAGCTCTTCCTCGATGATTTCCAGCGCTTCGGCCGGATCGGTGCCGTTGATGTCGATCAAGTGGATCAACACGCGGCAGCGTTCGATATGGCCCAGGAAGCGGTCGCCAATCCCGGCCCCCTCCGCCGCACCGGCAATCAGGCCCGGAATGTCGGCCAGCACGAATTCACGATGACGATGGCGCACCACGCCCAGCTGCGGGGTCAGCGTGGTGAAGGCGTAATCGCCGACCTTGGCCTTGGTATTGGTGATCTGGTTGATGAAGGTGCTCTTGCCCGCGTTGGGCAGGCCGAGCAGACCCACATCGGCCAGCAGCTTGAGCCGCAGCCAGACGTACATTTCCTCACCCATTTCGCCCGGCTGGTGCTGGCGCGGGGCGCGGTTGGTGCTGGTCTTGTAGCTGGCATTGCCGCGCCCACCCAGCCCGCCATGCAGGAAAGTGACGCGCTGGCCCGCCTCGGTCAGGTCGAGCAGAACGGTCTCGCGATCCTCATCGGAAATGACCTGGGTCCCGATCGGAACCTTGATCACCAGATCCTTGCCCGCCGCACCATTGCGGTTCTTGCCCGAACCGTGGACGCCGCGCGGGGCCTTGAAGTGCTGGGCATAGCGAAAGTCGATCAGGGTATTGAGACCAGCCACAGCCTCAAAAATGATGTCCCCGCCCTTGCCGCCATTGCCCCCGTCGGGACCGCCATATTCGACATATTTTTCCCGCCGGAACGAGACCGCACCCGGACCCCCCTGGCCCGAACGAATGTAGATTTTTGCCTGATCGAGAAAATGCATGGGTTCAGCTTCTAGCGTAATTTGCGGGAAATGTCGCCCATTGCCTTCAAGAGGCTCGAACAGAGCGGGGTTTAATAGTCCAGCGAAGTGGACGTGGCTAATCCAGTGGCTTGAGAATTGCCTTAGCCCGTGCCGAGAATGGCTGCTGGCAAGAACCGGCGCGCAGCGACCTTTCGGGTCGTGAGCACCGCAAGCGCAGCAAGCGGCTATTCGCAGGCCGGGATAGGGCAATTCTCAAGCCACTGGTGGAGCCGAGGGGGATCGAACCCCTGACCTCGTCATTGCGAACGACGCGCTCTCCCATCTGAGCTACGGCCCCGTTCCAGTGCGAATACGCAGGCAAAGGTTCGCCCGCGCGCGAGGCGTTTCATTAGCGAAAGCGGATAGCCCTTGGAAGGGCTATTTTACTTTGGCGTGCTGGCCGAGGTAGCAAACGGTGCCGCAGCCTGCGTGGGCGCATACTTCGCATCCCAGGCCGCTGCTTCAGCCTGATACCGCTCATAGGTCAGGAAGAACTGGTGGAACACCGTGTCCAGCGACGCCAGGTTGCGCTGCGCGAACGTGGGCAGATCCGCCGCCTTCACCGCCATGGACTCCCGCGCCATGCCCAGCGCTGCATCGCAGAACTTGGTCACGGTCGCCGGATAGGCGTAATAGTTATAGACCTGCGTCATGTAGGCTTCGCGCGGGCGGATCCAGTTGGTGCCAAAGCGCTTCTTGTATTCGCTGTCGACCGTCTTGTTAGCCGTGGCGAGCGCATTCTTGTGCGTGGCCAGGAACTTCTTGTAGCCGACTAGAATGTCAGCGTGTTCCGGCTTCAGGCAGTTCAGCGCCGCGACGTTATAGGCCGAGCGCAGGTTCCACAGCGTCTGGGCCGGGGTGATGCCGCGGTTCACCGTCATGCGCGTGCCGTCTGGACCAAGGCGCGGCACAGCCAGGCCCGGAGCGGCACCAAGCGGCGGCAGCGGGCGCGGCGGGATCACGGCGACCCGTGCGGGCGGCGGAGGCGGCGGAGGCGGCGGCGCCTTGGGTGCACAGGCTGCCAAGGCGGCGATCGCCACTGCTACAACACCGGAGTATACTAGCTTTTTCACGCGCAAACCCATCCTGAATTTCAGTCGCCAACCTGCACTTGCAGATCCAGTCGCCCTCGTTTTCTAGCTTGTCCGTTCCGGAATGCAAATGCCCGGAGCACCGCAGGCACCCCGGGCATGGCAATCCGTTGTCAACCTGCGATCAGTCGCGGTTGCCGAGGAAGCTCAGCAGGAACTGGAACATGTTGATGAAGTCGAGGTAGAGCGACAGCGCGCCCATGATCACGACTTTGCCCATCATGTCGGTTCCGGCGACATAGTAATACGTATCACGAAGGCGCTGCGTATCCCACGCGGTCAGCCCGGCGAAGATCAGCACGCCCAGCGCCGAAATGGCCAGAGCCAGCGGGCCAGACTGCAGCCACAGGTTCAGCAGCATGGCAATGATCAAGCCGATCAGGCCCATCATCATGAAGCTGCCCATGCCCGACAGGTTGCGCTTGGTAGTATAGCCATAGAGGCTAAGCCCAGCGAACGCGCCAGCCGTGGCAAAGAAGGTCGTGGCAATCGACGGCCCGGTGTAGACCAGGAAGATCGCCGAGAGCGACAGCCCCATCGACACGCTGAACAGCCAGAACAGCAGCTTCAGCGTGCTTTCCTGCATGCGGTTCAGGCCAAAGCTCATCGCGAACACGAAGGCCATCGGCGTGAGTGCGATGACCCAGCGCAGCGGCGTGACCATGACCTGCGCGGCAAGGCCCGAAGTGGCGAACAGCAGGGCGACAATGCCCGAAAGCAGCACACCCGAGGCCATGTAGTTGTAGATCGACAGCATGTAGCGCCGCAGACCCTGGTCCATGACGACATTACCGGTCGCCTGGCCATTGATCACCGGCCCGGCCCCGAAAGGCGAGCGCGTGGTCCGCGGGTCGTTCCAATTAGACATGACAAACTCCTTTGCCGCCCCAACATGGAGGCGATGGGGTGAATATCGTGTTACTTTGCGCAGGTTTCAAGCAAAACCGGACCGGTTCCGTCGGATTTCGACGAACGACGTCAAGCCCTTGCCGCAGCGGCCAGTTCCGCCCCGCGATCGCGCGCCGCGCGCAGCACGTCGGCGACGATACGGGCAAAAGCGCCTTCCGCGTCCATCACCGCCAATCCGGCAGCAGTCGTGCCGCCCGGGCTGGTGACGCGGCGTGCCAGTTCCGCCGGATCGTCCGGCGAGGCGGCGGCGAGCATGGCTGCCCCCTCCACCATGGCCCGCGCCAGGCGGTCAGCCTGCGCCGGATCAAGCCCCAGCGCCGCACCGCCTTCGGACAGGGCAGCAATGAAGCGATAGACGAAGGCCGGACCCGATCCTGCCAGAGCGGTTACGGCGTCAAGCTGATCCTCGCTGGCCAGCCATTCCGCCGTGCCGAGCGGCGCCAGGAGCGCCTCAACCCTGGCCTTTCCAGCCGCATCGAGGTTCTGGCTCACCAGCCCCAGCGGCGATTTGCCGATCGCGGCAGCAAGGTTGGGCATGACCCGCACCAGCGCCGCAACATTCGGGAACCGCGCGGCAAGGCTGCCCAATTCGGCACCGGCCAGAATCGAAAGCAGGATTGCGCCCTCAGTCGCAGCAGCCAGGCTGGGCGCGACTTCCGCCAATGCCTGTGGCTTGATGCCAAGGAGGACAATGTCAAACCGCTCGTCCGGTACTTCGCGCAGCAGGCGCACGCCCGTCGGAGCCTGCGGCAGGAACGGATCGACCACGGTGAACTGCGCCGGGTCCAGACCGCCTGCCAGCCATCCGGCCAGCATGGCCCCACCCATGTTTCCGCAACCACAGATCAGAATTTTCACGCGTATTCTCCAGCCGGTGCGGCCTGCCGGATTGGCTCAGGCCTCGCCCGCCGCATCCACCATCGAACTGGCAAGGGCTTCGGTCGGGCTCTTGTCGCCCCATAGCACGAACTGGAACGCGGGATAGAACCGGTCGCATTCTTCGACTGCCGCCTCCACCGCAGCCTGCGCCTGGGCGAGGCTGAGCAGGCCTTCATCGCCCAGCAGCATGGCGTGGCGATAGAGCAGGACCGAACCGTTCGACCACAGATCGAAGTGGCCGACCCACAGCTGCTCGTTAACCAGGGCAAGCAGTTCGTAAACCGCAGCGCGCTTGTCATCCGGCACGCGAATATCGGGCAGGCAAAGCAGTTGCAGGACGTGATCCTCGCGCCGCCAGACGCCGCGCAGGGTATAGGTCGCCCAAGAACCCTTTATCTCGCCCGAAATTTCGTCGTCAGCGACAAATTCACAAGGCCAGCCCCGCGCCTCGAACAGGGAAGCGAGCATATCAACGGGGGCAGCGTCCTCGTCACGCTCATACTGGTGATCGCCTTGCATCATGCGAGGGTGGATGCAGTGCGAAGGGGGTAATCGACAATCCACCCGGCGCGCTGCCCTGCGCAAAACTCCATAAGCCTGTTTACAAGGTGTGGAAAAGGAGTGGATTGCCTACTTGTCCGCCGCCAGCGGATCGACCGCCTGCCCGGCCGGACTGGTCCAGACGAAGGCACCGTCGCGTCCGGCCTTCTTTACCTTGGCCAGATAGGCCTCGGCCGCCTTGGCACTGGCAAAGGGACCGGTCAGCAACCGGTTGGTCTGCCCCCACGGGGTGACATAGGGGCTCTGGCCCTTGAACACCGCCGGATCTTCCTTGGCGAACTTGCGCCAGTCAAAGGCCAGCGCAGGCTTGTTGCGACCAGCGGCAATCTGCACCCATATGCGGCTGGGATGGCTTGGCTTGCCCTTGGCATCCTTGCCCTTGGCATCTTTCGCCTTCGGGTCCTTGGCCTTTGGATCGGCCGCCTTGGCCTTGGCGTCCTTCCCTGCCGCAGCCTTGTCCGCTGCGGCCTTTTCCTTCGCGGTCAGTTCTTTCCCGGCAGGTGCCTTGGCTGGCGCAGTTTTTGCCGCTGCGGGCTTTGCCGGAGCATCCTTGGCCGCAGGCTCCTTCACCGGCATCACCGGCGCAGGCTCCTTGCGGGCCAGCGCCACCGGACGGACCGTCCGCACATCAACTGCACCGGCCTTGGGCTCGGCCACATTGCTGGGCGGAGCAAGGTCGGCAAAGGCCTCGTCCAGACTGGCCGGTTTACGCGGCGCAGCGACTGCTGCGGGCGCAGCCTGATTGGCCTTGGCCAGATCGAAGGTTGCGGCTTGCTGGGTCACAGCCGGGCTGACCGTCACGGCTGGCGGCGTGGCAGGCGGGGCGACTGGCGGCGTAGCGGCGGCAGTTGCTGGCGGCAAGGTCGACTGCACGACCGGACGCGGCGCGGCGGCGACCTGAACCGGGGCCGGCTTTGGCGCGACCACTGCCGGGCGCGAGGCCGTGCTGGTTTCCCGGCTGACCTGCGGTTCAGGCGGCGGCACTGCAGCCACGGCGCGGACTGGCTGAACTTTGGGCGGCCTGGCATCGCGCTTGCCTTTGCCCTTGGCCGGCGGTGCGGCTGGCGCGGGTGTCGCCACGGCCAGCTGCGCGTGCGAGCGTTGATAAGCCGCGACACGCGGATCGTCGGTGCCGATTTCCGAAGCGCGGGGGAACCGGCCAAGATTGCCCGCAGCCGCCTGCTGGGCCACAGTAAGGCGCGGCATATACCGCAGGTAAGCGGTGATCGCCTCGGCCATTTCGGTTGGCATGGTCTGGCGCGCGATGGACTCGGCCTCTTCCGCCTGGCCGATGATGGCCAGACCGAAGGCGCGGGTGCGCCATGCCGCCTTGTCCTGCTTTTGCAGCAAGGGGGCCAGGGTCAGATCCATGCCCTTGCGGTCGCGCCGGATCGCCTGGCTCAGCGCCATGCGCCGCAGGGTCTCGTCACTGGGCGCCGCAGCCAGCGACTGGCGGTAATAATCCTGTGCGGTCTGGCTGTCGCCAACCAGATCAAAAGCGAGTCCGCGATCGGCAAGACGGGCCGGATCGATCGGCCCGGCCTTTTCCGCCTCGTCAAACAGTTCGAGCGCGCTGAACGGGTCTTCGCTCAGCACATAGGCTCCGGCCAGACCTGCCTTGAGCCGAGCATTGTCCGGTTGGAGCGTCAGCGCCCGGCGGTAAAAGCCGATTGCTGCCTGTCCGTCGCCCAGTTCCAGCGAGGCCTGTCCCGCCTCGCCCAGCGCGGCCACGTCCTGCGGGTTGCGCGCCAGCCGGTTCAGCGCATCATTGAGCCGCACTCCCGGCGACTTTTGCGGCACGGCCTGAACCACCGGCACCGCGACTTGCGGCAGGGCACTCTGCTGCGCTCCGGCAGCCAAAGGCCAGCCAAGCGCGAGGGCAAGAAGCGTTGCGGAAGAGAGCTTTGCAGGCAAGGCAGCGAAGTGCGACATCGGCGGACGCGTTAACCTTTCAGAGCCCAAGGGCAAGCGGGGATTGCAGGGCAAGCCACTGCAATCCCCTAGCTTAACGGTCGCCGAACGGGCGGCCGGTTACTGGTTGTTCTGGCGGCCCAGGAAGCGCGGAATCGAGATCGACGGACCATCATCGTCGTCGTCTTCGTCATCCGTGGAGCGACCGCCACGTGACAGGTTGGCCATCCGCTCAAACAGCGTTGCCCCACCGCCGACGCGCGGTGCGCGCGGTGCGGGGGTCGGCTCCGGAGCGGCCTGCGCCGGAGCCGGAGCCGGTGCTGCTTCGGGCGCACCAAAGTCCAGATCGTCGCCCGACACCAGACCGCGGCGACGCCCCGGCATGACCGGGATTTCATCGGCCAGCGAACCGGGGCCAAGCAGCAGTTCGTCGTTCTGCGCGGGCGGTTCCGGCTGTACTTCCAGTTCCAGTTCAAGCGGCTCCGCAGTCGTTTCCGGCGGCGTCAGAACCGGGGCCTGCCAATCATCGCTGGCAACCGGAGCGGCAGGCTGCGGCGCAGCTTCGACCGGAGGTGCAGCCGGCAGTTCCGGTTCAGGCGCAGCCACGACCGGAGCGGGGGCTGGTTCAGGCTGGGCAGCCGGCGCGGCAGTCGGAATGGCGACAGCCGGACGGGCCGGCGGACGCGCTGCGCCCATGTTGAACGTGCGCATCGCCTCTTCGGCCTGGGCCGGGCTTTGCTCGATCCCGGTGGCGACCACGGAAACGCGGATCTTGCCATTAAGGTCGGGATTGAACGCCGAACCCCAGATGATGTTGGCATTCGGATCGACCAGTTCGCGGATATGGTTCGCGGCTTCGTCGACTTCGAGCAGCTTCATGTCGTCGCCGCCGATGATCGAGATGATCACGCCCTTGGCGCCCTGCATCGACACGCCGTCGAGCAGCGGGTTGGCGATCGCCTTTTCCGCGGCTTCAAGCGCGCGGTTTTCGCCGCTGCCTTCGCCGGTGCCCATCATCGCCTTGCCCATTTCGGCCATGACCGAGCGGACGTCGGCAAAGTCGAGGTTGATCAGGCCCGGCATGACCATCAGGTCGGTGATCGAGCGCACCCCTTGCTGGAGCACCTCGTCCGCCATCAGGAAGGCGTCCTTGAAGGTGGTTTCCGCCTTGGCGACCAGGAACAGGTTCTGGTTCGGAATGACGATCAGGGTGTCGACGTGCTTTTGCAGCTCTTCGATCCCGGCTTCGGCAGCGCGCATCCGGCGCGTCCCTTCGAACAGGAACGGCTTGGTCACGACGCCAACGGTCAGCACACCCTTGTCACGCGCAGCCTTGGCCACGACCGGGGCAGCACCGGTGCCGGTGCCGCCGCCCATGCCAGCGGCGATGAAGCACATATGCGCACCGTCAAGCGCGCGATCGATCAGGTCGATGCTTTCCTCGGCAGCGGCGCGGCCCACTTCCGGGCGGGCGCCAGCACCCAGGCCCTGGGTAATTTCCGAGCCAAGCTGGATGCGGTGTTCGGCAATCGCATTGTTGAGTGCCTGCGCGTCGGTATTGGCGACAACAAAGTCAACGCCTTCAATTCCCGCAGTAATCATGTTGGCAATTGCATTGCCCCCGGCCCCGCCAACCCCGATCACCGTAATGCGGGGACGGAGTTCTTCGACTGATGGCGGTCCGATATTGATGCTCATGTAGCTCTCCTGTCCGCAAAGCGGATGCATTCTTTGCAATTGTCAGGGTTCTTGCACCCTTCGAATCGGTGAATCAAAGCCGGGATAGCCATTTTCCACAGTCGCCAGACAAAGGAAAAGAGGACAGATCCCTTTTAGAAATATTCCCGCATCGCCTGATAAAGACGATTGACGAGTCCAAAGCCTTTATAAGGCATGATCGGCTGATAGGTTGAGCCGATTGCTCGAATATCGATCGGATCAGCCGCAGCATAAAGCACCAGCCCAGCCAGAGTCGAAAACCCCGGCGTGGCGTGCGCTTCGGGCAGGCCCTTCAGGTACTGCGGCTTGCCCAGACGCACCGGCTTGCCCAGCGCGCTTTGGGTAAAGTCAGGCAGGCCGGCCAGTTCCGCGCCGCCGCCGGTCAGGACCACCAGCTGGCCGCGCTGGCCGGTAAAGCCCAGGCCCTTGAGCGCCTTGTTCACTTCATCCACCCAGGCTGCCAGCTGGGTCGAAATTACCGAAATCAGTTCGGCGCGCGGGATGCGATTCTTGTCGTCGGCGTGGCGCGCGGCCGGACCGGTCGATTCCTCTCCGGGGGCGCTGACCGGGATCATCTCGCGGTGATCGGCTGGGCTGGCAATGGCCGAACCATGGACGCATTTCAGACGCTCGGCCTGGAACCGGCGAATGCCGAAGGCGCTGGCAATCGCATCGGTAATGTCGCCCGAACCGAGCGGGATCGTCACCAGACCCAGCAACATGCCTGCGGCATAGACCGAGACGTTGGTCACTTCCCCGCCGAATTCGACCAGGGCCACGCCCAGTTCGCGCTCTTCCGCGGTCAGGCAGGCATAGCCTGCGGCAACCGGTGAGCCGACCACGGACTCGACCTTAAGGTGCGCGTTCTGGACCGCTTCGGTGATATTGCGCACCGGCGCGCCATCAGCCAGCATCACGTGAATGTCGACGCCCAGCCGCTCGGCATGAAGCCCCTTGGGATCGGCCACCCCATCCGCCCCGTCCAGGGTGTAATGGGTGGGCTGCGCGTGAAGGACCGTGCGACCATCGGGCTGGATCACATCGCGGGCCGAAACCAGCAGGTGCTCGACATCCTCGGCCTCGATCCGGCGTCCGCCGATATCGACTTCAACCTGCGCGACCTGACTGGCAAGACCGGCACCGGAACAACCGATCCACACGCTCTGGACCGAAGTATTGGCCATCTTTTCCGCGCGCTCCACCGCGTCACGGATCGCGTAGGTCGCCGCCGTCATATCGGTCACGTACCCGCGCTTGATCCCCTGCGCGGCCCGGTGGCCAGAGCCCAGCACGACCATTTCACCCGTATCAGACAGACCCGCAATCATAGCCGAAATGCGGAACGAGCCGACATTCACGGCGCCATAGACGCGGGTAATGCGCGGTGCGACCATCAGTCCTTCGCTCCGGACTTGGCATCAGGCTTGGCGCTGGGCTTCGCCGCAGGCTTGTCGCTCGCTTCGGCCACCTTCGTTTCCGTTGCTGTCGCGGCAGGAGCCGCCAGCCCGGCAACGACACCGCCCTGCTCGATCGCATCGGTCCGCCCCGGCACCCGCAGGTAGACCCGGCCCGGCGCGCGCATGTCAAAGGCAGTGGCCTTGCCACCCAGCAGGCGATTCCGCCCGTCGAGCTGGGCAAAGGTCATCAGCGCCTTGGCTGACTGTTCCTTGCCTTCCGGCAGGGCCAGCACCTGATCGGTCTTGAAGGTCAGGTTCCAGCGGCGATTGCCAACCCATTCGGCGCTGCGGACATGCGGGCGCATCGCGGGCGCGGCATCAAGCAATTCGTTGAGCGCCGCGACCTGACGGCCCGCGCCCGGTCCGGTCAGCAGCAGCTTGCCCTTGGCCCTCTCGGCCGAGACGACTTCCAGTTCGACCCCGTCCTTGTCGATCAGCATCAGGCGATCGGCCTTGGCCACGACGGCCACCGGCTTGCGCTCGACAATGTCGATCACCATCGTGTCAGGCAATTGCCGGGAAACGCGCGCGTCCTCGACCCACGACAATTGCAGCAGCCGCTCGCGCAGGTTCTGCACGTCGACAAAGGGCATGGCGCGGTTCCGGTCGGCCAGAGCGATCTGGTAGACCTGCAATTCGTTCAGGTTATCCGTGCCGCGCACATTGATGTTGTGCAGTTCGAACCCGGAATTGTGCGACAGCGCGGCAATCTGTTCCCGCGCCAGAGCCGGCACGCCAGCCAGCGTCGCGATGATCCACAGCACGATCACCGCCAGCCCGAGGATGGCAGCCATGAAGATACGGTGCAGCTGCTCTTCGCTCAGCGGCACCCAGCCCATCAGCGTATCAACCAGCGATCCGGTCCTCGCCTTGGCGGTGCGGACCTTCTGCGCCTTGACCTGCGTGGCGGCGGCGCGGCGCACGCCCTTGCCCCCGCGCTTGATCGTGCGCGCGCTCATTTCACGGCTTCCTTGTCGGCCAGAGCTTCGACAATGATATGCTCGACCAGATCGGCATAGCTGATGCCAAGGTGTCTGGCCTGTTCCGGCACCAGGCTGAGCGGGGTCATGCCTGGCTGGGTATTGGTTTCCAGCACGAACAGCCCTTCCACCCCGCGCTCGTCATCCCAGCGGAAATCGGTGCGGCTGCAGCCCTTGCAGCCCAGCAGGCGGTGCGCGCGCAGGGCCAGATCGAGGCAGGCCTGCGTGATTTCGTCCGGGATCTGCGCCGGGCAGACGTGCTCGGTCATGCCGTCGGTGTACTTGGATTCGAAATCGTAGAAGCCGCCCTTGGGCTTCAGTTCGGTCACCATCAGCGCCTTGTCACCCAGCACCGCCGTGGTCAGTTCGCGGCCACGGATATAGGGTTCGGCCAGCAGGCGATCGAATTCCTGCCACGGCCCCTTGGCATCGCGGCTGATCGGATTGCCGAAATTGCTTTCCGTGGTGACAATGGCGACGCCGACCGAGGAGCCTTCGTTCACCGGCTTCAGCACATAGGGCCGTTCCAGCGGGTCGCGCTCGTAAATCTCGCTGGTTTCAACGATCCGCCCGCCCGGCATCGGAATGCCATGCGGCACCAGCGCCTGCTTGGTCAGCTCCTTGTCGATCGCGATGACCGAAGTGACCATGCCGGAATGGGTATAGGTCAGGCCCATCAGGTCCATCATGCCCTGGATCGAGCCATCTTCGCCCGGCGAACCGTGCAGCGCGTTGAACACCACGTCCGGCGCAGCTTCGGCTAGACGCTGCGCCACGTCGCGGCCCATGTCGATCCGGGTGACCTTGTGCCCGCGCTCTTCCAGCGCCTTGGCCACGCCCTCCCCGCTCATCAGCGAAACCGGCCGTTCGTTCGACCAGCCGCCCATCAGGACCGCGACATGGAGTTTCGGAAGGCTCACTTGTTACCCACCCTTTGAATTTCCCATTCGAGCTCTACGCCCGAGTTTTCCTTGACCCTGCGGCGCACTTCCTCGCCCAGGTTCTCGATGTCCGCACTGCTCGCCTCGCCCAGGTTGAGCAGGAAGTTGCAGTGCTTTTCGCTGACCTGCGCCCCGCCCAGCGTCAGCCCGCGGCAACCGGCCTTGTCGACCAGTTCCCAGGCCTTGGCCCCCTCAGGGTTCTTGAAGGTGCTGCCGCCGGTCTTGCTGCGCAGCGGCTGGCTGGCTTCGCGGCTGGCGGAAATGCGGTCCATTTCGGCCTGAATATCCTCTGCCTTGCCCGGACGCCCCCGGAACCGCGCCCCGACCACAATCGCGCCTGCGGGCAGATGTGAGTGGCGGTAGGTATAGTGCAGTTCTTCAACCGGCAGAGTCAGCAGCGTGCCATCGCGCAGAACGACGTCGCAATCGACCAGAATGTCCTTCACCTCGCCGCCATAGGCGCCGCCGTTCATCCGCACAAAACCGCCGACCGTGCCGGGGATCGAGCGCAGGAATTCAAGGCCGGCAATGCCATTGTCGCGGGCGGTCGAGGAAACCAGAATGCCGCTGGCACCGGCCCCGCAGTCCAGCGTCAGGTCGGCGCTCTTGCTGACCTTGGCAAAGGCCTTGCCCAGCCGCACGACCACACCCGGCACCCCGCCATCGCGCACGATCAGGTTCGAACCAAGCCCCAGCGCCATGACCGGAACCGAGGGATCAAGCCCGCGCAGGAAAGCCTGCAGGTCGGCCACGTCCTTTGGCTCGAACAGCCACTCGGCATTGCCGCCGGACTTGAACCAGACCAGCGGGGCAAGCGGCGCATTGGCCGTCAGCTTGCCCTGAACCGTGGGGAGCGCGGCAACCGTCATCCCCCCGCCCTCAGGAACTTGATCTTGTCGGCCAGACCGCCAGCCCACTTGGTAATGTCGCCTGCGCCAAGGCAGACCACCATGTCGCCCGGTTTGGCATTGTCGGCCAGCGTGGCAGCAAGGGCATCGGACCCGGCAATGGTGTGCGCGCTGCGGTGGCCACGGGCCTTGATCCCTTCGACCAGCGCGGCGGAATCGACCCCTTCGATCGGGGCTTCGCCAGCGGGATAGACCGGCGCGGCATAGACCACATCGGCATCGTTGAAGGCGGCCTGAAAATCTTCCATGTGATCGCGCAGACGGGTAAAGCGGTGCGGCTGGACCACGGCAATGACCCGGCCGGTCCCCACACCTTCCCGCGCAGCGGCCAGCACGGCGCGGATCTCCACCGGGTGGTGGCCGTAATCGTCGATCACGGTCACGCCGTCGATCTCACCCACCTTGGTAAAGCGGCGCTTGACGCCCGAGAACTTGGCAAAGCCGGTCTGGATGATGCTGTCCTCGCAGCCCATTTCCACGGCCACGGCCACTGCCGCCAGCGCG
>CAZLPK010000035.1:0-22902 GCA_964561375.1 uncultured Novosphingobium sp.
CAAACTCGACCTCATCATCCTTGATGAGCTGGGCTACCTGCCGTTCAGCCCGTCAGGCGGTGCTCTGCTGTTCCATCTGCTCAGCAAGCTGTATGAGCGCACCAGCGTTGTGATCACCACCAACCTGAGCTTCAGTGAGTGGGCCACCATCTTCGGCGATGCCAAGATGACCACTGCCCTGCTGGATCGCCTTACCCATCACTGCCACATTCTGGAAACCGGCAATGACAGCTTCCGCTTCAGGGCCAGTTCCGCCACCCCAAAATCCAGAAAAGGGTAAATCCAAACCTTGACCTTGCCCGTCATGGGCAGCACATGACCCATACCCACCCGGGTCAATTCTCGATGATAATCCCGGGTCAATTCTTAGCGCTACTCATCACAATGCCGGCAAGCAGACGATTACCGCTCTGCCGACCAGCAGCTTCTTCTCCTCGGCAGACAGTTTTGCGATGATCCGTGGCGGCCATATCGACATGGCCGTGCTTGGCGCGATGGAAGTGTCGGCCCATGGCGACCTCGCCAACTGGACCATTCCGGGCAAGATGGTGAAGGGCATGGGCGGGGCGATGGACCTTGTCGCCGGGGTCAAGCGGGTCGTCGTGGTGATGGATCACACGGCCAAGGACGGCAGCCCCAAGATCCTGCCCGATTGCTCTCTGCCGCTGACTGGCAAGCGCTGCGTCGACCTGATCATCACCGACCTGGCCGTGATCGCGGTGGACCGCGCCAATGGCGGGCTGACGCTGGTCGAACTGGCTCCGGGCGTGACCGAGGCGGAAGTCGTCGAAAAGACCGGCGCGCCGCTGGCCCTGCCGGCAGCGGCTTGAGGCGCAGCGACCATGCCGCATACCTCGCTCTACGACGTGCAGCTCTATTGGAAACGCGACGGGCGCGATGATGCGCCGGGGCTGATCCTGCTGAACAGCATCGGCACCGACATGGACCTGTGGGATGCCGTCCTGCCCCTGCTGCGCGATCATTTCGCGATCCTGCGGGTCGATACGCGCGGCCATGGTGCCTCTACCGCCTATCCGGGTGAGTGGTCGCTGGCCCAATTGGCCGAGGACGTGCTGGTGGCAGCCAAGGATGCCGGGCTGGAAAGCTTTGCCATCGCCGGAGTCTCGCTGGGCGGGATGATCGCGATGGAAGCGGCGCTGCGCGCGGCAGAGCGGGTGACGCAGCTGATTCCGATCTGCACTTCGGCAACGATGGATTCGGCGGCGTGGAATGACCGGATCGGGATCATCAAGGCCAAGGGGATGGGCGGTATTGCCGACCTTGCCATGGGGCGGTTCCTGTCCGATCTGGCCGCACCGGCCATTCGCGAAACCGTGCGCCGCCAGCTGCTCACCATGGACCCGGCTGGCTATTGCGGCTGCGCTGCGGCGATCCGCGACATGAACCTGATCGAGCGCCTGCCCGAAATTACATGCCCTGCGCTGGTCATTACCGGCTCACGCGACACCTCGACGCCCCACGCCGGGCATGGCGAACACCTTGTCGCGGCCATTCCCGGTGCTGCGCATGTCGAACTGGATGCCGGCCATCTTGCTCCGCTCGAAGCGCCGGAAGCACTGGCCGCAGCCCTTGCCCCCTTCGCAGCCCGGGTCGCGTAAGCTGCGAATTGACCTGCCCCGCATATTGTACAGCCCCCACTGGTTGAGCGGGGCAGGTCTTTGAGTTAAGCCACGAACATGGTTCACACCGGTTCCGCGCTGCTCGAGCACGTCCCGTCCCCTGCGCTGCTGGTTGACCAGGCGCAGGTTGTCTTTGCCAATGGCGCTGCGCGCGAATTGTTGGGCGCCCATATCGTGGGCGAAAACGTCCGTATTGCGATCCGCGATCCCAAGGCTCTGGCCGAAGTGCTGGCCCCGGCGGGGGTGCCGATCCGGATTGACGGCCTTTCCGTTCCGGGCAGCCGCTGGCAATTGACCTGCCAGCGCCTTGATGAAGACAAGCGTCTGGTCCTGCTGGAAGACCTTTCGGTGCGCGCCAGCGTCGCCCGCGCCCATTCCGATTTCGTTGCCAATGCCAGCCACGAACTGCGCACGCCGCTGGCGGCGATTCTCGGTTACGTTGAAACGCTGGAAGACCCGAAGGCTGGCGGAGACGAGGCGACCCGCAAGCGTTTCCTGGGCATCATCCGTCACGAAGCCCAGCGGATGCGCTCTCTGGTCGAAGACCTGATGAGCCTGTCGCGGATCGAGGCGGTGAAGCACGATGCGCCTACCGATCCGGTCGATCTGGTCGCCCTGGCCAAGGAGGCCGTCGGCGAAGTGCGCGAACGCGGCGAAGTGGTGCTGGTCAGCAATGCCGACCGCGCCATGGTTGCGGGCGACCGGGGGCAGCTTGCGCAGGTGCTGCGCAACCTGATCGACAATGCGCTGAAATACGGCAAGTCCGATGCGCCGATCCGGCTCTCGCTGGAAACCACGCCGACCGGGCGCGTGGCGATCACCATTCAGGACAAGGGCGAGGGTATCTCGCCGGAGCATCTCCCCCGCCTGACAGAGCGGTTCTATCGCGCCGATACCGGGCGTAGCCGTGCTGTTGGCGGCACTGGCCTGGGCCTTGCCATCGTCAAGCACATCGTTGAGCGCCATCGCGGCCGGTTCGACGTTTCCAGCTTCCCCGGACAGGGCACCACGGCCTCGATCATCCTGCCGCTGATGGCGGGCTGATCAGCCGCCGAGATAGTCTGCCAGTGCGGCCTGTTGCTCTGCATTGAGCCGCAGGCCCAGCTTGGTGCGGCGCCACAGCACGTCTTCCGCCGTCCTGGCCCATTCCTCGGCCACCAGATAGTCAACCTCGGCCTGGCGCAGCCCGCCGCCAAAGTCGCGGCCTTGCGGCTTGTTCAGCCAATCCCGCGCGCGGGTGCCATAGGCGCGGCCGATACGGTCGGCATCGTCGGCGGAGAGGAACGGGAATTCCCGCTTCAGGCTGCCGATCAGATCGGCGAGGCCATTGATGGCAAAGTCGCCGCCCGGCAGTGCCTGTTTGCGGGTCCACGCCTGGCCCGACAGGGCAGGCACGCGCGTGGTCATCAGGTCCACCGCTTCTTCCGCCAGATGGCGATAGGTCGTGATCTTGCCGCCATAGACCGAAAGCAGCGGTGCGCCTGCGCTGCTGGGGGAGAGTTCCAGACGATAGCCGCGCGTGGCCTCTTCCGGCTTGCCGCTGTTATCGCTGACCAGCGGGCGCACCCCGGAATAGGTCCAGACCACATCGGCCGGGGTGATCTTCTTGGAGAAGTAGCGGCTCGCCCCCTCGCAGAGATAGGCGATTTCCTCGGCGCTGGCCTCAATCTTGTCGAGTGGCTTGTCGTGATCGGCGTCGGTCGTCCCGATCAGGGTATAGTGCCGCTCATAAGGGATCGCGAAGAAGATGCGCCCGTCGGGCAGCTGGAAGAAATAGGAATAGTCGTGGTCGAACAGGCGCGGCACGACGATATGGCTGCCGCGCACCAGCCGCATCGCATAATCGGGTACTGCGCCCGCAATCTGCTCCACTTCGAGCACGCGCGGACCGGCGGCGTTGACCAGTGCGCGGGCGTGGAAGATTTCATTGCCCGCCTCGATCCGCCACAGGCCGTCCTCACGCCTGGCTGAAGTAACGCGGGTGCGGGTGCGGACCGCCGCGCCGCGTTCCGCCGCATCCTTGGCATTGAGCACGACCAGCCGCGCATCATCGACCCAGCCGTCGGAATATTCGAACCCGGTCGAGAAGCCGCCCTTCAGCGGTCCGCCAGCCTTGTGACGGCGCAGATCGATCGTGCGGGTTGCGGGCAGACGCTTGCGCCCGCCGATGTGGTCATACAGGAACAGGCCCAGCCGAAGCAGCCAGCGTGGGCGCAGCCCTTCGACATAGGGCAGGACGAAGCGCATCGGATGGATGATGTGGGGTGCAATCCGCCACAGCGCCTCACGCTCGGCCAGGGCCTCGCGGACCAGGGCGAATTCGTAATGCTCCAGATAGCGCAGGCCGCCGTGGATCAGCTTGGTCGAGGCGGAACTGGTCCCCTGAGCCAGGTCGCCGCCTTCCAGCAGCAGCACTTTCGCCCCGCGCCCGGCAGCATCGCGGGCAATTCCGGCGCCGTTCACGCCGCCGCCGATGATGGCAAGATCGAAGATTTCGCTCATCTCTTTCAATGCCCCCCCGTTTCAACCACTGGCCGGGCCTGCCCGGGTGGGGTCAGGCGGCGGAACAGGCGGCCGTGCTCACTGTAAAGGACCAAGGCCAGGGCGAGAAGCCCCGTCGCCAGCAGCGCCGTGACCAGCGGGCGGGCGCTGCCATCAAAGGCCTGACCGATCAGCCCGCCCAGCAGCGCGCCGATCACCATGCGCAGAAACGACTGGAACGAACTGGCCGCCCCGGCGATCCGGGCAAAGGGCTGCAAGGCGATCGAGCCGAAGTTCGCGCCGATGAAGCCCATCAGGCAGATATTGGCCATCATCAGCGGCACGAATTCCCACAAGGTCTCGCCCCCTGCATAGGCGCGCCAGACCTGGATCGTGCTGATGAAGATGAAGGCGAGCAGGGCCGTATGGCTGACGCGCCGTGCGCCGAACCGTTCCACGATCCGGGAATTCGAGAAGTTGGCAATCGCCATGCCCCCGGCAATCAGGGCAAAGATCAGCGGGAACTTGTCGCCCGCGCCGAAATGCTCGCCAATCAGCTGCTGGGATGAATTGATGTAGCCGAACATCGCCGCCGAAAGCATCGAACTGCCCAGGGCATAGCCGATCGCGGTGCGGTTTCTGGCCGATTGCCACATGTTCCCGGCGATAGTGCCGACATTGATCGGTTGGCGGAATTCGGGGTTCAGCGTTTCCGGCAGGCGCAGGAACATCCAGGTCCCGACGATCACGGCCATCACGGCCATGCCGCCAAAGATCCAGCGCCAGCCGCCGAGCATCAGCACCGCCTGGCCAAAGCTGGGCGCGATCATCGGCACGAACATGAAGACGACGATGATGGTCGACATCATCCGCGCCATCTTGTCCCCGCTCATCCGGTCGCGGATGATCGCGCCGGGCAGTACGGCAAGGCCCGCACTCGCCAGGGCCATCAACGCGCGAAACACCAGCAGCATGGTGAAGCTGGTGACCAGCGCGCAGGCAATCGATAGCACCGCATAGCCGGCAAAGCAGACCAGCAAGACCGGGCGGCGGCCAAAGCGGTCGGCCAGTACGCCAGGCATCAGCGAGCCGAACCCGGCAGCGAAGAGGAATACCGCCACGACCAGCTGGCGCTGGTTGGGATCGCTTACGGCAAGGTCACGGGCAATCTCGCCCAGGGCGGGCAGCATCGCGTCAATCCCCAGCGCCTGCAATGCCATCATCATGGCCATCAGGGCGATGAATTCACGCTCTCCGATCCGGTCGGGTGCAGGTTTAATCGGTTTCACTGACACAACATGGCATTGGCCTTTCGCAGCGCGCAATGCCACCCCCTTTAATGCCTCTTTTCGTATGCATGGACCGGGGAGTAAGGTGAGGCGATGAGCGAAGCGCAGCCCGGAACCGATGACGAGGCCGATACGGCCACCGGTCTGCGCAAGATCATTCATGTCGACATGGACGCCTTTTACGCCAGCGTCGAACAGCGCGACGATCCTACCCTGCGGGGCAAGCCGGTGGCGGTGGGCGGCGATGGCGCACGCGGGGTGCTGACCACTTGCTCTTATGAAGCGCGCAAATTCGGTTGTCGTTCGGCCATGCCTTCGGTCACGGCCAAGCGGCTGTGCCCGCAGCTGATTTTTCGCCCGCCGCGCTTTCCGGTTTACACCGCGATCTCACACCAGATTCGGGATATTTTCCTCGACTATACCCCGCTGGTCGAACCGCTCAGTCTGGACGAGGCCTATCTGGACGTGACCGAAGACCTCCGCGGGATCGGTTCGGCCACGCGGATTGCCGAACTGATCCGCAGCCGGATCAAGCGGGAGACAGGACTGACCGCCAGCGCCGGGGTGTCGTACAACAAGTTCCTCGCCAAGCTGGCCAGCGACCAGAACAAGCCCGACGGCATCTGCGTGATCCGTCCGGGCGATGGTGCGGCCTTTGTCGCGGCCCTGCCGGTGCGGCGGTTCCACGGAATCGGTCCGCGCGGGGCGGAAAAGATGGCCAGTCTGGGGATCGAGACCGGGGCCGATCTGACCGCCTGCGACATTCATTTCCTGCGCGAACATTTCGGCAGTCAGGCGGATTACCTCTATCAGGCGGCGCGCGGCATCGACCTGCGCCGGGTCAAGGCCAACCGCCCGCGCAAGTCGGTGGGGGCAGAGCGGACGCTGGACAAGGATATTTCTTCGGGTGCCTCCTTACGCGAAGTGCTGGAACGGATCATCGAACTCAGCTGGGCGCGGATCACCAAGGCCGAGGCCAAGGGGCGGACAGTGACCCTGAAGCTGAAGCACAAGGACTTCACCAACCTTACCCGTGCCCGCAGCCTGCCCTATCCGATTGCGGATCAGGCCGAGTTTGCGCGGATCGGGCATGAACTGCTGGATGAGGTGCTGCCCTTGGCACAGCCGGTGCGGTTGGTCGGGCTGACCCTGTCGGCGCTGGAAGAGGACGAGGCGCCCGCTCCGGCCAGCTTGGGCAAGGTTCAGGCGGAACTGCCGTTCTGATACCGTGACTCGTCCGGCGATTGTGATGGACATGGGGCGCCAGTTGGGGAAAGCTGACGCCATCGGTTCTAGTCCTTTCCGCCCCCAGGCGGGCGGGCCGCAGAGGCGATGCCCGCGCAGCGGTAAAGGACGATTGCACGTATGAAGATTCACGCACTGGCCGCCGCAGCTGCGCTGCTGTCACTTGGCTTTGCCGCTCCGGTCGCGGCCCAGGCGGACGAGGATGAGATGACCTATCCGCGTGTCACGCATTGTGCCGCGCTGAACATCGTGCTGGGCCAGGTGCTGGCTGCCGGAGCGGACAAGGACAAGGCGGAGGTTAAGGCCCAGTCTGAAACCTACCTTGCGCAAGCCGCTGCTCTCGCCGTGGTTGCGGCGTTCATGCACGAAAAGGACCCGGAGAGCGTCCAGAAGGAAGTCTTCGCGCAAACCGAAAGTCTGGTGAAATCGTTCAGCGACGAAGCTGAGGCAGAGGCTATGCTGGAGCGTGATTTCGGCACCTGCACCGACATGGGCAAGGCCGCCTATGAAGCGGTTCAGGACGCCCAGAAAAGCTAGGCTTGTGGTTCGCCCAGTCGATCAAAGGCGGTAAACCACTCCGCGATCTGGCTGTGCGCCGCGGGTGACAGAGGCTGGGGAAGGGCGTGCTGCGCGAAGAAGCCCAGTTCGATGATCTCGCGCCCATCGGCTTGTGCGGTGCCGCTGGCTAGACCGGCAACCATGTGAACCCGGTTGGTCGTGCCAAACAGGGCTTCATCAACCACTGAATGAACAAAGGGCCGGTGCAGGTCGCAGCCCGTTTCCTCGCGCAGTTCGCGCAAGGCGGCGCGCAGCGGTTCCTCTCTGCGCGCAATGCCCCCACCCGGCAGCATCCAGTGGCCACTGCCATAGGAATGGCGGATCAGCAGCAGTTCGCCCTTCGCATTGAAGGCCAGCACGCGGCACCCGTTCAGCTGCACCTTCGCCAGTCGCCACCAGCGCTTGCGCACCGCATGGGCAAGGCGCAATCCGGTGCGATGCAGCGGGGGCGGGATCAGGTGAAGCATGTCACCGGTTGATGCGCTGCGCCCAGCAGCCGTGCAACCGGCAAATCGTGCTCTTCGGCCAGGGCCGCTTCGAACAGAGCCTGCTTGTGCGCGCCGCGAATGACGAAGACCAAGGCGTCGCTGTTCAGCAGGGCTGGAATGGTCAGGCTCAGGCGGTCGAACGGCGCCTCGGGCGGCAGCGGATCCGGCGTCACGCGGCGCAGGGGCTGTGGGTCGTCTGCCTGCGGATCTGTGTTGGGAAACAGTGAGGCGACGTGTCCGTCCGTGCCCATGCCCAGCCAGGCCAGGGCGAAATGTGGCGGCCTCAGCCCTTCGGTCAGGGCGATGACTTTCGCGCCGAGAGGTTCGAGTGCGGCGCGAATACGGCCGACATTGCTGGCCGGGTGGTCCTCTGCCACGATCCGGTCGTCTCCCGGCCAGACCGTAATCCGGCTCCAGTCCAGCCCCAGCTGCGCCAATCGGGCAAGGATCGGAAAGGGCGTGGAGCCGCCGGGGATAGTGATCGCAATCTCTCCGGGCGCAGCTGCCAGCGACTTGGTCAGCCGTTCGTGCAGCCAATCGGCGATTTCCGCGTCGCTGGCACCCGGAATGATTTCAGCCTTGCTCATGCCCCGCGCGATAGCAGCTGGGCGCCCAGGGCGGAACGGCTGTGCAATGCTATGCGAGCAGCGAGGTGAGGAACCACACGCGCTGTTCCGCCTGATCGGTCCAGTCGTCCGCCGCGCCCTCGGTCGCATTGTCGCCTGCCGCACCGGCAGCAGCCTTCGCCTCGCGCAGAGCGGCTATCAGGGTGCGATTGTCCTCCGCCAGTTCGGCAATCATCTTTTCAGCCGAAAGCGTGGCATCGTCCTGATCGGCAATGCGGCTTTGCGCGGCAATTGAACCGATCGAGGTGAGAGTTGCGGCGCCATTCTTGCGCACCCGTTCTGCGATCAGATCGGTCAGGGCGAAAATCTCAGCCGCCTGTTCGTCAAACAGCAGGTGCAGGTCGCGAAACTGTGGGCCGCGCACGTGCCAGTGAAAGTTCTTGGTCTTGAGATAGAGCGCAAAACAGTCTGCCAGCAGGCGATTGAGGCTGGCGATCAGAGCAGTCTGGGCATTGTTGGTCGATGCGTTCATTGGAATGTCTCCCGAAGTGGCGACCTTATGATGCATGGAGTTTAATCGCTCCAGACGATTGATATGCTCACAATGATCGCCAAGAGCGATTAACGCGGGATAAGCAGCAAGGTTCCCGCCAATCCGGCCAAGGCTATGCCCAGCCAGCGGCGGACTGCCACAAGACGCTCTGCGGGAAGCCTCTCGCCCAGCGCCCAGCCAGCAGCCAGCGCTGTCGTGCCGCCAAGGGCTGCACCCGTTGCGGTTGGCGCAGTCGCATCGGCAGTCAGGACAAGCGCAAAGGTGGCAAGGCGCACGGCGTCAGCGGCCTGAAACACCAGCAGGACCAGCGTCATCGCGCCGAGCGAGCGGGTTGGTTCGGCAGGCAGGCGCCGTAGCCGGATCATGGCCATTTCCAGTCCGGCCAACCCGGTCGCGAGGAGCGCGAACGGGGCCGTGTCTTCAATTCCCGCTTGCGCTGTGACCAGTGACGCCAGCCACGCCGCTGCCGAGACGGTCAGCGCAGAAATAATTGAGCCGACGGCCAGCAGCGAACCACGCCGGCCCAGCTTTGGCGTCAGCCCGGCGGTCAGGATTTGATCCCGCCCGCCCAGGCCGAGCAGGAGAGTTGCCGCAAAGGCGGTGACGAACCCGATCATGCCCGCGGCGGTGCGGCCAGCGGGCAGTCAGGTCAAGCCCTGCATCCTCAGGCCGCGTCGTCCATCGCATAGCCGGCCGAACGGACCGTGCGGATCAGCTCAGGCGAACCGGGGCGATCAATCGCCTGACGCAGGCGGCGGATGTGGACGTCAACGGTGCGCTCGTCGATTTCCTTGTCCATGCCCCAGACCGCATCGATCAGCTGCTGGCGCGAATGGACGCGGCGAGGTTTTTCCATGAAGTGGCGCAGCAGGCGGAATTCGGTCGGGCCAAGGTGCAGCACTTCGCCGCTGCGCTTTACGCGGTGGGCCGCCGGGTCCAGTTCCAGATCGGCAAAGGCCAGCATTTCCCCGGCCAGGGCCGGGCGGCTGCGGCGCAGCAGGGCTTCGGCACGGGCAAGCAGCTCGCGCGGGGAGAACGGCTTGGTCAGGTAATCGTCGGCCCCGGTCTTCAGGCCGCGAATCTTGTCCTCTTCCTCGCCCCGCGCGGTCAGCATCATGATCGGCACGCGGGCGCTTTCCTTCGCCTTGCGCAGCTGGCGGCAGACCTCGACCCCGGAAAGGGATTCGATCATCCAGTCCAGCACGATCAGGTCCGGCATTTCCTCGCGCACCATGATCAGCGCATCTTCGCCATCGGCGGTGGTGCGCACTTCATAGCCTTCGGAATTGAAATGCCATTGCAGCAGTTCAGACAGCGCCGTGTCGTCTTCGACGATGAGCACCGAGGGCTGCATCAGATCACCTTTTCGCTTCCACCGGGCATGTCACGCTCGGAATAGTAGAGGCCAGTGGCGGCGAAGTAGACCATTTCCGCCACGTTGGTGGCATGGTCGCCCACCCGTTCCAGATTGCGGGCGACGAACAGCAACTGCGCGGCAGAGCTGATCGTGGCCGGGTTTTCCATCATGTGGGCCACCAGGTTGCGGAACAGGCTGTCGTAGAAATTGTCCAATTTTTCATCGCGGTGGATCACTTCGACCGCCAGTTCGGCATCGCGGGCGCCATAGGCGTTCAGCACGTCGCGAACCATGCCCTGGGCGATATCGCCCATGGCCGGAATCAGGGTGAGCGGCCCCAAACGCGACCGTTCGATATCACCCACGCGCTTGGCGATGTTCTTGGCATAGTCGCCAATCCGCTCGATCACGCCGGAAATCTTCAGCGCGGCGATGACGTCGCGCAGGTCGTCCGCCATCGGCGCGCGCAACGCGATGACGCGCACGGCCAGCCGGTCAACTTCGGCTTCCAGCGCGTCCAGCTTCCTGTCGGTATCGACCACGACCTGGGCAGCCGCCTCGTCCGACCGCCCCAGCGCATCGATCGCATCGCGGATCATCACTTCGGCGAGACCGCCCATTTCCGCAATCAGGCCGCGAAGCTGGCCGATTTCGGTATCGAATGCCTTGACTGTATGCTCGGCCATCGTGCGTTCCTTACCCGTAACGTCCGGTGATGTAATCCTTGGTGCGCTCTTCGCGCGGATTGGTGAAGATCTGTTCGGTCTGGCCGTATTCAACAACCTTGCCGAGATGGAAGAAGGCGGTGCGCTGCGAAACGCGCGCGGCCTGCTGCATCGAGTGGGTGACGATCACGATTGCATAGCGGCCACGCAGGTCGTCGATCAGCTCCTCGATCCGCGCCGTGGCAATCGGGTCAAGCGCGGAGCACGGCTCGTCCATCAAGATCACTTCGGGGCTGACCGCAATGGCGCGGGCAATGCACAGGCGCTGTTGCTGACCGCCGGACAGGGCCGTGCCGGCATCGCCAAGGCGATCCTTCACTTCGTCCCACAGGCCGGCGCGGCGCAGCGACTTTTCGACGATCTCGTCCATTTCCGCCTTGCCATTGGCGAGGCCGTGGATGCGCGGGCCATAGGCGACGTTTTCATAGATCGACTTGGGGAACGGGTTCGGCTTCTGGAACACCATGCCTACGCGGGCGCGCAGCTGGACCACGTCCATCGACTGGCCATAGATGTCTTCGCCGTCGAGGGTGATTTCCCCTTCGACCCGGCAGCCGGGGATCGTGTCGTTCATGCGGTTCAGGGTGCGCAGGAAGGTGGACTTCCCGCAGCCCGACGGGCCGATGAAGGCAGTGACATAGTCCGACGGAATGTCGATCGACACATTATCGATCGCCTGTTTGGCGCCATAGAAGACGTTGACGTTGCGGGCGGAGATACGGTTCGTTTCGGTCATGGGGATTACCAGCGAGTCTCGAAACGGGCGCGCAGGTAGATCGCGAGGCCGTTCATGGCGAGGAGGAAGACCAGCAGCGCGATGATCGCTGCCGAGGTGTTCTGGACGAAGGCGCGGTCGATTTCACCCGACCACAGGAAGATCTGCATCGGCAGCACGGTCGAGCTGTCGGTGATGCCCTGCGGCGGGGTGGCGGCGAACATGCGCATGCCGATGATCAGCAGCGGTGCGGTTTCGCCCAGCGCCCGGGCCATGCCGATGATCGTGCCGGTCAGGATACCGGGTAGGGCCAGGGGCAGTACGTGGTGGAACGAGGCCTGGACCGGGCTGGCGCCAACGGCCAGGGCGGCATCGCGGATCGACGGCGGCACGGCCTGGATCGCGTTGCGCGCAGCAATCACGATGACCGGCATGGTCATCAGGGCCAGGGTCAGACCGCCAACCAGCGGCGATGAGCGCGGCAGGCCGAACAGCTGGATGAAGATCGCCAGACCCAGCAGGCCGAAGATGATCGATGGCACCGCAGCCAGGTTGTTGATCGACACTTCGATCCATTCCACCCACTTGGCGCGGGGGGCGAATTCCTCCAGCCAGATCGCGGCCAGCACGCCCAGCGGGAACGACAGGACCAGCGTGACCGCCATGGTCAGCAGCGAGCCCTTGAATGAGCTCCAGATCCCGGCAGTTGCCGCGTCGGTGGAATCGGAACCGGTCAGGAATTCCAGATCGATGCCGCCGATGCCGTTCTTCAGCATGGTGAAGAGCAGGAAGGCGAGGAAGGCCAGCGAGACCGTGATGGCCCCGACGCCCATCAGGCGAAAGCGTCGTTCGGCTGCGTAGCGCCGTTCGAGCCGCCGCGCCATTTCGGGTGACTGCCACTGGGTTGCGGGATTACTCATAAGCCTCCCGGAAGCGCTTTACGACGCGCAGAGCAATAATGTTGAGAGCAAGGGTGACGACGAACAGGACCAGGCCCAGGGCAAAGGCAGACAGCGTTGCCGGGTGGGCAAAATCACCGTCGCCGGTCAGCAGGCGGGCGATCTGGTAGGTTACGGTCGTCATCGAATCGAACGGATTGGCCGAAAGGCGCGCTGCGGCGCCGGCGGCCATGTACACGATCATGGTTTCCCCGATCGCGCGGCTGATGGCCAGCATTACGCCAGCGACGATGCCCGGCAGGGCAGCGGGGATCAGCACCTTGCGGATGGTTTCCGACTTGGTTGCGCCCATGGCCAGGCTGCCATCGCGCATGGCCTGCGGGACAGCGGCGATCGAATCGTCAGCCATCGATGAAACGAACGGAATGATCATCACGCCCATGACCAGACCTGCCGCCAGGGCGGATTCGGTGGTCGGGTTGGCAATGCCGATTGCGGCAGCAAAGTCGCGCACCAGCGGGGCCACAGTCAACGCGGCGAAATAGCCGTAGACCACGGTCGGAACCCCGGCGAGGATTTCCAGCGCGGGCTTCACCCACTTGCGGAAAGTGCCCGAGGCATATTGGGTCAGGTAGATCGCGCTCATCAGGCCAAGCGGCACGGCTACGATCATCGCAATGATCGCACCGATGAACAGGGTGCCCCAGAACAGCGGTACTGCACCCAGCTTTTCGCCCAGTTCGGGGTTGATCGGTGCAAAGGGGTCGGGGTTCCAGTTGGTTCCGAACAGGAAATCGATCGGGCTGACAAAGGTGAAGAAGCGGAAGGCCTCGAACACCAGCGAGCCGATGATGCCCAGCGTCGTGACGATTGCCACGCTGGATGCGGCCAGCAGCAGGCCGAGCACGCCGCGCTCCACCTTGGTCCGGGCCGGGAAGTCCCTGGTCACGCGGGTATGGCCATAGGCACCGCCGGCAAAGGCCAGAACGAGTGCCAGGGCAGCGCCGATCCAGTTGAACCGCGCCAGGATTTCGTCAACCGGAGCGGTCAGCGCAGCGGCTTCAGGACGGAATGCGCCAAAGCCGTTGTTGCGGGCCGCAGTCAGCGCCTCGTTGATGATCGCCTCGCGCTCCATATCCATCGCGGGCAGCAGTTGTGCCGCGGGATGGGCAAGGATTGCGCCATGGATCAGGCCGGGGGCAATCGCGCTCCAGATGGCCCAGCCCAGCAGGGCCGGGATCAGCACCCACAGCGCCATGTGCAGGCCGTGATAATTCGGCATCGCCTTGAGCGAGCCGCGCCCGGTGTAAAGCGCTCGCGCCCGGCGGCGCGCGGTAAACCACGCAGCGCCGCCAAGCGCAAACAACACCAACAAGACGAGGGTGGGGGACATGGATGCCCTTACTTCAGAGTAGAAGCGTCCATCGCCACCGGATTGGCAGCGACCGGGGCAAACTTGTTGCGCACGTCATCCGGCGAAATGACCATGCCTTTGCTCTTCAGCAGGCCATCCGGACCCCAGGCCTTGGCCCAGGCTGCGACATATTCCTTCAGGCCCGGAACCGAGTTCAGGTGGGCCATCTTGACGTAGATGTAGAGCGGGCGAGCGCCCGGATAGCTGAAGTCGGAAATCGTCGCATAGGTCGGCGCGACGCCGCCCATGGTGATGCCCTTCAGCTTGTCCATGTTCTCTTCCAGGAACGAGAAGCCGAACACGCCGATGGCATTCGGGTTTTCGGCCAGCTTCTGGACGATCAGGTTATCTTCTTCGCCCGAGTCGACATAGGCGCCGTCTTCACGCACTTCGGTGCAGACCTTCTTGTGCGCGTCGGAGTCCTTTTCCTTCAGCGCCTTCATCGCCGGATCGCTGTCGCAACCCTTGGTCAGGATCAGTTCGGCCAGAGCGTCGCGGGTGCCGCTGGTCGTCGGCGGACCGTAAACCAGGATCGGCAGGGCGGGCAGGGCCGGGTTCACGTCCTTCCAGGTCTTGGCGGTGTTCGGCTTGCCAAACGGATTGGCAGCCAGCGCCTTGTAAACGTCGACCGGGGTCAGGGTGATGCCGGGGCCGCGCTGGGCTTCGGCGAAGGCGATACCGTCTAGGCCGACCTGGATTTCGGCAATGTCCTTCACGCCGTTCTTCTGGCAGGTTTCAAATTCGGACTTTTTGATGCGACGCGAAGCGTTCGCGATGTCCGGGAACTTGGCGCCAACGCCTTCGCAGAACATCTTGATGCCTGCGCCCGAGCCGTTCTGCTCGACCTTGGGTGCCTTTACGCCGCCCTTGGCGACTTCTTCGGCCACAGCGGCAGCGAACGGATAGAGCGTCGAAGAACCGACGGCCCAGGCGGCGTCACGGCTTGCGCCCGAGGAGCCGCCACCGCAGGCAGCGAGGGCTACGGACGAAATTGCAGCAAAAGCAATGGTTTTCAAACGGTTCATTGTAGCCTCGTAATAATGAGTCGAACGGCAGTTAGGCATGATCTATGACACTTATGTGACAAATATTTCAGCGGCCCGTCCCGACCCTCCTGCTGACGGCCGAAACCCGCGCTAAACTGCGGCTCCCAGGGCTCGCCAGGCCAGGTCAGCGAATTCACACAGAAGTGGCCGCGTCTCGCGCGGGTCGATAATGTCCTCGATCCCGAACTTCTCCGCCGTGCGGAACGGGCTGCGCACCCGGTTGAGCCGCTCGCGAATCGCCTCGAGGTGGGCCTGCGGGTCTTCCGCCGCTTCGATCTCGCTCTTGTAGGCCACCTCGATCCCGCCTTCGATTGGCAGGCTGCCCCAGTCGCCGCTGGGCCAGGCAAAGCGGTACTGGAAGGCTTCGGCATTGCTCATCGCGCTGCCGGCAATGCCATAGGCGCGGCGGATGACGACGCAGCACAGCGGCACCGTGGCCTTGTAGATCGTGTTCATTGCATTGACGCCATAGCGGATCGTGCCGCTGGTCTCTGCCGCCAGACCAATCATGAAGCCGGGGTTGTCGACAAGGTGGACCACCGGCAGGCGGAACTGGTCGGCCAGCTTGATGAAGCGTTCTACTTTCTCGCTGGTCTTGGCCTCCCACGATCCGCCGAGGAAGCTGGGATCGGAGGCGACGACCGCTACCGGCCAGCCATCCAGCCGGGCAAAAGCGGTGATCGCTGCGCGGCCCCACAGCTTGCCCATTTCAAAAACCGAACCGTGGTCAAACACGGCATTTAGCAGGCGGCGCATGGAATAGACCTGCTTTGCCTCTCGCGGGACAAGGTCGATCAGGCTCTGCTCGCGCCGGTCGGCCGGGTCGCTGTTGACGATTCGCGGCGCGTGCTGACCAACGTGACTGGGAAGGTAGGAGAGAAACCGACGGGCGCGGGCAAAGGCTTCCTGCTCGCTGCCGACTTCTTCATCGACCACGCCGTTACGGGTGTGGATCGCGCTGCCGCCCAGGCTTTCCTTGTCGCTCGCTTCGCCAATCGCCTCGACCACGGCAGGGCCAGCGGCGAAGAGCTGTGACAGGCCCTTGACCATGATCGAATAGTGACTGGCGACGACGCGGGCCGCGCCAAGGCCTGCCGTGGGGCCAAGCGCCAGCGCGACGACCGGCACGGTTTCCAGGTTCTTTACGATCTCGCCCCAGCCCGGCGTGGCCGGAACATAGGTTGCGCCGATATCCTCCAGCGTCTTGACCGAGCCGCCCCCGCCAGTGCCGTCGATCATCCGGATCAGCGGAATCTTCAGCGTGTGGGCCATTTGTTCGCATTGCACGAACTTGCGGTGAATCGCCGCGTCTGCCGCGCCGCCGCGCACTGTGAAGTCATCGGCCGAAGCGACGACCGGGCGATTTTCTATATTGGCACGGCCAAAAACGAGGTTGGAAGGAGAGAGATCAAGCAGTTCGCCATCCGGGCCATAGTGCCCTTTTCCTGCGATCTTGCCGATTTCTCGGAACGAGCCGGGATCGACCAGCCCCTTGATCCGGGCGCGGGCATCCAGCTTGCCGCGCGAATGCTGGCGCGCGACCTTTTCCGGTCCGCCCATCTGCTCGGCCATCTTGCGGCGCGCGCGCAGCTCCTCGACTTCCGGTTTCCAGGTCATCCGTCCTCCCAATTTGCTTTGTTCCGCCGATCAGAGCGGCGAAAACTTGGGGACATTGGCTAGGCTGCAAATCAGGGCGCTGCAATGCCCCTTGCGCATAGCGCGACGCGACACTAGAGCGACCGCAAATCTCCTAGGCGAAATCCCAACGGGGCAACCATATGTCAGACCGTTTCAACACCATTGCCGGATGGACGCTGTTTTCCGGTGTCGTACTGCTCAGCCTTTCGGCGGTGAGCTCGCGTTATTTCCATGCCGGCAAGGAACAGCGCCCTGAAACCATGGGCTATGAAATTGCCGGTGTCGTTCAGGAAGGCGAAGGCGGCAAGGACGCGACCCCGTTCGAAGCCTATCTGGCCAAGGCTGACGTTGCGAAGGGTGAAAAGACCTTTGCCAAGTGCGCCAGCTGCCACAGCATCAACCAGGGCGGTGCCAATGGTCTTGGCCCGAATCTCTATGGCGTGTTGGGTGAAGCTGTCGCCCAGGGCCGTGGCGGTTTCGCCTTCTCCGAAGCTCTCAAGTCGAAGGGCGGCAAGTGGGACTGGCTGACCATGAGCGAGTGGCTGACCAACCCGGCGGCCTATGCTCCGGGCACCAAGATGGGCTTTGCCGGTCTGTCTGACCCGCAAGAGCGCGCTAACCTGATTGTTTACCTGAACGCACAGGGTTCCAACCTGCCGCTGCCGCCGGTTCCGGAAGCTCCGGCTGGTGACGCTGCTGCTGCCGCTCCGGCTGCCGTGGTGGGCGACGCTGCCAAGGGTCAGAAGAGCTTTGCCAAGTGCGCGGCTTGCCACACCATCAACGCTGGCGGTGCCAACGGCATCGGCCCGAATTTGGCTGGCGTCTTCGGTGAGGGCGTTGCTCAGGGCCGTGGCGGCTATGCCTTCTCGGATGCGCTGAAGGCCAAGGGCGGCAAGTGGGACGAAGCAACCATGGATGCCTGGCTGACCGATCCGGCCAAGTTCGCTCCGGGCACGAAGATGAGCTTCGCTGGCCTGTCGGACGCTCAGGAACGCGCCAACATCATCGAATACCTGAAGACCGCCAAGTAAGGTCGGACTTCCGGGTAAACGAAGGGGCGGGGCCGCAAGGCTCCGCCCTTTTCGTTTGTTCCGGCGCGTGTGGAGTGGGAGTGTCTGGGCCCCGGCTTGCACTGGGGAACGGAAAAAGGGAACGCATGACTTGAGCGTCACCCCGGCGCAGGCCGGGGTCCAGCTTTACGCGTACCGCTTCGCTTAACCCTTAAACCCCTGCGCGATCACGTACCACTCGGACGAATCCTTGCGGCTCGCTGGTGGCTTGGCGTGTTTGACCGTGGTGAAGTGCTTTTTCAGCAGGGTCAGCAGGTCGGTATCGGTCCCGCCTGCCAGTACCTTGGCGATGAAGGCGCCGCCGGGGCTGAGGTTCTCGATCGCGAAGTGGGCGGCAGTCTCGACCAGACCCATGGTCCGCAGGTGGTCGGTCTGCTTGTGGCCGACTGTATTGGCTGCCATGTCCGAGATGACGAGGTCAGGCGGGCCGTCCAGCGCCTCGGTCAGGGCCGCCGGGGCCTCATCCGCCATGAAGTCCATCTGGAAGATGGTGACGCCTTCGATCGGGTCGGTCGGCAACAGGTCGATGCCAACCACGGCTGCCTTGGGATTGCGCTTGCGCACAACCTGGCTCCATCCGCCCGGGGCAATGCCCAGGTCGACCACACGGCGGGCGCCCTTGATCAGGCTGTATTTCTCATCCAGCTCGATCAGCTTGAAGGCGGCGCGGCTGCGCCAGCCCTCGGCCTTGGCCTGCTTCACATAGGGATCGTTCAGCTGCCGGGTCAGCCAGCGGGCCGAACTGGTGGAACGCTTCTTGGCCGTGCGCAGCCGTTCGTTGGGGTCTTTGCCAGAGCGGCTCATGATGCTTGTCGTTTCATTTCGCGTAAGGTGGCCCGCGCCCGCTCTGCCGCATCGCCGGAGGCCATCAGGCCGCGCAGGATGCCTTCACGAATACCGCGGTCGGCCACGCCCAATTTGTGCGCAGGCCAGAGGTCAAGAATCGCTTCGAGAATCGCGCAGCCAGCCACGACCAGATCCGACCGTTCGCGCCCGATGCAGGGCTGGGCGCGGCGCTGGGCCGGCGTCATCACCGCGAGGGAAGCGCAAAGACTGCGCATCGAATCGGACTGGACGATCAGGCCATCGACCGCGCTGCGATCATACTGCGGCAATTCCAGATGCAGGCTGGCCAGCGTCGTCACTGTGCCGCTGGTGCCCAGCAGGCGCAGCGGCGCTTCAGGCGCGGCGCGTTCCAGCCATGCCATTGCCCGCTCCGCCAGCGGGGCCAGACTGTCGCGGACCAGTTCCTTCATCCGCTCATAGCGGACTGCCCGGCCCACTGGATCGTCCGGCTCGGGCTGGCAGGTCTCGGTCAGGGAAACGACGCCCCACGGCACGCTCTGCCAGTCATGGATCAGCGGGGTATCGTCCGGGCGGGTTTCGACCAGCACCAGTTCGGTCGAACCGCCGCCGATGTCAAAGACCATGGCCGGGCCTTCGCCCGATTCGAGCAGCAGGTGGCAGCCCATCACGGCCAGCCGCGCTTCCTCCTTGGCGCTGATGATGTCCAGTCGGATGCCGGTTTCCTCACGCACCCGGGCAATGAATTCTGCACCATTATTAGCCCGGCGACAGGCTTCGGTTGCGACCGATCGCGCGAGGTGGACGTTGCGGCGCTTGAGCTTGTCGGCACAGATGTGCAGCGCGCCCAGCGCTCGGTCCATTGCCGCGTCACTCAGTCGGCCAGTCTGGGCCAGTCCTTCGCCCAGCCGCACAACGCGGCTGAAGGCATCGACCACGACGAAGTTTTCACCCTGCGGACGGGCGATCAGCAGACGGCAATTGTTGGTGCCCAGGTCAATTGCGGCGAAGGCCTGGCGCTGAAACGGGGCGCTGCGTTGAACCTGTTGCTGCCAGGCAGGCTCGGGCCGGCCGGGGCCACCGGGGCGGTTCGGAGAAGGGCTGACAGCGCGATCACGGGACGGATTCCCGCTGCGCCTTTTCGATTTTTGCCCATTCGTACCACGCGGCGGCGGAGAATAATCCGCCATGTTACTTGCACTCTTTATTCTTTTCACGCGGCCAATCGGGCCGCACACCTGATGCAATGCTAGACCGCTCTGGCGCGGGGGGCAAGGCCCGGTCATTTCCAGTGCTTGACGCCGCGCTTTTGCCCGACTAGAGGCACGCCCTCTGTTGCCCCGTCGTCTAATGGCAAGACTACGGATTCTGATTCCGTCTATCGAGGTTCGAATCCTCGCGGGGCATCCAGCTTTCTTTCGGAACAATGATCGCCCGGCCTCGTTTTTGAGCGCCGGGTTCTTCGTTTTAAGACCAGCTTTGACAGGCGCCTGCTCAGAGGTGAAAGGGGTTTAATGACCGAAGAAGAAAAGGAAAAGCGGCTGAACCGCCGCCGTTTCTACAAGGCCGAGCAGGAAGCCGGCTTTGTCGAATCGCAGGATCATTCCACTCCCCAGACCCGTAGCCCGGCCTACAAGCTGGCGTTCCGCGACACCGATTTCCTCTTGCGGGAGGAATTGCGCCCGGTTCGTTTCCAGCTGGAACTGCTCAAATGCGACATGCTGCTGGACGAGGCGAATATCGGCTCCACGCTGGTTTGCTATGGTTCTGCGCGAATTCCTGCGCCTGAAGCAGTCGAAGAATTCCTGGCCAATGCATCCGATGAAAGGCGCCCCGTGGCCGAAAGTCTGGCGGCCAAGGCCCGTTATTATGAGGAAGCGCGCGAACTGGCGCGGATCGCTTCAAGCTGCGGCATCGTTGAAAAGGGGATGCGTCAGTTCGTGGTCTGCTCGGGCGGTGGCCCCTCGATCATGGAGGCGGCGAATCGCGGCGCGGTAGAGGCCGGGGCGGAAACCATCGGCCTCAACATCGTGTTGCCGCACGAACAGGCGCCCAACCCTTATGTGACGCCGCGCCTCGCTTTCCAGTTCCACTACTTCGCCCTGCGCAAGATGCACTTCTTGCTGCGTGCGCGGGCCGTGGCGGTCTTCCCGGGCGGCTTCGGCACCTTTGACGAGTTCTTCGAACTGCTCACCCTGATCCAGACCGGCAAGATGAAGCCGATTCCGATCCTGCTGTTTGGCAGGGAGTTCTGGACGCGCGTGGTCAATTTCGACGCGCTGGCCGAAGAAGGCGTGATCAACCCGCAAGACCTGAAGCTGTTCCACTGGGTGGAAACCGCGCAGGAAGCCTGGGACGTGATCAGGGACTTCTACGAGCTCGACTGATCGCGGGCTGCCGTATGCCCCAGCGGGCCGTTCCCTGCGCCAAAGCCGGGGGCAGCCAGCAGGGCTGCACGGACGAAGCGGCGGGCGCGCTCTACCGCTTCTGGCAGGGCAATCCCTTGACCCAGATAGGTCGCAATCGCGCTCGATAGCGTGCAGCCGGTGCCGTGGGTGTGGCGCGTATGGATGCGCGGTGAGGACATCACGCGCGGTTCCTGCCCCGGAACGATCAGCACGTCCTCTACCACTTCGCCGGTCGCGTCGCCGCCCTTTGCCAGATAGGCGATCCCGCGCGCGGCCATGCCTTCATGTCCGCCCAGAGCCGCCAGTTCCGGCACGTTGGGGGTTGAGAGGGTGGCAAGCTGCATCAGCCGTTCAAAGGCCGCGATTGTTGCCTCATCGGCCAGGGCCGCGCCGCTGGTGGCAATCATTACCGGATCGAAGACGACCGGCACGCCCAACTGCTCCAGCCGGTCCGCCACGGTATGGGCAATAGCCGGGGAGCCGAGCATCCCGATCTTCACCGCATCGACCCCGATGTCGCTGGTGCAGGCGTCGATCTGCGCGCCGATCATTTCCGGGGAGAGCACGTCAACCGCAGTAACGCCCAGCGTGTTCTGCGCAGTGATCGCGGTTAGGGCGGTCATCGCATAGCCGCCCAGCACGGTGATGGTCTTGATGTCGGCCTGAATGCCCGCACCGCCTGAACTGTCGGAACCGGCGATGGACAGGATGCGCACAGGTTGGGTCATGGCAGTGTCAGGTCAGCCCTTGAATTTGCGCACGGTCGAAGGCGGGTGCTTCGCGTGCAGGTGCTTGGCGCGGGTTGGGCGGTCGAGCAGTTCGCCGCCGCAGTTGGGGCAGCGTTCGTCCAGCGCATCGGCGCATTCGGTGCAGAAGGTGCATTCCAGGCTGCAGATGAACGCGCCGGGAAGTTCGGCGGGCAGGCTGGTGTCGCATTTTTCGCAATCGGGGCGCATCTCAAGCATTGGCTGCTTCCTTCACTGCCGCACAAATCGCATCGACCACCCGTTCCACCTGCGCCGCATCGTCGCCTTCGGCCATGACGCGGATCACCGGTTCGGTGCCAGAGGGACGAATGACGAGGCGGCCCTTGCCGGCCAGTTCTGCTTCCGCCTCGGCAATGACGGCCTGAACGCGCGTGTCCTCCAGCGGCTTGCCCCCCGAAAAGCGCACGTTCTTCAGCAATTGCGGAACCGGGTCGAACAGGTGGAGCAGTTCGCTTGCCTGCTTGCCCGATTTGACCAGCGCCGCCAGCACTTGCAGCGCGGCCACCGTGCCGTCGCCTGTGGTGCCATGGTCGAGCAGGATCATGTGGCCGCTCTGTTCGCCGCCGACGTTGAAGCCAGCGGCCTTCATTCTTTCCAGCACGTGGCGGTCGCCCACCTTGGTCCGTTCCAGGGTCAGGCCCTGCGTGGCGAGAAAGCGTTCCAGCCCGAGGTTGGACATGACCGTGGCCACCACACCGCCACCGCGCAGCAGGCCGCGCGTGGCCAGTTCCGTGCCGATCAGGGCCATGATCTGGTCGCCATCGACCGTCTGGCCCTTTTCATCGACCACGATCAGGCGATCGGCATCGCCATCCAGCGCAATGCCGATGTCCGCGCCGCTGGCGACCACGGTTTCCTTGATCAGGGCCAAATGGGTCGATCCGCACTTGTCGTTGATGTTGGTGCCATTTGGCTGGACGCCGACCGAGATCACCTCCGCACCCAGTTCCCACATGGCCGAAGGCGCGACGTGATAGGCCGCGCCATTGGCGCAATCGACCACGATCTTCAGCCCGTCGAGCCGGACATCATCGGGCAGTGACCCCTTCACCGCGTGGATATAGCGTCCGCGCGCGTCCTCGATCCGGCGGGCGCGGCCGATTTCGGCAGCGGGGGCCAGCGGCAGTTCCTCGCCCAGCATCTGTTCGATCGCCAGTTCATCTTCGTCCGACAGCTTGAAGCCATCCGGGCCGAACAGCTTGATGCCGTTGTCCTCATACGGGTTGTGGCTGGCGGAAA
>CAZLPK010000036.1:0-22678 GCA_964561375.1 uncultured Novosphingobium sp.
CGACCCCAACCTTGGCAAGGTTGTGCTCTACCCCTGAGCTACGCCCGCTCGAACGTTTGCAGCCCCTTGCGTGTCCGCCCCGGGGCCGGGGTGAGGCGCGCAGTTAGCAGTGACCTTGTGGCTTGCCAAGGGGAAAATTACGCAAAATGATGAAAAGGCGTTTATCCCTTCACAAATGCACACGAAGGCCCACATTGGCGGTCAGCATTTACGCATCAAGGAGTTGTTCAAGTGGCAAGCATGGGGCTGAACCTGGAAGAGCAGAAGGCAGTCGACCGGTTCCGCGCCAATGTGGTCGAACCGTCGATGGAATCGTTGGTAATCCTTGATTTCTGGGCCGAATGGTGCGGCCCGTGCAAGGCGCTGACCCCGGTGCTGGAAAAGGTTGCGGCCGAATATGCCGACAAGGGCGTGATCCTGGCCAAGATCAATGTGGACGAGGAAGGCTTTATCGCCGGACAGTTCCAGGTCCGCTCGATCCCGACGGTCTATGCCATCTTTCAGGGCCAGCCAGTGGCCGATCTGACCAATGCCCGGACCGAATCGCAATTGAAGGGCATGCTTGATCAGTTGCTGGCCAAGCTGCCGGTCAAGGCGGGCGGTGCTCCGGCGCAAGATATTGCCCCGCTGATCGCCATGGGCGAAGAGGCGCTGGCCGGCGGCGATGCCGAACGCGCTGCTTCGATCTTTTCCCAGATCGCCGAAATCGACCCGACAAGCGGCGCGGCCTATGCCGGACTGATTCGTGCGATGACCGCGCTGGGCGAAGTGGAGCAGGCCGAAGCGGTCCTCTCTGCCCTGCCAGTCGAACTGGCCAGCGATGCCGAGATTGCCCGCGCCCGTGCCGCGCTGGAACTGGCGCGCAACAAGCCTGCCGATAGCGAACTGACCGCACTGAAGGCCGCTGCGACGCCGGACAACCCGCAAGGCCAGCTGGCCTATGCCGAAGCCGCCTTTGCCGCTGGCGACCGCGATGACGCGGCAGAGGCACTGCTGGGCATGATCGCCGCAGACCGCGAATGGAACGAAGGCGCGGCCAAGGCCAAACTGTTGCAGATCTTCGAAGTGGTCGGCCTGGAAGACCCGTGGGTTGCCGCCCAGCGCCGCCGCCTCTCGCTGATCCTGTTCGGATAAGGTAGCGCGGCGATGCGCATTTCGATCTTCCCCCTGCCCGGCGCGATCCTGTTTCCCGGCCTGCAATTGCCGCTGCACATCTTTGAGCCGCGCTATCGTGCGCTGGTAAAGGACGCGCTGGCGCGGGATCGGCGGATCGGGATGATCCAGCCGCAGCGGGCAGAAGAGGGCGCGCCGCTCTATCAGGTCGGCTGCCTGGGCAAGATCGAGGAAGTTGAAGCGCTCGAGGACGGGCGCTTCAATCTGATCCTGACCGGCGAATCGCGCTTCAAGGTGATCCGCGAACTCGATGCGGCCACCCCGTTCCGTCAGGTCGAAGCCGAACTGCTCGACAATGAGGACTATCCCGCTCTCTCTCCGGTCGAACGCGCCAGCTTTGAACGGGAAGCCCGGCGCTTTGCCGATGCGCAAGGGTATCGGGTCGACTGGGACGCAGTGACACGACTGGATGACGAATCGCTGATCGACGGCACCAGCCAGATCGTGCCCTTCGACATTGCCTCCAAACAGGCGCTGCTTGAGGCACCCAGCCTGTCCACCCGGTGCGAATTACTGGTCCAGTTGATGCAGTTCTTTGGCCGCCGCGACAGCGACGATCCCACCATTACCCTGCAGTAGGCTGCGGGAACAAAGGGCAGACCGGCCAGTTTCTTGTGCTATACCCTGACAAGCAGGAGCGAAAGGAACTGGCCCATGTCGATCCGAATTTTCCTGATGAGCGCTGCGGCCCTCGCAATGGCCGCCCCCTCTGTGGTGCTAGCTGATCCGGGCCAACATCGCAGCGGCCCACACAAGGCGGCCAAGGCTGACAAGTCAAACCGCAACTCCAAACGCGTCAGCACTGGTGATCGCTATGCCGGAAAGGCCTGCCCGCCGGGCCTGGCCAAGAAGTATCCCGGCTGCATTCCGCCCGGACAGTGGAAGAAGGGCTATCGCATCCCCACAGGCTGGTCGAACTATTATATCGGCTATGATCGCCTGCCCGACTATTACCGCAACCGGTACGAAGTGAACCCGGGCTACCGCTATCTCTATCGCGATGACAGGGTCTATGTGATCGACGCAATCACGCGCTCGATCATCGACGTGGTCCTGCGTTAAAATTCAGACTGTTCGGAATCTCCCGGGGCTACGGCCTCGGGATTGTCTTCGCCGTTTTCGGCCTGACGGCCAGCAGCAAAGCCATCATAGTTCCTGAGGATTTCACAGGCGCGGGCATCACCTGCCTCGCACGCTTCCTCATGGCAAGGGCGTGCGATTTCAGCGCGCATCCCGGTGCCTTTGGCGCGTTCGATGCAGGACGCGGCGGTAACAGGAGACTCTTCTGCCTTGCGCGATGGCTTGGCCGTTTCCGTGCTGGCGGTTTCCGTCGGCACCGGATCGGTCGCTGCAGTCTCGCCAGAGCAGGCGACCAGCAGCAGCGTGGCTATGAACACGGCCAGTCCCCTCATGCCAGCACCGCCTTGACCCCGTCGATCACATATTGCGCGGCGAGAGCAGCGAGCAGCACGCCCAGCAGGCGGGTGATGACCGCCTCCACCCGCGCGCCCAGCAGACGCATCAGCGGCCCTGCACTCACCAAAGCAGCCAGCGTGATGACCAGCACCGCCGCCATGGCCCCCAGCACGACGAGGGTCTGTTCGGCCCCCTGCGCGCGGGAAGTCAGCAGCATGATCGTGGCGATCGAACCCGGCCCGGCAATCATCGGCATGGCCATGGGGAACACCGAGACGTCCTCAACCTCTGGCGTGGCGCGGATCTTGTCAGCCCGCTCCTCGCGCCGCTGGGTGCGCTTTTCGAAGACCATGTCCATCGCGATCACGAACAGCATGATCCCGCCCGCGATGCGGAACGAGTTCAGTTCGATATGCAGCGCGCCCAGCAGAGCCTCGCCAAACAGGGCGAAGACCAGCAGGATCGCCGTGGCGATGAAGGTGGCGCGCACGGCCATGGAGGTGGCCTGACGCTGGCTCGCCCCCTTGACCAGCCCGGCATAGATCGGCGCGCAGCCGGGCGGATCGATCACCACAAACAGGGTGACGAAAGCGGAGAGGAACAGTTCCCACATCGCGGTTATGACTGGCCCTGCGCTTCCACCTGCGCGTCCTGAACGGTCACGCGCTGGCCATCGGTCTGCATGGTAACGACGAAGCGGCGCGATCCATCAGGGGCAACCGTGGCTTCCCAGCCCAGAGTACCATCAAGCGATTGCCCGGCGCGACGCGACGGATCGAGCGGTGGCAGCTTACCCTTGAAATCCTTGATTTTCAGCCCGCGTCCGGAACGATAGCCGGGCGGACAATCGGCAGTTTTCGACACGACCATGTCCGGCGCATCAAGTGCCATGGGCAGGGCATCGCCCTGATCCAGCACCCACTTGTAGCGCCCGTTCTGCTGCTTTTGCCAAACGGTGGTGAACCAGCCGCTGGTGCCATCCGGACGCTGCCAGGCCCCGCGGGTGACAGCAAGCGAGCCATCGCAGCTCGACCAGACCTGATGCGGCTGCCATTTCAGCGGCTGCGGCGGATTGGCAAGATCCTTAAGGTGGTCCTGAACATAGACCATCTGCGGCACGAACATGACCGCATCCCTGGTCGCGGTTTCGCGAAAGGCAGTCCACTGGCCCTTTTCCTGCGCCAGCCGGGCAAAGGCCAGTTCTTCGGCCACGACAGCGCCGGGGTTGGCGTTAGCGGAAACCCCGTCGCCGCGACGATTCTGGGAGAGGGCTGGCGAGGCGGCGAGCGCAAGGGCAAGCCCGCCGAGAATCAAACGCTTCATTCCCGCCTATCTACTCCTGCCCCAAAGCGAAGGCCAGCGGCCTTTCAGGTGGAACTACCTAGAACGCGCCTTCGGCCAGTGCGACACCGGCATTGCGGTGCGCGGCGACCAGTGCATTGCGCAGCAGAACCGCAATGGTCATCGGGCCAACCCCGCCAGGAACCGGCGTGACCGCAGCAGCAACCTGCACGACTTCGGCATAGTCGACATCGCCGACCAGGCGCCCCTTGGTCTGCCCCTCAGCCGGAGGCAGGCGGTTGATGCCCACGTCGATCACGGTCGCGCCGGGCTTGATCCAGTCGCCCTTGATCATCTCCGGACGGCCCACTGCGGCAACAACGATATCGGCGCCGCGCACCACCTCGGCCAGGTCGCGGGTGCGGCTGTGGGCGATGGTCACGGTGCAGTTTTCCGCCAGCAGCAATTGCGCCATCGGCTTGCCGACCAGAATCGAGCGGCCGATCACTACGGCATTCTTGCCTGAGAGGTCGCCCAGCTGGTCCTTGAGCAGCATCAGCGAACCCAGCGGGGTGCAGGGCACCAGCCCCGGCAGGCCCAGCGCAAGGCGGCCCGTGCTGATCGGGGTCAGACCGTCGACGTCCTTGTTCGGGCTGATCCGCTCAACCACGGCTTGTTCATCAAGGTGTTTCGGCAGCGGCAGCTGGACCAGAATACCGTCGACTGCGGGATCGGCATTGAGCCGGTCAACCAGAGCGATCAGTGCTTCCTGCGTGGTATCCTCGGGCAGCTTGTGTTCAAAGCTGCTCATCCCGCATTCGACCGTCGCCTTGCCCTTGGAGGCGACATAGACCTTGCTGGCCGGGTCTTCACCGACCAGCACCACGGCAAGGCCAGCCTTGCGGCCGGCGGCCTGTTCAAAGGTGGCGGCATATTCGGCAACGCGGGCGCGCAGCCCTGCGGCAAAGGCCTTTCCGTCGATGATCGATGCGGTCATTTACATTCCCTGGTAGGCAACCTGGACAAGGATACGTTCCAGGATGGTGAGGCCGAAGATCAGCACCATCGGCGACAGATCGAGCGGGCGCGTATCGGGCATGATACGCTGGATCGGGCTGAGCAACGGCTGCAACAGCATGTTGCAGGCACGGTAAACCGCTCCGGCAATTTCATTGTGCGGGCTGACCACGTTGAACATGAACAGCAGCGACACGACGAATTGCACGATTACCAGCGTGATGATCAGCTGCACGAGGAGCGAAACCACGCTGAGCAGGATTAACAGCACAAGCACATCCTTTCCGATTGCGCGCCGCTGATAGCCGAAGGTGATGCCAGCGGGCAACCGCAGCTTGCGAGTAGCGCCCAGAACCGATCGACCGATCCGATCAGGCGCGGATCAGGGTGCCCGCGCCGCGCGAGGTGAAGATTTCCAGCAGCATGGCATGCGACACCCGCCCATCCAGCACGACCGCCGCCTCACACCCGGCTTCGACCGCATGAATGCAGGTTTCCAGCTTGGGAATCATCCCGCCGCTGATCGTGCCGTCCTGCTGCAGCTTGGCAATGTCGGCCGGACGCAGGTCGGTCAGCAGCTGCTTGTCCTTGTTCAGCACGCCGGCCACGTCGGTCAGCAGGAACAGGCGCGCCGCGCCCAGAGCGGCTGCAATCGCGCCCGCCATGGTATCGGCATTGATATTGTAGGTCTCGCCATCTTCACCCACGGCGATCGGGGCGATGACCGGGATCATGCCCGCATCGGAAATGGTCTTGATCACCGAAGTGTCGACCGATTTGGGTTCACCCACAAAGCCCAGGTCGACCACCTGTTCGATCTGGCTGCCCGGGTCCTTGGTCGTGCGCTGGACCCTGGTTGCAGTAACCAGACCGCCGTCCTTGCCGGAAATGCCGATGGCCTTGCCCCCGGCCCCGGCGATCCAGCGGACGATTTCCTTGTTGATCGCGCCGGACAGGACCATCTCGGCCACTTCTGCCGTTGCCTTGTCGGTCACACGCAGACCGTCAACGAAGGTGCTTTCCACGCCCAGCTTCTTCAGCATCGAACCGATCTGCGGTCCGCCGCCATGCACCACGACCGGGTTGATCCCCACGGCCTTCAGCAGCACCACGTCCTGGGCAAAGTCGTGGGCCAGAGCGGGATCGCCCATCGCGTGGCCGCCGTACTTCACCACGAAGGTGCGCCCGGCATAGCGCTGGAGATAGGGCAGGGCCTCAACCAGCGTTTCGGCCTTGGCGAGCATCGCGGGATCGTGATTGTGCGGCATGATGAAGGCGCTTTACCCCCCCACGCGCGGATTTGAAGCTTTTTTAGCCCGGCTGGCGATCCAGCCAGCGCCCCAGCTTCACAAAAAGCAGGATCAGCGGCGGGACCATGACGGTCGAAAGCACCAGCTTCGAGATGATCTGGCCTTCCATGATCTGCTTGATCGGCAGGTCCTGACCATAGAAACTGATGGTGATGAACAGGATCGTATCAACGATCTGTGAAAGCATCGAGGCGACCCAGGCGCGCAGCACCAGCATCCGCCCCTGTCCGCCGGCAATCCGGCTGAACAGATAGACGTTGAGCGTCTGCGAGGTGCCATAGGAAATCAGTCCGGCAAACTGCATCCGCACGCCCTGGCCCAGCAGTTTCGCGAAGGCTTCCTGATCGGTCCAGAACGGGGCTGGCGGCACCACCCGGATTATCAGGGTCAGCATGATCATCGCAAAGATCAGCGGGATGAAGCCATAACGGACCAGCTGGTTCGCCCGTTCCCGCCCGAACAGTTCGGCAATCGCGCTGGAAATGATCACCAGGAACAGGAAGGCGAAAATGCCGCTTTCCACCGCCAGATCGCCCAGCACCGGCCAGGTTCCCAGCGAGGCCAGTTTCACCCCCATCACTCCGGCCAGGACGCAAAGTCCGCCGTAGAGCAGGGAAAAAATAAAGAGCGAGCGCGGGAAAACGGCGGTCTGGTTCTGCATGGGCAGGGCTTAGCGGCGCTTTTCGTTCAAGAAAAGGCGCAGGCCAATTCGTCCCCAAATATGCGTAGGGCGGATTTGACTGTCCGCGCCAAGGCGCTACCACCGGCGCGCAATCGATTACCCCGGGGGACCGCACCACTCATGTCGCACCTGATGAGCCTGTTTGGCATCGTCCTGATTCTGGCCATCGCCTTTGCGTTGTCGGCCGATCGGCGCGCGATTCGGCCCCGCGTGGTCGGCGCGGCCTTTGCCCTCCAGGCCGGCTTTGCCGCACTGGTGCTTTACGTGCCTTGGGGCAATCAGGTACTGCAAGGCATTGCCGCAGGCGTCTCTGCCCTGCTCGGCTATGCCCATGCCGGGACGGAATTCATTTTCGGTCCGCTGGCCAAGCCGGAAATCGGCGGCAATTCCTTTGCCATTGCCGCCCTGCCGGTCATCATCTTCTTCGCTGCCCTGATTTCGGTGCTCTACTATATCGGCGTGATGCAGCTGGTGATCCGCTGGGTCGGCGGCGCACTGGAAAAGCTGACCGGGATCAGCAAGGTCGAAAGCCTGTCTGCCGCGGCCAATATCTTCGTTGGCCAGTCGGAAAGCCCGCTGGTGATCCGTCCCTATCTTGCCGCGCTGCGCCCCAGCCAGCTGTTCTGCCTGATGACCGTCGGCATGGCCGGGGTCGCGGGGACGATCCTTGCCGCCTATGCCTCGATGGGCATCCGCATCGACTATCTGGTTGCCGCCGCCTTCATGTCGGCCCCGGGCGGCATCCTGATGGCCAAGATCATCATGCCCGATCCCAAGGACGAGGTGCTGGTCGAACCAGGCGAAGTGACGATCCCGGACGAGGAAGAGCGCCCCGCCAACGTCATCATGGCCGCCGCCCAGGGCGCGCAGACCGGGGTGCGGCTGGCCGTCATGGTTGGCGCCATGGTGCTGGCCTTCGTCGCTCTGGTGGCGCTGGCCAATGGCATCCTTGGCGGCATTGGCGGCTGGTTCGGCAAGCCGGACCTCTCGTTCCAGATGATCCTTGGCTATGTCTTTGCCCCGATCTTCTACCTCATCGGCACGCCCAGCTGGGCCGAATCGATGCAGGCCGGCGGCTTTTTCGGCACCAAAATGGTGCTGAACGAATTTGTCTCCTTCATCGATCTGGGCGCGGCCAGCCAGCTTTCGGAAAAGACGGTGGCCATTGTCACCTTTGCCCTGTGCGGCTTTGCCAATTTCAGCTCGATCGCGATCCAGATGGCCGTAACCGGCGGCCTTGCGCCCAACCAGCGCCCGCTGATCGCGCGGCTTGGCCTCAAGGCTCTGGCCGCGGGCAGCCTGTCCAACCTGATGAGCGCCGCTCTGGCCGGACTGTTCCTCAGCCTCTGAAACGGATCAAAACCAAGTAGAAGCACGGATTGGAACAAATCCGCGCGCCATTCATTTGGCCGCGCATGGGGTTTTCCTTTCTGGCGCTGGCAGCAGCATTCACCCTGTGCGGTGACGGACCGCGCACCAATTGCGTGGTCGATGGCGATACGTTCTGGATCAATGGCGTAAAAGTGCGCCTGGCCGACATCAACGCACCTGAAACCCAGCAGGCCGCCTGCAAGGAGGAACGCGACCTTGGCAACCGGGCCAAGGATCGCCTGGTCAGGCTGCTGAACTCCGGCCCCTTTGATCTGGAAGTCGAAGGGCGCGATACAGACCGCTATGGCCGCGCCCTGCGCGTGGCCAAGCGGAACGGACAATCCATTGGCCAGCAACTGGTCAAGGAAGGGCTGGCCGAACCCTGGCGCGGTCGCCGTTCGGACTGGTGCATCGCGCTTCGCGGTCGCTGACGCTTTCGCTTGCCCCACCCCGCCGATCCGTGTTCTTAATCGCCCGGTTAAGCATCCACAGGAGAGGACAATGCTGCTAATCGAAGGCTGGCTGAAGCTGGCAACCGGAGAGTTCGACAAGATTGCCGATCAGGCACTGGCGATGGTCAAGGCCACGAACGAGGAAGAAGGCTGCCTGCACTATTCCTTCTCGCGCGATATTGCCGATCCGGACCTGATCCGGATTTCCGAACGCTGGGCCAGCCAGGAAGCCCTCGCCGCGCACTCGGCCTCGGCCCACATGGCCGCATTCAACAAGGCCATGGGCAGCGTGAAACGCGAAGGCGCCGACCTGCGCCTCTACAGCGCCGAAGAAGTACGCAAGCTGATGTAATCCCACGCGCGCAAGTGCCGCCAATCGGCACGGCACTTGCGCCGCCACAGCCCCTCCCCTACCCCTCGCCTGCTAGGGGAGAAACCAGCGTGCCAGTGGGCCAGCACAAACATCACCACCTGATGCCCTTCCTTGCCGTTGCAGCAGGGATTGCCAGCTTTTCCGTGATGGACGGGCTGATGAAGAACGCCAGTCTGGCGATCGGCGCCTATAGCGCGATGGTCTGGCGCTCGCTGCTCAGCATGGGAGTGATGCTGCCCCTGTGGAAGGCGCGCGGCGGGATCTGGCCGCAGGGCGAGGTCATGCGCCTTCATGCGCTGCGCGGGCTCAACAGCGCCTGCATGGCAACAGCCTTCTTCTGGGGCATCAAGTACCTGCCCCTGGCCGAAGGCATGGCCATCTCGTTCATCGCCCCGCTGATTGCGCTTTATCTGGCGGCGGTGACACTGGGCGAAACGATCGGGCGCGAGGCAATCTTCGCCTCGGTGCTCGGTCTGGCCGGTGTAGTGATCATTGCCGCCGGACGCCTTGGTCAGGGCGGTTATGACGAGCAAGCCGCCTGGGGTATCGCCTCGATCCTGACTTCCGCCGTGCTCTATGCGTGGAACCTGATTCTCCAGCGCCGTCAGGCCCTGCTGGCCGGACCGGTCGAGGTCGCCGCGTTTCAGGCGGTCTATACCGGCCTGTTTCTGGCCTTTGCCGCACCCTGGCTGCTGGAACTGCCCAGTGGCCCGGTCCTGATCGACGTGGCCGGATCGGCCGTGCTGGCCACGATCTCGCTGATGCTGATTTCGTGGGGCTATGGGCGCGAGGAAACGCAGGTCCTGCTGCCGCTGGAATATAGCGCCTTCATCTGGGCAGCGCTGACCGGGTGGATCATGTTTGGCGAGGAACTGACCCTGCCGACCATTGCCGGGGCCGCACTGATCGTCACCGGATGCCTCATTGCGGCGCGAAAGCACACCGAACAGACGGCACTTTAGTCGTAAATTACGCCCACGCCCTTGACGCCAAGGGGATTCGCGCGCATCGGCAGCGCCGACAAATCGGTCCTGCTGCAGCCGCGAAGGGGCGCGTGTGGCGGGGCCTCCACAACCAGGAGGCAATTACGCATGACCCAGGTCGGACAGGACACGCTCGGCACACGTTCCACCCTTAATGTCGGTGGCAAGGACTACGCCTATTATTCGCTGAAGAAGGCTGCCGAGAAGTTCGGTGACATTTCCCGCCTGCCCTTCTCGATGAAGGTGCTGCTGGAAAACCTGCTGCGCTTTGAAGACGGCGGCTTCACCGTTTCGACCGACGACGTGAAGGCCGTGGTCGACTGGCAGAAGAACCCCAGCGAAAGCAGCAACGAAATCCAGTACCGCCCGGCGCGCGTGCTGCTGCAGGATTTCACGGGCGTGCCCTGCGTGGTCGACCTGGCCGCGATGCGCGATGCCATCGCCACGCTGGGCGGCGACACCAGCAAGATCAACCCGCTGGTCCCGGTCAACCTGGTGATCGACCACTCGGTCATGGTTGACGAATTCGGCCACCCCAAGGCTTTCGAAGAAAACGTCGAAATCGAATATCACCGCAACATGGAGCGGTACGACTTCCTCAAGTGGGGTTCGAAGTCGCTGAACAACTTCTACGCCGTGCCCCCGGGCACCGGCATCTGCCACCAGGTCAACCTTGAGCACATCGCTCAGGCAGTCTGGACCTCGCAGGATCAGAACGGCCAGACGGTTGCCTATCCGGACACCTGCGTCGGCACCGACAGCCACACCACCATGGTCAACGGCCTGGGCGTGCTGGGCTGGGGCGTTGGCGGGATCGAAGCCGAAGCCGCGATGCTTGGCCAGCCGGTCTCGATGCTGATCCCCGAAGTGGTCGGCTTCAAGCTGACCGGCACCCTCAAGGAAGGCGTGACCGCGACCGACCTGGTGCTGACCTGCACCAACATGCTGCGCAAGCATGGCGTGGTGGGCCGCTTCGTCGAATACTATGGCCCCGGCCTTGCCTCGCTTTCGCTGGCTGACCGCGCGACGCTGGCCAACATGGCGCCGGAATACGGCGCGACCTGCGGCTTCTTCGGCATCGACGACAAGACGCTGGACTACCTGCGCCTGACCGGCCGCGAAGAAAGCCAGATCGCTCTGGTCGAAGCCTATGCCAAGGAACAGGGCTTCTGGATCGACCCGTCGGTTGAGCCGGTCTTCTCCAGCACGCTGGAACTCGACCTGTCGACCGTCGTTCCGTCGCTCGCCGGTCCGAAGCGTCCGCAGGACCGCGTTTCGCTGCCCGACGTGGACGATGTCTTCGCCAAGGACATGGCCGAAACCTACAAGAAGACCAACACCCGCGTTCCGGTCGAAGGCAAGGACTTCGACATCGGCGACGGCGACGTGATGATCGCGGCCATCACCAGCTGCACCAACACCAGCAACCCGGGCGTGCTCGTGGCTGCCGGTCTGGTCGCCAAGAAGGCTGACGAACTGGGCCTGAAGCCGAAGCCGTGGGTCAAGACCTCGCTGGCACCGGGTTCGCAGGTCGTTACCGACTACCTCGAAAAGGCTGGCCTCCAGCCGCACCTCGACAACATCGGCTTCAACCTGGTCGGCTATGGCTGCACCACCTGCATCGGCAACTCCGGCCCGCTGGCCGAGCCGATCAGCAAGGCGATCAACGAAAACGGTCTGGTCGCGGCTGCCGTGATCTCGGGCAACCGCAACTTCGAAGGCCGCGTCTCGCCGGACGTGCGCGCCAACTTCCTCGCTTCGCCGCCGCTGGTCGTGGCCTACGCGCTGAAGGGCACCGTGATCGAAGACTTCGTCACCACCCCGATTGGCAAGGGCAACAACGGTCAGGACGTGTTCCTCAAGGACATCTGGCCGAGCAACCAGGAAGTGGCCGACACCATGGCCACCTGCATGGACCGCGCGATGTTCCAGGCTCGCTATGCCGACGTCTACAAGGGCGATGCGCACTGGCAGGCGATCAACGTCACGGGCAGCGAAACCTACTCGTGGCGCGCCGGTTCGACCTATGTCGCCAACCCGCCGTACTTCGAAGGCATGACGATGATCCCGGCCCCGGTGCAGGACATCATCGAAGCCAAGCCGCTGCTGATCCTGGGCGATTCGATCACCACCGACCACATCAGCCCGGCCGGCAACATCAAGGCCGACAGCCCGGCTGGCCAGTGGCTGATGGAACACCAGGTCGCCAAGGCCGACTTCAACTCCTACGGCGCGCGCCGCGGCCACCACGAAGTGATGATGCGCGGCACCTTTGCCAACATCCGCATCCGCAACGAAATGGTTCCCGGCATTGAAGGCGGGATGAGCCGCTATGGCGACGAAGTGCTGCCGGTCTATGACGTGGCGATGAAGCACAAGGCCGATGGCACGCCGATGGTCGTCGTCGCGGGCAAGGAATACGGCACCGGCTCCAGCCGTGACTGGGCGGCCAAGGGCACCAACCTGCTGGGCGTCCGCGCCGTGATCGTCGAAAGCTTCGAGCGTATCCACCGCTCGAACCTGGTCGGCATGGGCGTGCTGCCGCTGCAGTTCAAGGAAGGCGACAACCGCGAATCGCTGGGTCTGGACGGTGACTGCACCTTCACCATCCACGGCGTTGCCGATCTGAAGCCGCGTCAGGACGTGACGGTCGAAGTGACGCGCAAGGACGGTTCGAAGTTCACCTTCACCGCTCTGTGCCGCATCGATACCGCCAACGAAGTCGAATACTTCATGAACGGCGGCATCCTGCACTACGTGTTGCGCAAGCTGGCTGCCTAAGCTAGTCTGACCGGACAATGAAAGGGCGGCGGGACTTCGGTTCCGCCGCCTTTTTCATGCTTGGTTGAAACGCCCTACGACAGGCTCAGGGTCTGCAAGATGAGTGCCCGGGCGTGCGCGGCCCCGCTCATGCTGAGCCTGTCGAAGCATGTTGATTGGACCAACCGACGCTGAACTAACCCTCGGCGTCAAACAGCCCGGTTTGCGATCCATTCGGCGGGGTGATGCCCAGATGTTGCCAACCGCGATCATTGAGGCAGCGCCCGCGCGCGGTCCGCGCAATCAGGCCAAGCTGGATCAGATAAGGCTCGATGACATCCTCGATCGTGTCGCGCGGCTCTGACAGACCAGCCGCCAGCGTTTCGACGCCGACTGGACCGCCCTTGTAGATATCGGCAATCATGCCCAGGTAGCGCCGGTCCATCGCATCGAGGCCAAGCGAGTCCACCTCCAGCCGTGTCAATGAACTGTCCGCCAGTTCGCGGGTAATCGTTCCGTCGCCGCCAACATGGGCAAAGTCGCGCACCCGGCGCAGCAGGCGCCCTGCCACACGCGGCGTGCCCCGGGCGCGGCGAGCAATCTCGCGCGCGCCTTCCGGGTCGATCCCGATACCCAGCAGCCCCGCCCCGCGCGTCACGACCTTTTCCAGTTCGGGAACGGTGTAGAAATTGAGTCGCACCGGAATACCGAAACGGTCGCGCAGTGGCGTAGTCAGCAGCCCCTGCCGGGTCGTTGCGCCCACCAGCGTGAAGGGCGGCAGGTCGATCCGTACCGACCGTGCCGAAGGCCCTTCACCGATGATCAGGTCCAGCGCGCGGTCCTCCATCGCCGGATAAAGCACTTCCTCAACCTGGGGGTTGAGGCGGTGAATCTCGTCGATGAACAGGACGTCGCCTTCTTCCAGATTGGTCAGCAGCGCGGCCAGATCTCCCGCCTTGGCAATCACGGGGCCGCTGGTGGCGCGGAAGCCCACGCCCAGTTCCTTGGCCACGATCTGCGCCAGCGTGGTCTTGCCCAGCCCCGGCGGGCCGAAGAATAGCACATGGTCCATCGCCTCGCGCCGCGAACGGGCGGATTCGATAAACACGCGCAGATTGTTCTTCGCCGCCGCCTGCCCGACAAATTCGTTCAGCGACTTGGGCCGCAGCGCGGCATCGGCATCCTCGCTCTGGCGCGTGGCGGAAAGCAGCGGGTTGTCGCTCATCCCGTTGCCCTTTTCAGCGCGACCCGGACCAGATCGTTGAGGCCAGCCCCTTCACCCAGTTCATCCAGCGCCCGGGCCACCGCCTCAGTCGCGACATTGGGTTTGAAGCCCAGGTTCTGAAGCGCAGATACGGCATCCGAACTGGCCGATCCGACGGGAGCCGCAGCGAGAGCAACGCCGCCTACCGAGGGGAGTGCCCCGGCCTTGTCCTTCAGCTCGTTCACGATACGCGCCGCCAGTTTCGGCCCGACGCCTTGTGCCCGCGAGACCATGGCGGCATCCCCGCCAGCGCAGGCGCGCTGCAATTCTTCCACCGTCAGGGCCGAAAGCACGGCCAGCGCCATCTTGCTGCCCACGCCCTGCACGCCGGTCAGCAGCCGGAACCATTCCCGTTCCCCACCGCTGGCAAAGCCGATCAGCCGCATGTCGGTTTCGCTGACCTGCATTTCGGTGTGGACCGTCACCCGGTCCCCCCGTACGCCCAGAGCCGACAGGGTCCGTGCGCTGCACTGGACGAAATAGCCGACGCCAGCGACGTCAATCACCGCCCAATCAGGGCCGAAATCATCGAGAGTGCCGGTCAGCTTGGCGATCATGCCCAGGGGTTAGCCCGCTGAGCATGGTTCGGCAAGCAAAAGGAACAAGTGGCGAACAGAGCTGTGGAAGACTGCCATGCAAATGCTCTTCGTCATTGCGAGCAAAGCGAAGCAATCCAGCGCAGCCATGGCCCCGGATTGCTTCGTACCTGCGTTCCTCGCAATGACGAGACCGGCTCAGAAGCGCGGGAGGGGAATGTCCGCGCCGATCTTGCAGGCCAGGGCCGCAGCACCGACCTGCAACAGGACTTCGCTGTCATTCACCCGTCCGGCGACGCGGATCAGGTCGCCAAAGGTCAAACGCTTGCCAGTTTCGTAATACCGCGCTGCATCGGCCAGACGGTTGACCTGCCCGGTCGAGAGGTGCCCGCGCAGGAATTCAGCTGCACAGCTCGCCTCGTTCCGATCGAGGCCATAGCGCATCAGCGCGTCGGAAATCTGGTAGCGGGTGGCGACGCAGCCGGACAGGGTGAGGCCTGCGAGGGCAGCGAACGCGATAGTCTTGGGCAAATGCATTGGCGTCTCCGGTAGGGCCCCCGCATTTCCGCTTAGCAGCCCTGCCTGAACATCGCCTTGCTAGGACCGGCCGAGAAGGTGGGCATGGGCAATCGCCACGGCCAGCGCATCGGCTGCGTCTGCCCCGGCCAGTTTTACCCCCGGCAGCAGAACCCCGAGCATGGCCTGAACCTGGGTCTTTTCCGCGCCGCCGGTGCCGACCACCGCCTTCTTGACCAGCCGCGTCGCATATTCGGAAACGTCCAGCCCGGCCCGCGCCAAGGCCAGCAGGCAGACCCCGCGCGCCTGTCCCAGCTTTAGCGTCGACTGGGGGTTCTTGTTGACGAAAACTTCCTCCACCGCGCCGCTATCAGGGCGGTAGTGCAGGATCACATCGGTCAGTTCACGGTCGAGCAGGACGAGCCGTTCGGGCAGGGAAAGCTTGGTATCCGTCTTGACCTGCCCGTTGGCAATATGGCTCAGCCGGTTGCCGCTTTTCGCGATGATCCCCCAGCCGGTCGAAGTCAGCGAAGGGTCGAGGCCGATAATCAGCACGTCAGAGCCGCAGCCCGAAACGCGGGCCAAAGTGGGCCATGCCAAGGTAGAACACCACGGTCAGCGCGCAGCCTGCCAGCATCGCCAGCCAGAACCCGCTGCCGTGGCGCAGCATATAAGGGATCAGCAGGAACATCGGCAGGCTGGGCAGCACGTACCAGAAGGTCGCTTCGGCATGGATCGCCATATTCTCGGCATCGGGCCGGGAATGCCACAGCAGCATCATGCCCAGCACCGATACCAAGGGCAGCGAAGCAACCAGCGCACCCATTGCTGGCAGGCGCTTTCCGATTTCGGCAATGGCCACGATCAGCACGCCAGACAGCAGTGCCTTAGCAGCCAGACCAAACATTAGGCTCTAGCTCCGCTCACCGCGACCGCCATCAACCCAGCTTCGCCATCACTTCGTCGGAAATCTCGTAATTGCCCCAGACGGTCTGCACGTCGTCATCGTCGTCCAGCACGTCGATCAGCTTGAGCAGGGTTGCAGCATCGCCTTCGCCAACTTCGGTCTTGAGGCTGGGACGCCATGCCAGCTTGACGCCTTCGGCTTCGCCCAGGGTCTTTTCCAGCTCGCGCGCAACGGGGTGAAGGTTTTCCACCGCGACCCAGATCGCGTGACCATCGTCATCGCTTTCCACGTCGTCTGCGCCAGCTTCGATCGCGGCTTCAAGGACCTTGTCCTCGTCACCAACCGAAGCGGCATATTCGATCAGGCCAAGACGTTCGAAACCGTGGCTAACCGCGCCCGAAGCGCCCAGGTTGCCGCCGTTCTTGGCAAAGGCGGTGCGGACGTTGGTGGCGGTGCGATTGCGGTTGTCGGTCAGCGCCTCGACGATCAGGGCAACGCCGCCCGGACCGTAACCTTCGTAGCGCACTTCTTCGTAGTTCTCGCCGTCGCCCTTGCTCGCCTTTTCGATGGCGCGCTGGATATTGTCCTTGGGCATCGACTGGGCGCGGGCAGCGTTGACCGCAGCGCGCAGACGCGGGTTCATGTCCGGATCGGGCATGCCCATCTTGGCCGCGACGGTAATTTCGCGCGACAATTTCGAAAACTGCGCGGCTCGCTTCTTATCCTGCGCGCCCTTGCGGTGCATGATGTTCTTGAATTTGGAATGGCCTGCCATGGGAACTGCCGTCAGCTAGGGTTTGAATGTGCCTCGCCCCTAGCGGAGCGAGGCCTATCGCACAACTATTCGCGGCAGAATGCGCCGAGCAGGGGATACGCACCACATTTCACGTGAGTACCTCCAGCCAGCGAGACCACCTTGCAAAGTGGGCCGAAGCCCAGCGGCTTAGCCGAGGCCCAGCGCCGCCTTGTAAGTGTCGAGCAGGGCTTCCATTTCAGCGCGGTCGTCCGGCTTCATCTTGCGCAGGCGAACGATCTGGCGAATGATCTTCACGTCATAGCCCACGGCCTTGGCTTCGGCGTAAACGTCCTTCACGTCGTCGGCGATGCCCTTCTTTTCCTCTTCAAGGCGTTCGATGCGCTCGATCAGCAGGCGCAGGCGGTCGTCGGTGGCGTTGGACATCTGGGAGGCTCCGGTGTGTCAGAAAGAATCGGTTGCCGCGCTCTTAGGGGGCGGGTGCGTTCTTCTTCAAGCTCTCGGCCAAGGGTTCCAACTGTTCAGCAGTGGCTTCGCTGTGGAAACGTTCTGAATCGCACGTGTTCGGGCCAATCTGGATCACCGCCTTGGCTGCATTCGTATTTTCAGAACCGCGGGTTGGCATCAGTCCTTCATATTTGTGTGGCCCTTTGCCATATCAGCAGCACAAACAGGAAGGACCAAGCCTTGGCCAAGATCGATCCCCGCGGGCGCAAAGTGAAAATTCTGGCGACGCTGGGCCCCGCCAGCCGCAGCCCGGAAATGATCGAAAAGCTGATGCGCGCCGGGGCCGATGCCTTCCGCGTGAACATGAGCCACGGCGACCATGAAACCCACGCCCAGACGATCGCCGCCATCCGTGCGGTCGAAAAGCATCTGGGCAAGCCGGTGGCTGTGCTGTGCGACCTGCAAGGGCCAAAGCTGCGCGTCGGCACCTTCAAGGAAGGGCGTGCGGTAATCCGCCATTCCGGCCACTTCACCTTTGACCGCGACCCGACCCCCGGTGACGAAACCCGCGTCTGCCTGCCCCATCCGGAACTGTTCAGCGTGCTGCACAAGGGCCAGCGCCTGCTGATCGACGATGGCAAGCTGAAGCTGCGGGTGATCGAAGCGAACGAGGACAGTATCCTCTGTTCGGCCGAAGTCGGCGGCGTGATTTCCGACCGCAAGGGTGTGAACGTGCCCGACGCGGTCGTTCCGATCCCCGCCCTGACCGAGAAGGACCGCCGCGACCTCGCCTTTGCTCTGGACCAAGGTGCGGACTGGATCGCCCTGTCCTTTGTCCAGCGGCCCGAGGACGTAGCCGAAGCGCGCCGCCTGATCGGTTCGAGCGACACGGCCCTGATGGCCAAGATCGAAAAGCCCGCCGCCGTCGACCGGCTGGACGAAATCATCGAACTGGCCGACGGCATCATGGTTGCGCGCGGCGACCTTGGGGTTGAACTCAACCCTGAAGAAGTGCCGCCGATCCAGAAGCGTATCGTTGCCACAACCCGTCGCAGCGGCAAGCCGGTGGTCGTCGCCACGCAGATGCTGGAATCGATGATCGAAAGCCCGGCCCCGACCCGTGCCGAAGTGTCGGACGTGGCCAATGCCGTCTATGATGGCGCCGATGCGGTCATGCTATCGGCCGAAACCGCCAGCGGCGCCTGGCCGGAAGAAGCCGTCACCATCATGCACCGCATTGCGGGGCAGGTCGAAAGCGACCCGGGCTATCGCCAGCAAGTCAGCTTTGCTCAGGTCATGCCGGATACGACCACCGCCGACGCGCTGAGCCATGCCTGCGCCTCGATCGCGGAAAGCCTGCCGATTGCCGGAGTCATCGTCTTTACCGGATCGGGCAGCACGGCCCGCCGCGTGGCGCGCGAACGTCCGGCGGCGCCGATGCTGGTGCTCACGCCGTCGCAGCGGATCGCGCGGCGCATGGCCATCCTGTGGGGCGCGCACGCGGTTACCACCAAGGATATCGGCAGCTTTGAAGAGATGATCGCCAAGGGCAAGCGCATGGCCCTGCGCCACGGATTCGGCACCGCCGGGTCCAAGCTGATCGCGCTGGCCGGGGTGCCCTTTGGCACGCCGGGGGCAACCAACCTGCTACACGTGGTGACGCTGAGCGGCGACGAATTGCAGCGCCACTCCAGCTAGGTTTCGAACCTGACGCTTACCCGCGCGCACCGAACAGGGCCGAGCCCACGCGCACGTGGGTTGCGCCCAGCATGACCGCAGTTTCAAAGTCGTCGCTCATCCCCATGGAGCGGCCGGCAAGGCCATGGTCGCGCGCCAGCTTGTCAAGCAAGGCAAAGAACGGCGCAGCCTCGATCCCGGCAGGCGGCACGCACATCAGGCCGATCACCGGCAGGTCGGCCACGCGGGCCTCTTCCAGCAGGGCGGGTAGCGCGGCAATGTCGCAGCCGCCCTTCTGCTCTTCCGCGCCGATATTGACCTGAACGAAGCAGGGCACGCGGCGCGCAGCCTTGTCCATCGCCTTCCCCAAGGCAGTAACCAGGCTGGAGCGGTCAACCGAGTGGATGCAGTCGAACAGCGCCACCGCGTCTTCAGCCTTGTTGGACTGAAGCTGGCCGACCAGATGCAGCGCAATATCGCCATAAGCCTCACGCAAAGCAGGCCACTTGGCCTGGGCTTCCTGCACCCGGTTTTCGCCAAACACGCGCTGTCCTGCCTCGATCAGCGGCGCGATCACTTCGGCGGGGTGGGTCTTGCTGACGGCGATCAGGGTCACGTCCTCGGCGCGGCGCTGGGCGATTTTCGCAGCCTGGGCGATCCGCGCGCGGACATCGGCAAGGGGGCTATCAGGGGCAATGACTGGATCGTTCATGGCGCGCTGCTATAGCGATGCCATGCCGCCGCGCCACCCTTTGTCGAAGACTGGGCCTTTGCCAAAGATCTGGCTGATCAGCGACGCGCGCAACGATGCGGCGCTGGAGCAAGCCCTGAAGCGCCTGCCGCGCGGCAGCGGGCTGATCTTCCGGCATTATCACCTCGATCCGGTCAGCCGTCAGGCGCGGTTCAAGGCGCTGGGGCGGCTCGCCCGGCTTTATGGTCACCGCGTCATCCTGTCCGGCAGCGTGGCACAGGCGCGGCGCTGGGGCGCGGATGGAGCCTATGGCGCAGACCTGGCGCAGGGACCGGCCCTGCTGCGGCTGGTGACGGTCCATTCCCTGCGCGAACTGCGCCGCGCCCACCGCGCCGATGCCGTACTGCTCTCACCGGTATTCCCCACCCGCAGCCACCCCGGCGGCAAGGTGCTGGGGCCGCTCCGCTGGAAAGGGATGGCCGCGCTTTCGCCGGTTCCAGTGATAGCGCTGGGCGGGATGAGCGCGCGGCGAGCGCGACAGCTTCAAGCCAGCCATTGGGCCGGCATCGACGCCTTTTGCGGTAAAGCGAATCGCAGGTTTTCCAAGGATTCTTGACGCGGAGTCACCCGCCGGCGCATAACGGGCGCTTGATAGGGGAAGCATAATGGCAACACATCCGGCATCGGCCAGCCACCGTGGCGCGCGCGTTGATTGGCGCGCGACGATGAAGCGTGCCTTGCGGCGCAGTGCCGAAATCGGCGGCGCGATCGTGCTGATTGCCGCGATGGTCTTTCTCGCGCTTGCCCTTGCGACCTATCACCAGACCGACCCTTCGGCCTCCACCGCTGCGGCGGGACCCGCGCAGAACTGGATGGGCGAGATTGGCGCATGGGTGGCGGAGCGCGCCCTGTTCCTGTTTGGGTGGACCGCGATCCTGCTGCTGCCGATGCTTTACGTCATGGCGCGCAAGCTGTGGCGTCTGGTCGAGGAAGAGGACGAGGACCTGCCCCATGCCGACCATCCGTGGTGGCGCCCGCTGGGCCTGCTGCTGCTGGCCATGGCCCTGATCGGCACCACGGTCGCGCTGTGGATCAGTGCCGAGGCTGACCTGCCTGCCGGGTGGGGCGGGATCGCCGGGATGATGGGCGCAGGCGCGGTCCATTTCGCCGCCTCCTTCGCGCCGGAAGACTATCGCTGGCTGTTCACCCCGATCAGCGGCCTGATCACGCTGGGCGCGGGAGCAGTCATTGCCGGACGGGTCTTCGCGCTCGACTGGGGCAGCCTGTTCACCCTGCCCGGCTTCCTCAAGCGCCGCCCCGCCCTGCCCGAACGCTTTGCCGATGTTATCCCGGCACCGCGCCCGAAGAAGGAGCGCGAGGCAGAGGCGGCCCCTCCGGTCCAGCTGGGCGAGCCGCGCAAGGCGCCCGAAATCAGCGGCGCCAGCGTCGCGATCAAACCGGCGCAGATGGCCACGCCGACCCGCCAGGGCGACCTGTTCGACAAGTACGAGCTGCCCTCGCTCGACCTGCTCACCGATGCCCCGGCCAATGCCGCGCCCAAGGTCGACAAGCTGGCGCTGGAACGCAATGCCCGCCTGCTCGAAACCGTGCTCGACGATTTCAACGTCAAGGGCGAGATTACCGCCGTGCGCACCGGCCCGGTCGTCACCATGTACGAGCTGGAACCGGCCCCCGGCATCAAGTCCAGCCGCGTCATCGGTCTGGCCGACGATATCGCCCGTAACATGAGCGCGATTTCGGCCCGCGTCTCGTCCATTCCCGGCCGCACCGTCATGGGCATCGAACTGCCCAATGCCGACCGCCAGATGGTCAGTTTCAAGGAACTGGTCGCTTGCGAGAAGTTCGCCAATTCCAAGGGCGCCCTGCCGATCATTCTGGGCAAGGACATTGCCGGCGAACCCATCGTTGCCGACCTGGCCACCATGCCGCACCTGCTGGTCGCGGGTACGACCGGTTCGGGCAAGTCGGTCGGCCTTAACTGCATCCTCCTTTCGCTACTCTATCGCCTGACGCCCGCCCAGTGCCGCCTGATCCTGGTCGATCCCAAGGTGCTGGAACTGAAGAGCTACGACGATATCCCGCACCTCCTTTCCCCCGTGGTCACCGAACCGGCCAAGGCCGTCCGCGCCCTGAAATGGGCGGTTGAGGAGATGGAGCGCCGCTATCGCCAGATGAGCGAGCTTTCGGTCCGCAACCTGGCCGGCTTCAACGAAAAGGTCAGCGCCGCCGCCGCCAAGGGCAAGCCGCTGGGCCGCCGCATCCAGATCGGGTTCGATCCCGAAACCGGCGAGGAACTGTTTGAAGAACAGCAGCTCGACTATCAGGTCCTCCCCCAGATCGTGGTCATCGTCGACGAACTGGCCGACCTGATGGTCACGGTCGGCAAGGAAGTCGAAGTGCTGATCCAGCGCCTCAGCCAGAAGAGCCGCGCCGCCGGCATCCACCTGATCATGGCCACGCAGCGCCCCTCGGTCGACGTCATCACCGGCGTGATCAAGGCCAACCTGCCCACCCGCATCTCCTTTGCCGTCACCAGCCGCATCGACAGCCGCACCATTCTGGGCGAGCAGGGGGCCGAGCAGCTGCTGGGCAAGGGCGACATGCTCTACAAACCCAACACCGACCCGATCAAACGCGTCCACGGCCCCTTCGTCTCGGACGAGGAAGTGGAACGGATCGCCGATTACTGGCGCAGCCAGGGCAGCCCCGAATACGTCGATTCCGTCACCCAGGAACCGGAAGACGGCGGCTTCGGCTTCGACGATCTGGATGCCACCGCGTCCGACAGCCCGGAAGAGCGCAAGTACCGGCAGGCCTGCCAGATCGTGTTCGAAAGCCAGAAGGCCAGCGCATCGTGGCTGCAACGCCAGCTGGGCGTGGGCTACAACACCGCGGCCAAGTGGGTCGAGCGGATGGAGGCCGATGGCTATGTCGGCCCGGCCAACCACGTCGGCCGCCGCGACATCTACCGCGACCGCGACGGCAACCCGCTCTAGTACTACAGTTGCATTTGTAGTCGCTTTTTTCGATGGCAGTGAGCTGCGACA
>CAZLPK010000037.1:0-21106 GCA_964561375.1 uncultured Novosphingobium sp.
CGCCCGCGCCCCTGCCCCAGCCGCCTGCCGACTGGCGCGATGCGGCCCAAACACCGGGCAACTGGACCTGGAGCCTGCCCAATGGCCGCTCGACCGCGACCTTTACCAGAGCAAGCGGCAATGCCCTCGTCACGCTCAGCTGCGACCGCGCGCAGGGCCGCGTGCTGCTATCCCGCACCGGAGCCGCCGCCACGGCGATACCGCTGGCTGTTGCAACCACTTTCCTGCGCCGCCCGCTGCTCAGCGATCCGGCCTTTCCGGCCAATGGCTGGCTGACCGTGCCAATTGCCGCGACCGATTCCCTGCTCGATGCCATCGCCTTTTCACGGGGCCGCTTTGCGCTGGAAGCTGCGGGTCAGGAAACGCTGTACCTACCCAGCTGGCCGGAAATCAGCCGCGTGGTCGAGGATTGCCGCTGACCCCTTTTTCGCGCCTGCGGAGAACTTGAAACAGGCAACGCAAGTGGTCTATCCTGACAGCGAAAAAAATCAATACAAGTCTTGTTGATTGCCCGCGAATGATTCACATCTTGGGGCAAGGACGGTTCGCTTACCGGCGGGTCGGCCCCAGTTTCCAGCCGGAAGCGTCTTGGCTCAACAGCGCGAAAGGAGGTGACCGATGTCTCATGGTTCAGCAGGGAGGTCGGTGATCCGCGTTATGGAGCATTATCGCTGAGTTTCGATTTCGCGATAAAGGCTTCGTAAGCGGCACTTCCGGCCGCTGACCATGTGAAGGCCCGCTTCTGGCTTAGCCAGGGCGGGCCTTCTCATTTGTGCTTTGCGCGCCGTATCTTGCCCGCTGCCGGCTTGGCCCCGGCGGCAATTTTGGCTATGCAGGAAAGAACGACAGCCCCTTTTCATTTATTACCCCACACTTGCACCGTGGGTAATTTTCGTTCAGAGGGCACACCTCGCAGCAAAAGGATCAAAGCCCATGGCGACTCTCGCCGAATCCCGGACCCAGTTCACGCACTTGCCTCACCCTTCGCCGGTGGCCGATGCCGTGCGGGCCGAGGTTGTGGCGAATCCGGGCTTTGGCAGCCGCTTCACCGATCACATGGTGACGATCGACTGGAGCGAAGAGGCCGGTTGGCACAATCCTACCGTTGCTCCCTATGGCCCGATCCCGCTCGATCCGGCTGCTTCGGTCCTGCACTATGCGCAAGAAATCTTTGAAGGACTGAAGGCCTATCGCCACCCCGATGGCTCGATGGCCCTGTTCCGGCCACACGCCAACGCCGCCCGCTTCAACGCCTCGGCGCGCCGTCTGGCCATGCCGGAACTGCCCGAGGAAATGTTCGTCAGCGCGATCGAGGAACTGGTCCGCGCCGACAAGGCATGGTTCCCGACCGTGGAAGGCGGCTCGCTTTACCTGCGTCCCTTCATGATCGCGACCGAGGCTTTCCTGGGCGTGCGTCCGGCCAAGGCCTACAAGTTCATCGTCATCGCCAGCCCGGCCGGCAATTATTTCAAGTCCGGCGCTCCGGCCGTTTCGATCTGGGTTTCAGACTATACCCGCGCGGCCCCCGGCGGCACCGGCGCAGCCAAGTGCGGCGGCAACTATGCGGCCAGCCTGGTCCCCACCGCCGAAGCCTTTGCCAAGGGCCACGATCAGGTCCTGTTCCTTGACGCGGCAGAACATCGCTGGATCGAGGAACTGGGCGGCATGAACCTGTTCTTTGCCTTTGCCGATGGCAGCCTGACCACGCCTGCGCTGACCGGTACGATCCTGCCCGGCATCACCCGCGACAGCCTGATCCAGCTTGCCCGCGAAGAAGGGATCGAAGTGCGCGAGGAGCGCTACAGCCTCGACCAGTGGCGCGCGGACGCTGCTTCGGGCCAACTGCTCGAAGCCTTCGCCTGCGGCACGGCAGCAGTCGTTACGCCGGTCGGCAAGGTTGCCGGCAAGGATGGCGAATTCACCATCGGCACGGGCGGTCCGGGTCAGCTTACCGGCAAGCTCAAGGCGCGTCTCACGGCGATCCAGCGCGGCGAAGAAGCGGACAATCACGGTTGGGTCCACCGCATCGGCTAGGCCTGCGTCATCCCCGTGAAAGCGGGGATCGACTACCGCTTTGCCAACACTTTCCCGCCATAGTTCCCCGGTCGAACCGGGGGACAACGTGTTTTCAGCGGTTCAGCGCTGCGCCAGAATAGCCGTTAGCGCGCCGTCCAGTGCCGGATAGTGGAACGCAAATCCGCTTTGTTCCGCCTTGCGCGGCAATACCCGCTGCCCGCCAAGCAGCAGTTCTTCAGCAAACTGGCCCAGCGCCAGCTTGAGCGGCAGGGCCGGAACCGGAATGAAGGCCGGACGGTGCAGCGCCTTGCCCAGACTGCGCGTAAATTCGCGGTTGCGCACAGGTTCCGGCGCCGTGCCATTCACCGGCCCGCTGATGTCCGGACGGGCAATGCAGTGCGCGATCAGGCGGATCAGGTCATCGCGGTGAACCCAGCTCATCCAGTGTTGCCCCGTGCCGAAGGGACCGCCAAGGCCCAGACGGAATGGCGTCAGCATCCGGCCCAGCATTCCACCCGCGCGGTCCAGCACCAGTCCGATCCGCAGGCAAACCGTACGCAGGCCGGTTGCTTCCACCCGCTGCGCGGCCTGCTCGATGGCAAGGCAGACTTCGCGCGAGAAGCAATCGGCGCCGTCGCTGGTCTCATCCAGCGCCTCATCGCCGCGAATGCCGTACCAGCCAATGGCGCTGGCCGTAATGAAGACCTGCGGCGGCACCACAAGCCGCTGGGCCAGCTTTTGGCAGGCCTCGATCATGCTGATGCGCGACGCGATGATCCGCTGACGCTTGGCCGCAGTCCACAGACCGTTCGCGATCGGCTCTCCGGCAAGGTTCACGATAGCATCTATGCGCGCATCCCCGGGGATGGTGTCGAGATCGCCCACTGTCCAGACCTTGCCAGGCACGACCGCACAGCCGGGTTTCCGCGACAGCACAATGGGGTGATGCCCCCCATCCAGCAGCGCTTCGACCAGACGGCTGCCGACGAAGCCGGTGCCACCGGTGACAAGCACGGTGCTGCGCTCAGGCAGGGCCGAAACGAGTTCAGACGGCGACTCGGCACAAAGGCTGGTCGACCGCGCAAAAGATGCAGCATCAGACATGGTCTACTGGTAAAGCTGTCCTGGCAGCTATCACAGATGCCGGAAGGTGTAGGTCCGGGCTTAACCCAAGTGAATAGCCCCACGCTGAGCCGGCCCGTCTAACACAAGTGTCAGTTGCCATGGCCCGGAGGGTTTGATCAACTTCGCCCATGACCAGACCCGCCGCAAAGCCCATTCCGCCCTTTGACTACAGCCAACCCGCTGGGGCCGCTGCCCTGCTCCACCCCGGCTCGGTCGCGTGGCGGATCTACAAGAACCAGATCGCACTGGCGATTGGCGGGGTTGCGGCAGTGCTGATGGAATTTGCCGACCCCCGCATCCGTTCCGGCGTATGGGATCACTCGATCTATCCGGTCGATCCGATCGGGCGCTCGCAGCGCACGGGCCATGCGGCGATGATCGGCGTTTATGGCCCCGCCGAGGCCGCGCGCCGGGTAATTGCGGGCGTAGGCAGGATGCACGCCAAGGTTTCCGGGCAGACGCCGGGCGGCATTCCCTATGCGGCAACCGATCCGGAACTGGTCGACTGGGTCAGCGCCACCGCCGCCTATGGCTTCCTGACCGCCTATCACACCTTTGTCGCGCCGGTCAGCGAAGCGGACCAGAACCGCTTTTTCCGCGAAGGTGAGGCCGTGGCCGTACTTTACGGCGTACAGAACAAGCCCAATTGCCTGGCCGATTTCTTCGCCATGATGGAAAATCTCGCCCCGGGGTTCGAGCCGCATCCGATCAACCGCGAATTCCTCGACATCATCCAGTCAGGCAAAGCCGCGCCCAACGTGCCGCGCTTCCTGCACCGGGCGCTGGCCCGCGCCGCCGTTTCGATCCTGCCGCCGCTGGTCCGCGAACGACTGGAACTGGGGCGCGAATACGACCTGTCCCTCATTGACCGCGCGGCAGTGAAACTGGTCGCCCGCATGGCCGAGCGCAAGCACGACCCGGCCTCACCCCCGGCACAGGCGAGCACCCGGCTCGGCCTGCCCAGCGACTTCCTCTATCGCAGCCAGGCCGAACAAACGCGCCTGCTGGAAGGACTGGGACTGGCAAAGGCGGCCTGACACTCACCGTCATCCCCGGGAAAACGGGGATCGCTTGCGGCCAAGGAAGCGCCCGCGCGATAACGGTCCCCGGTCAGGCCGGGGACGACGATAGGATTGCTGCTCGAAGGCTTACTGCCCGACCTTGCCCCGCGCCGCAGCGAATTCGCTGCCCGGCTTCCACACCGGCCAGCGCTTCGAATTGGCCAGATCCCAGCCAATATCGCGCAGCAGTTCGATGTCCTGAATTGCGCCGGCCATGTTCCAGTTCTTGTCCCACGCATCGCAGGCCTGGTGATAGCAACGACCGGTATAGTCATCGATCCACGCTTGCCCGCCTGCACGGCCACCTTCGACCAGATCGGAAGCCCCGGCGAGGCTCATCATCAGCAGCACCGGCACGCCGCGCTTGGCGAAGGAGAAGTGGTCGGCGCGGTAGAACAGGCCGCGCTCCGGCAGATTTTCCGGCGTGACCGTGCGGCCTTGCTTCGCGGCAAAGGCGGCAAGTTCGTCTTCCATGCTCGACTGCCCCTTGCCGATCAGCACCACGTCGCGCGCCTTGCCAGCGGTCTGCAGCACGTCGACGGTCAGGTTGGCGACCGTCTTGTCCATCGGATAGACAGGGTCGACCGCATAGGCCTCAGACCCCAGCAAGCCGCGCTCTTCGGCAGTCCAGACGCCAAAGACCATGCTGCGCTGCGGCGTAGGGCCAGCCTTCATCTGACGGGCAATCTCCAGCAACGCGGCAATGCCCAGCGCATCGTCATTGGCCCCGGCACGGTAGATGCGGCCCTGCGCATCCGGCTGACCCTCGCCATAGGCATCCCAGTGTCCGCCGAACATCACGACTTCATCCGGGCGCTGGCTGCCGGGCAGCTTGGCCAGCACATTGTAGCTGGTGATGACTTCCGGCGTGTTCGGGATCGCGGCAGAGAAGGTCACACCCTTCAGCTCGACCGGCTTGAACTTGGCAGAGCGCGCCGCAAGGCGCAGCTTCTTGAGGTCGAGACCGGCGCTGGCAAACAGGCGGTCGCCCTGTTCGTGGCTGACCCAGCCCTGCAGCGCCAGGCTGGTCTGGCTGCCATCCTTGCGGACCAGGCCATAATTCTCGCCGCCCGGGCTGGTGATGACGTTCCAGCCATAGCCGACCCCTTCGGCATCGTGGACGATCAGCGCCGCCACGGCCCCGCGCCGGGCCGCTTCCTCGAACTTGTAGGTCCAGCGGCCATAATAGGTCATGGTCTTGCCGCCGAACTTGCCCGCAACCGGCTCACCCTTGGCGGCTTCGAAATCGGGGTCGTTGATCAGGAAGACGGCAACCTTGCCCTTGAGGTCCTGACCCTTGAAATCGTCCCATTTGCGCTCTGGCGCGGTCACGCCATAGCCGACGAAGACCAGCGGCGCGGCGGCGACCTTGGCCACGGCTTGGTTACGCAGGGTGGAAAGGTAGATGTCTGTCCCCAGCTTGAGTGGCACGGCGCCCTGCGGCGTCGTCAGTTCAAGCTGCTGCGCTGCGCCCAGCCGGGTATGGAGCAACGGCACCTTCTGGATCCATTGCCCGTCCGGCCCGCCCGGTTCCAGCCCCAGAGCCTGAAAACGACCGATCAGGTAGCCAATCGTCCGCTCTTCCCCGATCGTGCCGGGGGCGCGACCCTGAAACCAGTCGCCAGTCATGGTGCGGACCGTTTCGACCAGTCCGCTCTCGCTGATCGGCTCCTGCGCCATGGCGGGAGCGGCGAAGGTAAGCGCGGCCAGAGCCGCGGCGGCAAGCTTGCGTGTAGACATGGCCCTTGCCCTAATCGTTCCACCGGCAAAGGCAACCGACGCCCTGCCCCTTTTGCCCCCTTGCGCAGGGCCAATGCAGCCCGCATTCATGGGGCAACCTGTCCATTACGAATAAAGGATCACGCCATGGCCGATGCCGAATATACCCCTCCTCCGGTCTGGACCTGGGAACCGGGCAATGGCGGCCCCTTTGCCAGCATCAACCGCCCGACTGCCGGGGCACAGCAGGAAAAGGAGCTCCCGGTGGGCGAGCATCCGTTCCAGCTCTATTCGCTGGGCACGCCCAACGGGCAGAAGGTCACGATCATGCTCGAAGAGCTGCTGGAGGCCGGTCACGCGGGCGCGGAATATGACGCCTGGATGATCAACATCGGCCAGGGCGACCAGTTCGGTTCGGGCTTTGTCGCGCTCAATCCCAACAGCAAGATTCCCGCCATGCTGGACCGCAGCGGGGACAAGCCGATCCGCCTGTTCGAAAGCGGGGCCATGCTGCTGCATCTGGCCGACAAGTTCCGCGCCTTCATCCCGCAAGACCTCGCTGGCCGCACCGAAGTGATCTGCTGGCTGATGTGGCAGATGGGCAGCGCCCCGTTCATCGGCGGCGGTTATGGTCACTTCTACCACTATGCCCCGGTGAAGATCGAATATGCGATCAACCGCTATGCGATGGAAACCAAGCGCCTGTTCGACGTAGCCAACAACCGCTTGCAGGAAACCCGCTTCCTGGGCGGTGACGAATACTCGATTGCCGACATGGCCGCCTTCCCGTGGCTGGGCAATCTTTACGCGGGCAATGCCTACGGCAACTCGCGCGAATTCCTGCAGCTGGAACAGTATGAGGCGGTTGGCCGCTGGGTCGAAGAGATCAAGGCCCGCCCCGCCGTGCAACGCGGCCGCATCGTCAACACAGCCAAGATGCCCGAGCGTCATTCGCCTGCGGACTTCGACAAGGTTGAAAACGACGATCCGGCATAACATTACCCCTTCCCAACCCCGCGCGGCCTTTCTATAGGCCGCGTTCCCGCTGGGGCGTCGCCAAGTGGTAAGGCACCGGTTTTTGGTACCGGCATTCGCAGGTTCGAATCCTGCCGCCCCAGCCAAGGGTTCCCGGGTGGAACCCTCTTCCCGAATAGTTTGAACTTTGGACTTGGCCTGATTGAGGCCTTACGGTTGCTTGCTGGCGCGCCACTTGGATAAAGCGCTGATCTCGGCCTGTAGCCTTCAATCCACGATCTTGAGCAGCTTGCGCTCCAGCGGGGAGAGGACGCTTGGCAGTTCGTGGCCGCGCTTCAGCACTTGGCCTGCTTCGCCGACCAAGGCCCACATGCCCTGCTTGGAGCGGAGCGCGGGGCGTTTTTCGATCCGGGCAATCGGACGTCCGCCGCGCGGCGGAAGGCGGAGAAGACTGCTGCGTCGCGGTCAAAATCCATCGCATAGTCGCGCCACTCGCCAGCCGAAACCATGCGGCCGTAAAGATCGAGGATGCGCTGCAGTTCTTCGCGGGTAAACCCCACCTGCGCGGGCCGCACCGCGTGGAGGGGAAAGGGTGTAATCGTTCCGCTCAAGCCGTCTTGCCCTTGCGCGCTGCCTTTTCCGCCTCACGCTCTTCCAACAGCTCGGCCAGCCGCTTTTGCAAGATCTGGATTTCGCACTGCAGGATTTCCAGCTTTTGCGTCGCCGGATCGAAGCGTTCGCTGCACGGGGTGCCATAAGGCACGAAGCTCTGCGTTTCGGGCTTTACCTCAACCAGTGTCGGCTTTGCGGGAATGCCGACCATGGTTGCACCTTCCGGCACGTCCTTGGTCACAACCGCATTGGCGCCGACGCGCGCCCCGGCTCCGACATGGATCGGGCCCAGGATCGCAGCGCCCAGGCTGATGATCACATTGTCACCGATAGTCGGATGGCGTTTGCCACCCTGCCCGTTGGTCGGGTTCGTCCCGCCCAGCGTGCTGCCCTGATACATGGTAACGTTGTCGCCGATCTCGGCCGTTTCGCCGATCACGACAAAGCCATGGTCGATGAAGAAATTGCGCCCGATCTTCGCCCCCGGATGAATGTCGATCGCGGTCATGAAGCGGCTGAACGTGTTGACCAACCGGGCGAGGAGAAACAGCTGCGCTTCAAACAGCCAGTGCGCCACCCGGTGCAGGCCAAGCGCCCATACACCCGGATACATCAGCACTTCCCAGCGCGAGCGCGGGCTGGGGTCGCGGGCGACCACCGAATCCAGATAGCGGGTGAGGTCTTCCAGCATCCTTGGCATTGTCCCCCAAACGGTCCGTTAAAGCAAGCGCGGCTCACCCGGACCAAGCACTTCGTCGAGCGCGTCGCGCCAGATTCCCTGGGTCGGCGGCGCCTTGCGTTCCAGACTGATGCGGTCAATCGCCGCCACCAGCTGCTCCACCCCCATATGGGAACGCTCGGTCCGCGGGACAAGGTAAGCTGCGGCATCAGGCCCCAGAGCCAGCCCGCGCTGTTCGGCGTGAAGCAGGATCAGTTCGCTCAGCATCTCGTCATCCGGAGTGCCAATCTGCAAGTGTAGCGCGGCACCGAGACGAGAGGCCAGATCGGGCAGCGCGATCCGCCACTCCCCTTCCCCGCCGGTCACGGTCAGCAACAGCGGCGTGCCGCTTTCCTGCGCGCGGTTCCAGCGGTGGAACAGTGCGGTTTCGTCCATCTTCTCGGCATCGTCGATTGCTTCGCCCGCGCCGCTTTCAGCAAACCAGCGCGCAATCAGCGACTTGCCAGAGCGCGGCGGACCAAACAGGATCGCAGTGCGAAAGGGCCAGCTATGCGCCACGCCAAGCGCCTCGATCGCCGCGCGGTTGGCATTGCCGACCACGATCCGGCTGGGCGCGCCGTTGCCGACGTGCAGCGGAAGAACGATCTGGCTCATCCTAGCGGCGGATCGACAGCGCGTTGTTGCCAACCGTAACGCGATAGCCGCGCGCCCGCAGCGCATCGGCCAAGGCGTTGAGATCACCCTCGAACGTCACGCGCATGACCGAGGTTCCGCCCATGGCAAGACTGGTCGTCGCCGCACCCTTGACCCCCGCAGAGCCGCGTACGGCCCCCAGCGCGGCATCCACCGCCGCCGCATCGGGCGAGGCGAACTGGACGGTGAAGGTGCGCACTTCGACCGGCGCTGCGCTGGGCGCTGCGGTCGGCGTGGCAGAGGCATCGGGCGAAGCGGCTGGCTCTGCCGTTTGCCCCGCCGCAATCAATGCGGCCAGAGCAGGGTCGATACCCTGGCTCATGTTCAGGGTCGGATCAGGCTTCAACCGTCCGTCGGCCAGCGCGCGGGTGTAGATCTGGTCCATCCGCGCCACGGCGTCGGCCAGCATCTTGGGCAGGCCCGCCTCGTCATTGGCGGTCAGCGTAAAGCTTTCAAGGAACGTATTGTCCGGGCCATAGCGCGCGGTGAAAGTGCCCCGCACCGGACCGCCCGGCCATTGCCGCTCCAACCGTGCCTCGGGCATGATCACGTCAGCCGCACCGAACTGGTTGAGCAGATTGCGCCACCAGGCGCGGCTGCGCCGGGTCGGCTGGCCTGCCGTGATCAGCAGCGAATCACCCCCGGACCCAACCGGGCGGACATAGTCGACCGGGCTGGCCCCAGTGCGAAACTCGGCCCAGGCGCGCTGCCACGGGCCCTTGATTTCATAAACCTGCGCAACGCCGCCCGAATGAAGCACCGGGACGATAAGCAGCGGTGCCGAGCGCGCGACTCCGCTTTGCCCGGTCGCGCCTCCAATGAACTGTCCGGCGCGGGCGCGGTCAAACACGACCGTCAGAGTCGCGATATAACGGCGCGGACCAAGCTGTTCGCGCTCGATCACCACGGCGCCGACCATGGATTGCAGCTGGCCATCGGCAATGGTGGGGCCGCCCGCCTTGGCCCAGGCCTTGCGCGCGGCCTCTTGCCAGCCGTTCAGCCGCGCATCTTCGGCATTCTTGCCAGTGGCGTTCACTTCGATCCCGGCGATTTCGATGTCCGAAGTGCTGGCGACCGGAATGATCCCGCGATCCGCCTCGATCTGGGCGATCAGGCGCTCGACACCAAGGGCGCCAAGCGCCGCAGCCAGCACGATACCGGCCCCGCTGAACAGGGTTGCGGCAGGGCCAAGGCGGCTAAAGCGCAGGCGAAGAGGGGACAAAACGACAGCCATCGGGGAAAACCACGCGCCTTTTGCCTAATCACTCATGGAAATCCAAGCAGGAAAGCGTTAGGCGGCTCTGGATGTCTGAAAAGTCTTACAGCTACGAGCAGGCTGGCGTCTCGATCGCAGCCGGAAATGCCTTGGTAAAGGCAATCGCTCCACTCGCCCGCGCCACCGCGCGACCCGGTGCCGATCCTGAACTGGGCGGCTTCGGCGGGTTCTTTGACCTGCAGGCGGCGGGCTATACCGATCCGCTGCTGGTTGCCGCCAACGATGGCGTCGGCACCAAGGTCAAACTGGCGATTGATTGCGATCGCCACGACCAGATCGGGATCGACCTAGTTGCAATGTGCGTCAACGACCTGATCGTTCAGGGCGCAGAGCCGCTCCTGTTCCTAGACTACTTCGCCACGGGCAAGCTGGAAAACGGTATTGCCGAGCGCGTGGTTGCGGGCATTGCCGACGGCTGCAAGCTGGCCGGCTGCGCGCTGATTGGCGGCGAAACGGCGGAAATGCCCGGGATGTATGCCCCCGGCGACTATGACCTCGCCGGTTTCTGCGTCGGCGCGGTTGAGCGCGGCGAGCAATTGACCGGGGACAAGGTGGCCGCAGGCGATGTCCTGCTCGGCCTTGCCAGCTCCGGCGTCCACTCCAACGGCTATTCGCTGGTCCGCCGTCTGGCTGAAGACAAGGGCTGGAAGCTGGACCGCCCGGCCCTGTTCGATCCGGACCGCCTGCTGATCGATCACCTGATCGAGCCGACCCGAATCTATGTGAAGAGCCTGCTGCCGCTGATCCGCACAGGCCGCATTCACGCCCTCGCCCACATTACGGGCGGCGGCCTTTTGGAAAATGTCCCCCGCGTCCTGCCCGAGGGCCTCCACGCCCGGATTGATGCTGGTGCATGGGATCAGCCGCGCCTGATGGCCTTCCTGCAGGCCCAGGGGAATATCGAACCGGCCGAAATGGCCCGCACTTTCAACTGCGGCATCGGCATGGTGCTGGCCGTCAGTGCAGACGAAGCCGCTGGCGTTCAGGCTGACCTGACCGCAGCGGGCGAGACCGTTCACGTGATCGGCGCAATCGAACCGGGCGCGCGCGGCTGCACCGTGCAGGGCGCGGCGGAAGTGTGGTCGGCACGCGAAAACTGGGAGGCCAGCCACCTTGCCTGAACGTGCGAAGGTTGCTGTCCTGATTTCCGGTAGCGGAACCAATATGGCCGCGCTGCTTTATGCCAGCCGCGCGGCGGATTGTCCGTACCAGATCGTGCTGGTCGCCTCGAACAATCCCGATGCGGGCGGCCTGAAACTGGCCGAAGCGGAAGGCGTGCCAACCTTTGCCCTGCCCCACAAGGGCATGGCGCGGCTCGATCACGACATGGCGATGGACGCCGCGATCCGGGCCAGCGGTGCGGAATATGTCGCGCTGGCTGGCTATATGCGCATCCTGACGCCGGAATTCGTCGGTGGCTGGCAGGGCCGGATGGTCAATATCCACCCCTCGCTGCTGCCCAAGTACAAGGGCCTTCACACCCACGACCGCGCGCTGGAAGCTGGTGACAGCCATGGCGGCTGCACCGTACACCTCGTCACCGCAGAACTGGACGATGGCCCGATCCTTGGCCAGACGCCGGTTGCGATTGTGGCGGGGGACACGGCAGACAGCCTTGCCGCCCGCGTGCTGATTGCGGAACACCAGCTCTATTCACGCTGTCTGGCAAGGCTGGTTTCGGGGGCTTAGGCTTTCCAAGTACGCTGCTCCTGCGGAGCGGCCAGTAATTGCCGTCGTCACCGGCTTGACCGGGGACCGCTCACTATCAAGCACTTTCCTGGCGGCTGGCGATCCCCGCTTTCGCGGGGATGACGGATTTTCCTCTCAGGTTACCTCACTACCCTCCACCACGGGCCGTGCCTCGCGGGTGCCGCGATAGCGCGCGTCGGGCTCGGTCGGGCCGGGGCTGATCACCACGTGATCTTCATGCACTTCCAGCAGAGTGCCTACAAAGGGCCAGTCTTCCATGGTGGTGACGCGGTAGCTGACCGTATCGCCGACCTTGAAAGTCGCCGGATCGAAATTGAATGCGAACGGGCAGTCGTCGCCCTCTCCGCCCATGCCTTTCATCGAATGCTCTCCTCTTTGGACAGAGGATAGGCATAGTTGCGGCAAAGGAAAAGGGCCGCTGGACCGCTCCAGCGGCCCTTCTGCTTTTACGCGCCTGGCGATCAGGCGGCAGCCTTGGCCTTCGCCAGGATGCCAGCGATCTCGTCGATCAGAGCAAGGCGCTTCTTCTTCAGCGTCTCGGTATATTCGTCCGAGGGCGTTTCGACTTGCGCTTCGATGCGGTGAAGCTCGCCATTCACTTCGTGATAACGCTCAGCCAGCGTGACAAAGTGACGGTCAGTCAGCTTCAGTTCGTGGAGCAACGCGTGGTCGTCAGGAAACTCGGCGGCCAACTCGTGCGGGGTATTCGACATCAAAAACGCCTTTCTTCTTCTGGACTTGAACGCAATCTCCCCCAGTCTTGTGACAAGAGCGTTGCGCTTGGTCAAAATGCCAAGAAAAAAGGCCGCCATTGTGGTGACGGCCCCTTTTCCGCATCGTTCGGCGGCAAATCAGCCGACGATTTCTTCCGGCTTGAAGAAGAAGGCGATCTCGATCGCAGCGTTCTCTTCACTGTCGGAGCCGTGGACGGTGTTTTCACCGATCGACAGGGCATGGGTCTTGCGGATGGTGCCTTCGGCGGCGTCAGCCGGGTTGGTGGCGCCCATCACTTCGCGGTTGCGGGCAACGGCGTCTTCGCCTTCCAGCACCTGAACGACGACCGGCTCGCTCATCATGAAATCGCACAGTTCGCCGAAGAAGGGGCGTTCCTTGTGCACTGCGTAGAAGCCTTCGGCCTGTTCGCGGGTCATGTGGATGCGCTTGCTGGCGACGACACGCAGGCCGGCTTCTTCCAGCATCTTGGTGACCGCGCCGGTCAGGTTACGACGGGTGGCGTCGGGCTTGATGATCGAAAAGGTGCGGGTAACCGCCATGGTGTTCGTCCTTGCGAATTATTGGTTTTGAATGTGGCGCGCCACTAGCCGGGAAAATGCTGCACTGCAAGAACTCGCGGCCCGGTCGGCACCCAGGCCTTTGCCGTCATCCCGCCTTTTCCCACTTGCCCGGGGCAAGCTGGCGCCAATAGTGCCGCTCCATCCCCTCGCGCCCGTCAAGGCTGCGCCAGGTGGCCCGGGCGCCTTCGATGGTAGAACCGTCGAACAGCAGGAAAACCCGTTCGAACTGTTCCGCCCCTTCCCGCCAGACCCCGTCGGCCAGGGCCAGGAAGGTCGCGCCGTTCGGCTTGTCCAGACTGTCCGAGAGCAGGATCGGCTGACGCGCATCGTGCGGGCCGCCAGCCGGTGCATGGGCGAGGAAATCAGCCTTCACCGCCCACAGCGCGTCGCTGATCAGGGTGCGTTGCGCCTCGTCTGCCGATACGACCAGCACGCGCGCCCCGGTATCGCGCATCTTGGCCGCAAGCTGCGGCAAGGCGCCTTCGACAGGGGTCTGGCTCAGCTGGTAGAAATCGACGCGCATCAGCGATTACCCTTCGTCACTGCGAGGAGGAAAGCGACGAAGCAATCCAGCGGATGTCAAAACAGCCCTGAATTGCCTCGCTTCGCTCGCAATGACGAAAATGAGCGATCACGGTTCGAGGTTGTCCCGCACGAAGCGGTCCAGCACGCGCACGCCATAGCCGGTTGCGCCCTTGTCCCAGGTCTGCCCCGGCTTGTTCGACCAGACCATACCCGCGATGTCGAGGTGCGCCCACGGCGTACCCTTGTCGACATAGCGCTGGATAAACTGCGCCGCCGTGATCGAGCCGGCCTCACGCGGGCCGACGTTCTTCATGTCGGCAATCGGCGAGTTGATCAGCTTGTCATAGGCCGGGCCGAGCGGGAAACGCCACAGCTTGTCACCCGAGGTCTTGCCAGCGGCGACCAGCTTGTCGGCCAGATCGTCATCGTTCGAGAAGATGCCGCCATGTTCGTGGCCCAGCGAGATGATCATCGCGCCGGTCAGAGTGGCAAGGTCGATCACTGCGGCGGGGCTGAATTCCTTTTGCGTCCAGGTGATCGCATCGCACAGCACCAGGCGCCCTTCGGCATCGGTGTTGATCACTTCGACCGTCTGGCCCGACATGGTGGTGACCACGTCGCCAGGGCGCTGGGCGTTACCATCGGGCATGTTTTCAACCAGACCGCAGACCGCGACGACATTGGCCTTGGCCTTGCGCTTGGCAATGGCGAGCATCGCACCCGTCACGGCACCGGCGCCGCCCATGTCCCACTTCATGTCTTCCATGCCGGCAGGCGGCTTGAGGCTGATGCCGCCGGTATCGAAAGTGACGCCCTTGCCAACGAAAGCAGTCGGCTTTTCGCTGGGCTTGCCGCCATTCCATTCCATCACCAGCAGGCGCGGCTTGCGCACCGAACCCTGCGCCACGCCCAGCAGCGCACCCATGCCAAGCGCGGCCATTTCGGTCTCGTCGAGCGCGCGAACGGTTACGCCAGCGCCTTCCAGTCGGGCCTTGGCCCGCGCGACGAAGCTTTCCGGATAGAGCACATTGGCCGGTTCGGTGACGAGTTCGCGGGTAAATTCGATCCCGTCAGCCAGCGCCGCTTCGATTTCCCAAGCCGCTTCCGCCCCTTCCGGTGCGCCAGCGACCTTGATCGTCTTCAGGCTGACCTTCTGTTCGTCGGTCAGCTTGGTACGGTAATTGTCATACCGCCAGCCGCGCAGCCGCGCGCCGAGCAGGACCGAAGCGACATCGCGGGCAGTCAGCTTGGTGCCGGTAAAGTCGATGGTCACGGCCTGCTCGCCCGAAGCGAGATACTTGGCCGTAATCGCCGCACCAGCCTTTTCCAGCGCGGCAGAGCGGTCCTTGCCGCCTGCCTCACCGGCGCCGGCCAGGGCAAGGCGCACCACTGCGCCATCGCGGCTGACGAAGGTTTCATGCAGCTGCCCGGCCTTGCCGGAAAAACGGCTGGCCTTGGCCCCTTCGGTCACGACAGCTTCAAGGCTGGCCGGCAGGGCGTCCTGATCGATCACATAGGCGATCGGGCTGGTCGTGGGCACGAGGGGTCCGGAAACGAATTCAATATTCATGGTTGCTCCCAAGGGAAAAGCCCAGTGCTGCGGCAAAGCGTGGCCGTAGATTGTTTGCGTGGATTGCAGTTAAGCGCGGGCGGTGCGATAGGCAAGCCATGCTCCTGCCTTGGCGGCCTGATTTGCCGCAACACTCCGCCTGTCTGATTTCGGTCCGCACCGGTGCCGCCGCGCTGGCCCTGGCCGCATTTGGCTGCCCGCTTGCCGCCCATGCGCAGGCACAAGACCAAGAGCCGATTGCCGAGGGGCCGGCCACGCCATCGGCGCAGGACGACATCCAGTTTGAGGCCGACGGCGCCAGCTATGACGACAACGCCGATAGCCTTGCGGTATTCGGCAATGTCGTTCTGCGCCGCGATGGCCAGTCGGTCCGCGCCGACCAGCTGACCTGGGACCGCAAGACCGGGCAAATCGTCGCTACAGGCAATATCCGCTTCGTTGACGCCGACGGCAACCAGCTGTTCACCGATCGTCTGGAGCTGAGCGACGAATTGCGCGCCGGGGCGATGGAAAACATGCTACTCGCCCTGCGTGAAGGGGGCCGTCTTGCCGCCGTCCGGGGTGAGCGGATCGAGGACGGGAAGGTCCTGCTGCACAATGCCGCCTACAGCGCCTGTGCGGTAGAGGATGACAAGGGCTGCCCCCGCACCCCCAGCTGGCGCATCACCGCGCGCCGGGTGATCTACGATCCGGATCGCAAGACCTTGCGCTTCGAAGGGGCCCGGGCGGAGATTTTCGGCCTGCGCCTGATGCCATTGCCAGGACTGATGGTTGCAACGGACGTTCGGCCGATTTCCGGCCTGCTGATCCCGAACTTCCAGTTCTCTGCTTCCAACGGCGTCCAGATTTCCGAAACCTGGTATCAGCGGCTTGCCGACAACCGCGACGTGGCGGTGACCGGCTACCTGTTCACCGAAGCACCGCCGATGATTTCGGCGCAGTACCGCCAGTTGACCACCCACGGTGCCTTGCAGGCGACTGGCTACATCACCCGGTCGAGCCGAATTCCGGTGGGCGCACCCAACGCATCAAGCCAGTCGGACTTTCGCGGCTATCTCTTCACCAATGGCCGCTATCAGTTCGACCCGAACTGGAGCGTGACATTTTCGGGCCGCGTCGCATCCGACCGGACTTTCCTGCGCCGCTATGACATCAGCCGCGACGACCGGTTGCGCTCATCCGCGCAGCTGGAACGGATTGACGACGATAGCTATTTTTCGCTGGCAGGCTGGGCAACGCAGACGCTGCGGGTCAACGACGTGCAGGGCCAGGTCCCCTTCGCGATTCCGGAAATCGACTACCGCCGTCGCTTTATCGATCCTCTGCTGGGCGGACGGCTGCAATTGCAGGCCAACAGTCTGGCGATTGCCCGCAATGCCGGGCAGGATACCCAGCGCGCCTTTGCCAGTGCCCAGTGGGACCTGCGCCGCCTGACTCCGTGGGGCCAGGAAGTGACCGTTACCGCCCTTGGCCGGGGTGACGTGTACCACTCCGATGAAAACGCGCTGACCGACACCCTGCCCTATCGCGGTAATCCGGGCTGGCAGTACCGCGCGGTCGCCGCTGCTGCGGTGGACTTCAAATGGCCGCTGGTCGGCGGATTCCTTGGCGGAACGCAAGTGCTGACACCGCGCTTTCAGGTTGTCGCCACGCCAAAGCTGAAGAACCTGCAAATCCCGAACGAGGATGCCCGCTCGATCGACCTTGAGGATTCCAACCTCTTCGCCCTCAACCGCTTTCCCGGATATGACCGGATCGAGGACGGGGTGCGCTTTACCTATGGCATTGACTGGCAGTTCGAACGTCCGGGCCTGCGGATCAATTCCACTGTCGGCCAGTCCTACCGCCTGTCGAGCAAACCCACCCTGCTCCCCGACGGAACCGGCCTGTCGCAGCGTACTTCCGACATCGTCGGCCGGACCGAGGTACGGTTCAAGGACTTCGTCAAACTGACCCATCGCTTCCGGCTCGACAAGGACAACCTGGCTGTTCGCCGCAACGAATTCGACGCGGCGATCGGCACCCAGGGGACCTATCTCGAAGCAGGCTATCTGCGGCTTGACCGCAAGGTCGGCGGCGGCATCGAGGACCTCAAGGACCGCGAGGAACTGCGCCTTGCCGGCCGCCTTGGCGTGGCGCGCAACTGGTCGCTGTTCGGATCGGGCGTGTTCAACCTGACCGGCAAGAACGAAGACCCCAGCATCGTCGATGCCGATGGTTTCCAGCCAATCCGCACCCGGCTTGGCATTGCCTATGAAGACGATTGCCTTGAAATCAATTTCACCTGGCGACGCGACTATGTCCAGACCGGTGACGCGGAAAAGGGCAATACCTACCAGATCAACTTAGCAGTGAAGAACCTTGGATTTTAACCAACGCTGGCCGGCCTTAGGATTGGCACACTGGGGCAAACAGGCTATCCGCCCTTGCTCAGCCAAGGTTAAGCCGTGTTCCGGCAATGGTCTGGCAAATCTGGCGCGCTCGTGGTGCGTCGAAATTGGGAATTTGACACGGTGACACGCCCCTTGCGCTTCCGCCCTACCCGCCTTCACAGCATTGCCTTGTCCGCAGCCGCCTTTGCCATGTTGGCGCCAATGGCAGCTTCTGCGCAAAGCGCCGGTGCGCCGCAGGCTTCGCAGGGCGGCTTTGACCTTCCGGCCAATCCGGTCATCTTTGGCAAGAACGATCCGAACCACCGCACCGCCACGGTGATCATCAACGGTGAAGTGATCACCGGCACCGACATCGACCAGCGTGTTGCCCTGATTGTTTCAGCCAGCGGCGGCAAGATTGGCGAGGAAGAACTGGGCCGTCTGCGCCAGCAGGTGCTGCGCAACCTGATGGACGAATCGCTCCAGATCCAGGAAGCGCGCGCGCAGGACATGACCGTTGAAGATGGCGAAATTGACGCCAGCTACGAACGGATCGCCCGCCAGAACTTTGGCCAGGACCCCAAGGCGCTGGACGCTTACCTGAACCGGATCGGTTCCTCGTCCAATTCGCTCAAGCGTCAGATTCGCGGCGAATTGTCGTGGCAGCGTCTGCTGCGCCGCAACGTCACGCCTTTCGTCAACGTCTCGGAAGACGAAGTGCGCGAAACGATCACCCGGCAGGAAGCCGCACGCGGCAGCGACGAATTCCGCGTTGGCGAAATCTTCCTCTCGGCCACCAGCGAAAACCGCGATGCCGTGCTGCAGAACGCGATGAAGATCGTGGAACAGCTGCAAAAGGGCGCCAGCTTCGTCGGCTATGCCCGCCAGTTCTCGGAAGCATCGACCGCATCGGTCGGCGGCGATCTTGGCTGGATTCGCTCCGGGGTTCTGCCGCCGGAACTCGACCAGACAATCCAGGGCCTTCAGTCCGGTCAGCTGGCCGGACCGATCGAGGTTCGCGGCGGCTTCTCGATCATGCTGCTGATCGACAAGCGCAAGGTGCTGACCGCCGATCCGCGCGATGCGACGCTGAACCTCAAGCAGATCGCCATTTCGTTTGCCCCCGGCACGACCGAGGCGCAGGCCACTGCCCGCGCGCAAGGCTTTGCCGCGAAGATCCGCGAGGCCAAGGGCTGCGCGGCTGCCGATGAAGTCGCAGCCCAGCTTGGCGCCGAAGTGGTCAACAATGAAACGATCAAGGCCCGCGACCTGCCCGGGCCGCTGCAGGAACTGGTGCTGAACCTCCAGTTGGGCGAAACCACCCCGCCCTTCGGCTCGATTCAGGACGGCGTGCGCGTGCTGATGCTGTGCGGCCGCGATGATCCCAAGGCTGGCAACGCGCCGAACTTTGACGAGGTCCAGTCGCAGCTGGAAGACGAACGCGTCAACCGCCGCGCCCAGGCCTATCTGCGCGACCTTCGCCGCGACGCGGTGATCGACTACGGTAACTAAGGCTTTGACGGTGGAAGGGGCGCCGCTCGCGATTTCGCTGGGCGACCCGGCCGGCGTCGGGCCAGAACTGATCGCCGCGGCCTGGGCTGCGCGCGACAGTAACGAACTGCTGCCGTTCGTCGTCGCCGGTGGGCCGGATGTGCTGCGCGCGGCGGCAGAGCGGCGCGGTTTGAACGTACCGGTGCGGCAGGTGTTCCACCCCAACGAGGCGGCGGAATGCTTTGCCTACGCCCTTCCCGCTCTGGACGGTGCAGACGGTGAATATACACCCGGTGCGCCCAGCCGGGCGGGAGCGGAACTCGCGCTGGCCAGCCTGCAAGAAGCAACGGGCCTTGCTCGGTCAGGCGAAGTCTCCGGCATTGTCACTGGCCCGGTTTCCAAGGCGCGTCTGGCCGAAGTCGGCTTTGATCATCCGGGGCAGACCGAATTTGTCGCCTATGCCTGCGGCTACGCTCCCACTGATGCCGTGATGATGCTGGCAGGTCCAAACCTGCGCGCCGTGCCGATCACCGTGCACATCGCGCTGGCGGACGTGCCGAAGCAACTGACCTCTGCCCTGATCGAGCGCAAGGCGCGAACCACGGCCATCGCCCTCACCCGCGATTTCGGCATTGCCCAGCCGCGTATCGCCATTGCCGGGCTAAACCCCCACGCTGGCGAAGAAGGCCGCATGGGGGACGAGGAAGCGCGGATCATCCGGCCAGCGATTGACGCCTTGCGCGCCGAAGGGCTGAACGTAACCGGGCCCTTCCCGCCCGATGCCATGTTCACGGCGCGGGCGCGGGAAACCTATGACGTGGCGCTGTGCATGTACCACGATCAGGCACTGATCCCGCTGAAGGCGCTCGATTTTGACCAAGGTGTCAACGTCACGCTAGGCCTACCGATCATCCGCACCAGTCCGGATCACGGCACGGCCTTTGCCATTGCCGGCACCGGACAGGCCGATCCAGGTGCGATGATCGCCGCAATCCGCATGGCCGGGGAATGCGCGCTGCGCCGTCAGGGCCTGCTCGATGACTGAGCTCCCGCCGCTGCGCGAAGTCATCAACCGCCATGGCCTCTTCGCCAGCAAGGCGCTGGGCCAGAACTTCCTGTTCGACGAACAGTTGCTGGACCGGATTGCCGCAATTCCGGGCAAGCTGAAGGATCAGCAGGTACTGGAAGTAGGCCCCGGCCCCGGCGGCCTGACCCGCGCCCTGCTGCGCGCCGGGGCGAAAGTGACGGCCATCGAAATGGACCGTCGCTGCATGCCCGCTCTGGCTGAATTGGCCGAGGCTTTTCCGGGCCAGCTACGGGTGATCGAAGGCGACGCGACCAAGGTCGATCACGGCCTTGAAGGGCCGTTCCACGTGGTGGCCAACCTGCCCTACAATGTTGGCACTGCGCTGTTCACGGGCTGGCTTTCCGGACAGGACTGGCCGCCGCAGTGGGCTTCGCTCACCCTGATGTTCCAGCTTGAAGTGGCGCAGCGGATCGTGGCTGAAAGCGGCAGCGATGCCTTTGGCCGCCTTGCCGTGCTGGCGCAGTGGCGCTCTCACGCCAAGATCGCGATGAAGGTCCACCGCAGCGCCTTCACCCCGCCTCCGAAAGTGATGAGCGCGGTAGTTCACGTGACCCCTGCCGACATGCCGGAAGGCGTTTCCGCGCGCATGCTGGAACGCGTGACCGAAGCCGCCTTTGGCCAGCGCCGCAAGATGCTGCGGCAGAGCCTGAAAGGCCTGCCCGGCGCGCTTGGTGCGCTCGATCAGCTTGGCATCGACCCGCAGCGCCGCGCAGAAACGCTGACCGTCAGCGAATTCGTGTCGATTGCAAAAGTGCTTAGCGCCTAGCCCTTCCACGTCATCCCCGCACAAGCGGGGATCGCTGGCCGGCTAGCAGGAACTTCGCCGCACGCGGTCCCCGGTTAAGCTAGTGGATTGATTCCAACGTTTGGTGCCCGCGCCTGACGGCGGCGATAATTTCG